>LVAK01000011.1 GCA_001604035.1 Clostridiales bacterium Firm_05
ATCAGCGCTCCTGTCCATGCGCTTATCTCCGCAAAGGCAGTTGCCCGGAAGCCCATGTTCCTGATGAATAAAACAATAACAGCTATTCTCAGCACCATTTCCAGTATGCCTGATATCATCGGCATTATCGGCTGTCCCATGCCCTGTACGCAGTTCCTGAATACGAAAAGCAGATCAACTGCAAAGAGCATTGCTCCGCATATTGGCAGAAATTCTGCGGCAATACCGATCGTATCACTGCCGTTGAGCATAAATGAGGCCAGTACCTTCGGGAAAAATACCATAAGCGAGCCGAGGAGCACATATGCTGCAAGGGCTATCCTTACACAGACCTTCATGCCTTCCTTTATGCGGTCGAATCTTGCTGCACCGAAATTCTGTCCGGCGAATGCAGCAATGGTGTATCCGGCTGTGACTCCCGGCAGCATGAACATATTCAGATAGCGGCTGCAGGCAGAATATGCAGAAGTATAGGCAACTCCCAGATCGTTTACGAAGGACTGAACAACAATGCAGCCAACTGCTGTAATGGAGTTCATGAGAGCCATTGGCAGACCGTTTTTCAGCAGAGAGGAATACATTCCGGACGGGGCTGAAAAGTCGCTGCGGCTCAGGGAGAGCTCCCCGATACTGAGGATGCGCCTGATGCAGATACCGGCGGATATAAAGGTTGCGGCAACGGTAGCGATAGCTGCACCCTCAACTCCGGTACGGAAGCCGAATATGCAGATACAGTCAAGCATGATGTTGATAACTGACGAGATAACTATTGCAATGAAAGGTGTTTTGCTGTCGCCCAGTGCTCTCAGTACAGCGGCGCTGATGTTGTAGGAAACAGTGGCGATGAGACCTGCAAAGATGATATATCCGTATCTGAGACTGTCTGCAAGTATCTCATCGGAGGTGTTCATTATTATCATTATCCTTCTGAGGAAAAGGAGGCTGACTGCTGTCAGGAAAACAGCTATCACTGCCGCCAGCTTTACGGAAGCGGCAAATGCTTTTTTCAGCGAGCCTATGTCCTTTGCACCGTAATAATGGGATATGAGTACAGCAAATCCGTTGGCCATACCCATTGAAAAGCCGATTATCAGGAATGTAAGCGAGGACATATTGCCGACAGCGGCAAGGGCATTGTCGCCAAGTCCTTTGCCGACTATGGCAGTGTCAGAGAAGTTGTATACCTGCTGGAGCAGATTTGTCATAAGCAGCGGCATAAAAAAGCCGAATATGATTTTTGAGACCTTGCCGTTGGTCATATCGTTTATCTTTGCCATATTATCATCTCCCTATGATCGGATTATACATCTATCCGGAGATTAAATATATCAGGAATATTGTTTTTTTATCAAAAAACTGGTATAATATCATCAGAAAAACATTTGGGATAATTCCTATAACGCCGAGATCGGCAGAACATTCATAGGAGTGGAACAGGGCGGAAGTTCTCCATTTCTTTCCTCGTTCTGCCCGGCACGATAAATGTACAGGAGGTGTACTATGAATACCGGAAAAGAACTTAATTACCGGCTCTATGTCCAGAAAATGAGCGGCTTTACAAGAACTCCCTTCTCCAACGAAATGGCAAGATATATCGATATCCAGCAGGGGAATGTGGAGGAGGTCAGAGCCCGTTTTGAGAATGCAAGGATAAATTTCAGCGACGGCAAGGGACAGCTCTCCGATGATCCTGTAAGGAACATCCGGTATCATTTTATTGTGTCAGTTGCTGTCATTGCCAGAGTATGCGTTGCGGCAGGAATGGGACATGACGAGGCCTATACCCTCGGCGATATATATATCAGAAAGGCAGACCTCTGCAATGACCAGGAGGAGCTGCTGGATCTGTTTGCGGAAATGCGTATCGATTTCGCACAGCGTATGCATGACATGAAGAAAAACAACGTTATCTCAATACATATCCGGAAGTGCATAGACTATATCTACGATAATCTGCATGAGGATCTGACTGTCAGGACGCTTTCGCTGGTGGTAGGGCTGGACAGTTCCTACCTCTCCAAGCTCTTTGCAAAGGAGACAGGCACTACCATAAAACGTTTCATAACCAGAGCCAAGATCTCAACTGCCGAGAACTTGCTGAAATATTCTGAACACTCCTGCTCGGAGATCTCATTTGCGCTGGGCTTTTCCTCGCAGAGCGCCTTCATCAGCGTTTTCAAGAAGGAAAACGGCATGACACCAAAGCAGTATCGTGACAGATATGCTTCAGCAGGAGTGCTGTGAAAAAGCCTCCCGGAGCCTTTAAGACTGCGGGAGGTTTTTATCAGGTATACACATGGAGGAGCTTATATGCAGGCCGAATCAAGCAGAACGTATCCGGCTGTCAGTGGATTTGCAGAAGTTCCTGCCTCATCATGCACAGATCAAATCCGTCGATCATGTTGTCCTCGCAGATATCAGCTGCCTTCCGGTTGACAAGCTGGGTGTCAGGCCTGACGAGCAGCCATTTCTGAAGCAGAACCAGATCTGCTAAATTGAAATAGCCGTCACCGTTCACATCCCCATGTTCAAAGCTGCTTTTCTTGATTGGATATGCAGGCGTGCTCAGTATATCCAGCGCATCGCTGGCGGCCTTTATCTTTCCGGTGGAGCTATAGCTGACGATGGAGTACCTAACGTCGTACATTGGTATGCAGTAGTCATAATCGGAATTGCGGAAGTATATACAGCATTTATCGTTGTAGCTTTCGGGAAAATTCGGATCCCAGACGATTATCCTGCGGTCATAGCTGCTTCCGTCCCATTCCCAATGTCCGGATTCGATGCCGCAGCCGGCACAGGTGTGTCCGCCGTTCGGGGTGTCGAACGTGAGAAGAAACGGTATGCCATTGCTTTCGGCCTGCCAAGCCAGATCGATGACCTTATCGAAGAATTCGTCACCGGCCAGGCCAGAATGCCTTTCCACAGCTATGGCAGGTTCAGTATATTGCAGATACTGATAATAGTTTATCAATGACAGTATATCTTCGTCAGGGGTTATATCATGGAGCGAGGCTGCGCCGGCCTGTAAGCCGGAAGGGGGGAGCAGTCCGCTTTTTGCCAGAAGCACTGTAAGCACCATTCCGTAGCATGAGCCGCCCCAGGCTTCGTCAAAGTCCTGATACATTTTTTTGATGTTCAAGCTAAGCTGTGAGCGTGCAGCTTCTGTCATGGCATAGCTTTCTCCGAAAACAGACCTGTCGTTTCCGAACTGCCAGATATCAGCAGACAGATCAAGTGCAGGCTTGCTGACTGAAGGAGGCATCTTATATTCGATGCAGGGGACACCAAGATCCTTTGTCAATGGGTTTGTGGAATAGATGATATCGGGACAGTATACAGAAAAAGGGGAGTGGTCTATGCTGGTAACGCTGTCTGGTATGGCAAGCGAATGTAGGCGGCTGCGGTTATAGAAAGCGGATTCGCCGATCTCAGTCACCAAATCCGGTATCACCACGTTTACATCGTTTCCGGCGTATAGGACGAGGAGTCCGTTGGAAAGTATGAGCCAGCCGTCTTTTTCATCAGCAAGTTTTTGTATAAATGGGGTGTTCAGGAATGAGGTGTGTGCGGCATAGGTTACTGATTCCGGCAGATCGAAGTCGCTGATACGAGTGCCAAAAAAGGCGTAGGGATAGATCGTTCGGAGCGAAGCGGGCAGCTTTACCTTTTCAAGCTTTGAATAATAGAAGGCACTGTATGGTATCACTGTGACGCTGTCGGGTATCTCCAGCTCATACAGATCGGTGAAGGCGAATGCGGAATCACCGATATATCTGAGCCTTTCCGACAGGCGTATCTCAAACAATGATGAGCTTTTAAAGGCATTTTCTCCGATGTAGGTAACAGTGTCCGGCAGATAGACTCCGCTTAACTGCTTATTATAAAAAGCATTCTTACCTATGGCGGTAACTCCGTCGGGCACTATCACGTAACAATCATCGCCGATATATTCTATCACCTCACCGTCTTCGATCACAAAATCCTCGGGGACGCATACATAATATTCATCGAAATCCTCGATATAAACCGGATCTGCAAACGCTTTCACCGGACACAGGAATGTAAATATCACCATTAATGCTGTCATCGCAGCAGATGCTCTCTTTATCATAATATCTCCTTTATGTCATTCTTTGGAGGTTCAAGGCCGTACTTCCTATAGAAGCCGGAAATATCCTTTCCGGAGCGGACAAGCTCCTCGTACATAAGTCTTTTTGCAGTTTTATCATAGAATCCAATAGTCCTTTCGCCTGTGCAGGCGCTTCTGCCCAGCATTATATCATCGGCGGAATAGGGCACCGGTACAGGAAGTGTGGCGTGCTTTCTGAATATGCTCATGTCATATCTCACCTCTGTCTATATTATATCACCTGAACAGAAAGCTGTAAAGTGAAAAATCCCTTACAGCGCATAAGCTGTATAAACAGATTTGTATATTGCTGAAAAAGCATTTGCGGCAGGGATGACATGGATTCAGAGTAATGTTAACAGACCCTGCTCTGCAAGGAGAGATATCATACTGTGGGAAGAACAGACTTTTTTGTACTGCATTGACTGTTAAAATAATTAAAGTATTCTGCTAATGTTTACATTATTTTGTTGAAGATCATATGAAAAAATGATATAATAATATATATAAGATATGAAAAAACAGGGCGCTGTGCCATATATCCCACAATGCCCTTTAACATACGGATAAAATAATGAGAGGAGAGACTGCGTGGATAATATAAGAAATTTCCAGATAGGTCTTATGTTTGTGCTGGCCGGAGCTTGTCTGTCGGGAACGATTTGCGTACTCTTTTCACATTCTTCAAGAACGAAAAAGCTGGCTCTTTTCGTTATGGGAATATTTACGGCGGCATTGATGCTTTCAGATTGTTTTGCTTACATATATAATGGTGACGAGAGCCGGTTCGGAGGAAATGTGGTAAGGGTAAGCAATTTCCTGGTATTCCTCCTGACACTGGCGGTAGTGATGACCTTCAACTGGTACCTTCGGGATCTATGCAGGAATACCGGCGGAATAGACATGGTGCCCAAGCGTCTGAGTATAAGTGCTGTTATACTGGCGATAGGTATGGTGCTGATAATTGTATCTCAGTTCACAGGGCTTTACTATACCTTCGACGATCACAATAATTATCACCGGGCAGCCGGATATCCGATATCGTACCTGATACCTGTGACAGTGTGGCTCCTGGAGTTCTCTGTCATAGTACAGTACCGTGCAAAGCTGGAAAAGCTGCTGTACCGGACACTGATAGTATTCATAATATGTCCGCTGATCGCATCCGCAGCACAGTTTTTCCTGTATGGCCTGTCGCTGACAAATATGACCATAGTTGCAATGGCAGCGGCTCTCAGAGTAATAGAGATGATAAATACCACCAACTCTCTGAATGCAGCTCACGAAAGGGAGAAGAACCTGCTGATAAGGCAGAGAAGGGATATGCAGCGCATGGTGACACAGTCTGCATCCGCCCTTGCTACCGCTATCGATGCCAAGGACAAGTATACCCACGGTCATTCAAGGCGTGTTGCAGAGTACTCCAAGAAGATCGCTGAGATATACGGCAAGAGCGAGAGCGACTGCCGGAACATATATCTTGTGGGACTTCTCCATGATGTTGGTAAGATAGGTATTCCCGATGGAATCATCAATAAGGGTGGAAGGCTTAACGACGATGAGTTTGATCTTATAAAGAAGCACCCTTCCATAGGTGCGGAGATACTCAAGAATATCGATCTTGCCCCGAATATAAGCATAGGCGCCCGTTATCATCATGAGCGCTATGACGGAAAAGGATATCCCGAGGGACTGAAGGGCGAGAACATCCCTGAGATCGCAAGGATAATCGCTGTGGCAGATGCCTATGACGCAATGACATCGAGGAGAAGCTACCGTGATTCACTGCCTCAGTCCGTAGTTCGTGAGGAGATAATCAAAGGCAGTGGTACACAGTTCGATCCGGCATTCGCAAAGATAATGATCGGACTGATAGACAGCGATACCTACTATCAGCTTCGTCAGGATGAGATATACGACCTGTGACAATAGAGGGCATTTATGGATAAAACGAAGGCAATAAAACGTGCAGGGATAGTAGTTGATGTGCTGATGTACCTGATACTGCTGGTGCAGCTGCTGTACGTCTTTACCGGGAATATAGTGCATGAGGTGATGGGGATAGGCTACTTCATATGCCTGACGGTACACCTTGTCATAAAGCGGCGGCATCTGCCCGGACTCATGAGAGTCGGGAAGAAGTCTGCCCCAATAAGGCTGGCAGATATATCATCGGTACTGCTTATACTTCTTTCCGCAGTTATGATGCTGAGCAGTATGGGAGTTTCAAGGACATTGTTTCCATGGTTCAGATATGCAGGGAATGTGGATCTTCATAAATATCTTGCCGCAGCTATTCTGACGGCGGCAGTCTTTCACGGCGGTATGCACGGCTTCATCAGGACTAAGAAAAAGAAGTGCGCCGCAGTGCTGACAGCTCTTGGCTGTATAGCCTCAGCAGCGGCAGGTCTTGCCATGGTACCGTACCTGAACCGGCATTTCCGGATAGTCCGCATAGACTACAGGGAAGCGGTCACAGGAGAAAAGATCGAGTGGAAAGGCAGCAAGCCGCTGGTGGTCTACTTCACAAGGATAGGCAATACTGATTTTGAGGATGATATAGATGCGGTTTCCGGAGCTTCGCTGCTGCTTGCAGACGGAGAGCTGATGGGCACTAATCAACTGCTGGCGGATATGGTTTGCGATGCAATTGACTGTGACGTAAAGGCGATAACCGTGACTGGGGAAAAATATCCCTCAAGCTACAGCAAGACGGTATCTGTGGCCGGGGAGGAGCTCCGCAGCGAACTTCGTCCGGCAATAGAAACTATAGATATAAAAGGATACGACAGTGTGATACTGATATATCCGCTGTGGTGGGGGACTGTTCCCATGCCTGTTGCAAACTTCCTCGAAAGCAGCGACTTCAGCGGCAAGGAGCTTTACCTTATCGCCACTCAGGGCAGCAGCGGCTATGGCAGCAGTGTCAGTGATATCGGGAATATGGCGGAGGGCGCAGATATACATAAGGTGATGAGTATTTACTGTGACGATGTACCATATTCAAGGGATCGTATCGGCGATAGGCTCAGAGAGCTGAACGGGTAAACAGCCGGAATGGACGGCTGGAAATTGCCTGAGCTTAGCATTTCAGAACTGTACGGCATATCTGCCGGTCAGATAAACAAATTCAGGAGGAAAAAACAATGAACGCAATGGAAAACTTACTCACCAGGAGAAGCATCAAAAAATACAAGTCAGACATGGTGCCGAAGGAGATAATCGAAAAAATAATCGAGGCCGGCACATATGCTCCGACAGGTATGAACTGGCAGTCTCCTATCATAATAGCTGTGACAAATAAAGAGGTAAGAGACAAACTTTCATCCCTTAACGCAAAGTTTATCGGCGCAGATATCGATCCGTTCTACAATGCGCCTGTAATTCTCATTGTTCTTGCAGACAAGACAAAGCCCACATATCTTTATGACGGAAGCCTTGTTATGGGCAATCTGCTCAATGCTGCCCATGCCAATGGAATATCAAGCTGCTGGATACATCGTGCGAAGGAGGAGTTCGAGTCCGATGAGGGCAGGGAACTGCTCAGAAGCCTTGGTATAGAGGGCGAATACGAGGGTATCGGACACTGCATCCTTGGTTATGCTGACTGTGCTGAGCCGATAGCTGCTCCGAGAAAAGATAATTACGCTTACTGGGTGGAATAACATTGTACATGAGAGCGCAGCCTGCTGTCTGGGAGTGATAGGATGAAGATATTTATTGATGCAGACGGCTGTCCTGTGGTGGATATCACGGTGAGGACGGCTGTGAAAAACGGCCTGGAATGTACCATTATCTGCGATACGGCACACTCTATCCAACGTGACGGCGCAGAGACTATCATTGTTGACAAGGGTGCTGACAGCGCAGATCTGCGGCTGGTGAATCTTATTGGCCATGGGGATATCGCCGTTACCCAGGATTACGGACTGGCAGCTATGTGCCTTAGCAAAAGGGCGGTGGTCATAGATCAGGACGGAAGGATATATTCCGACGAGAATATCTCCGGACTGCTGGAATTCCGTGCAGTCTCAGCTAAGATACGCCGCAGCGGCGGACGTACAAAGGGTAAAGCTAAAAGGAATGCCCGGCAGGACAGAGATTTTGAGACTGCCCTTGCCGGACTGGTCAGCGGAGATCATAAATGACAGTGATTATCCAAAAAAGATCCCGATACAATTTGTATCGGGATCTTCTCATTGATAATAGGCTTGTTAAATCATGCTGCGGATTCGTCAGCAAATGTGACTTCATCCAATGCTCCAGCATCAGCATCAGCATCAGCAGCCACCTCAGCGGCCTCTGTAGCAGCTTCGGTCGTCTCCTCGCTGACAGCAGCCTCAGTTACAGGAACTGTTACCTCTTCAACAGCGTTGGCATCGATGATAGCCTCCGGAGCTGCAGCGGCCTTGGCAGCCTTAGCTGAACGTGTATTCTTGTTGTTTTCGATCTCCTTGATCTTTGCATTTACGCATCTTGCGTATGCCTTTGCGCCTTCCTCATTTGGATGGATAGAATATGCACTTACAAAGCCGTTCTGCTCAAGATCCTGATCCTGCTTTGTAAGGATGATGCTGTTTATCCATGCGTTGTCGGAATATGCCTGATGGCCTCCGTTTTTATCAAATTCAGCTTCAACATCAACGAAGTAGATATTCATGCCCTGGTTTCTGCACTCGTTTACTATATCTTTGATACTGTTGTTGAACTTTGTAACGTTCTGGTTTACGATAGTTGCTTCCTTCTCGCTGATAAGAACGCCCTTGCCTTCCTTATCCAGAAGCTTCGGATAGCCGGCAACTATGATATTAGCCTGATCACCGGCTTTAGCCTTTATATCGGTATATACAGACTTGATATTTGCTCTTGTGGTTGCGTATCCGGCCCAGATCTCATCGATCTGTTTTTCAAGCTTGAGCTTTCCGCTGCCGAAATGGAGATATGTACTGCCTGTTGCACAGGTTGTGATAACATCAACAAACTGCATATCGTTACCGCCGATAGTCAGAGTAACATAGTCAACATCTCCGCTCACCTTGTTGAAGATATCAAGCTGCTTCGGAAGATATGATGTGGTCTTGAGTGTCTTGAACAAAGAGAGTCTCTTGTAGGTGTCCTTTCTCTGAGTCGACTTGCTGAAATGCTTTGTCTCAGCGCCTGATACGGCTCCGAAATACCATTTGCATTTTGAAGAATTAGTCTGCTTTACATTGTAGTTGTTCAGCTTTCCGCTGACATTCGGTATCTCGATCAGGCCCGGCCAGCTTTTTGTAGATCTGTGTGCAAGCCAATCCTCATCGTAAACTCTCTGCTCCCATGCTTTTTCCTGTCCGTAGAACGCAGGGATACCTTCTCCTGATGAATATGAATCACCCAGAGATACTACGATGACCGGATCATCACTTGCTGCGACTGCATTTGCCGGCAATAATGACAACAGCATTGTTGCGGCAAGTGCCTTTGATACAAACCCTTTCAATAAACCTTTTTTCATACAATTACCTCCTTAAAAAGTTACTTCGTTAAGCTTTTGGCTTGTTATTTGATCCACGATCTTTAATATGATCGCAGAATCTTTCGGGATAGTGGTGTAAAGCTTATTGCCCATTTCGGTATAGCTTGTAAGTGTCTCTGTTTCCGATACCAGCACCTGAGCATCATTATCTGATTCCAGGTTGTAGGAAGCAGGATTTGCTGTAATAGTCCGGCCTACGATGAAGATTGACCAGACTGAACCATCTTCACCTACGAAATAGGTCTGATACATGGGGTGCTTTTCATCTGAATCAGAAGAAGCTTCTGCTTCGTCAGTATAGGTGCCGTCCATATTGAAATCATAAGTTACAGGATATTCTGTGAATCCTCTTTCAGCCAGGAACTCGATCACTTCTTTTTCGCTGAATACGTTTTCGGCTTCCTGTACCTCTTCAACGGCGACAATCTCTTCAGAATTGTTTGAATAATATTCTTCAACGACTGCCTGCATATCCTCTGTTTGCATGGTATACTTAGCGGATAACGTCAGTTCATAGGTCTTGTCGTCAACAGTTACTTCTTCGGTCACTGACATGGAAAGATCCTCTTCATCGGCCTTTGCCTGCAACGGATACAACGTACCTGCTGATGTTACACAAAGCAGGATCATTATACCGGTTTTTACGCCTTTCTTTTTGAAGATTATCACTGCGGCAACTGCTGCCGGAATAACGATACCTCCGATAATGGCAAGGATGAGGGGCATATTGCTCCCTTTTTTATTGCTTTCGCTGTCACTTACCGAAGTTGAAGTGACAGAAGTGATGCTTGTCTGAGAAACGGCAGCTGTGACCGTTGTTTCATGAACATCGTCCTTATCAGCCGCAGCAGTTGTAACAGTCTCTTTTTCTGTTGGCTCATTTTCAGCTTTGTCAGGAATAAAAACGAGTTCGGAACTGATCGAATTGCCTGACATTATATATGTTGATCTCAGTACAGAGCTCTTGCCTTCCTCAAGATGATAGCCCTCCGGAACTGTGCTTTCAATAGAAATATCAGTTATATCATTGCCGCTGTTATTTTCAAGGCTTATCTTGGCAATTATATTATCGCCGAGTTCATAATCAGATCTGTCTGTTGTTATGGACAGTTTAACGCCGTCCTGTACATTTTCTGCGGCATGAGCCCTGATTCCGGGGGAACAGAGACATAGGGCTGATGCGAGAAAAAATGCTGATGCTATTTTTGAAAACAATTTATCCATACCCCTTTATTACTGTCATTAAAGAAGACAAAAAATTACATAGTTTTTTACATAAATTGGTTATATTAATAATGTATCACAATTAAAGCATATTGTCAAGCAATAATTAAAATTAAATATTTAAAAATTTCCGGTTATATATCCCGTGCTTTTTACAGGCAGAGAAAATGCTTTACAGTGTCAGCGGGCTGATTATTCAGCAGTATGATCCGGTTAATCGTGGAAAACTTTCCGGATGAAATAAGAGACATAAAGTTTCAGGGAGGATCCTTTTTCAAAAAGATCCTCCCTGAATAACTAAGGTATAAATGTTATATGTTTATCACGCTTAACGCTGTGCAGCGTTTGCTGTTTTTATTATTATCTGAGTGAAGTATTTATGACCTCGAAGCGCTTGATGAGGAAGTCTACGACAGAGATGTTGCCGCTTCCGAAGAAGCCTCCGCCTCCGCCGCCGAAACCGCCGCCAAAGCCTCCTCCGAAGCCGCCTCCGAAGAAGCCGCCCCACTGTCCTCCGTTGTTATTGTTTACCTGGAGGCCCTCTGCGCTCTTTGAAGTGCTCTTGTTGAACTGGTCAACAGTAAAGCCTGCAAGCGGATCAGCCTGAACGTGTGAACGTATCCTGTCAGCGTAATTTGCAACATATTTCTCTGGATCATTATAGAGTTTCATTATATCGTTCACATAGCCTATGTACATATCATAGTATTCTGGTATCTGGAGAAGCTTTGCAAAAGGACGCTTATCAACTGTAGCCTGATAGAGACTTGTTTTTACGTCTGAGTTTACAGCACCTGCACCGTCTGTGAAGTTTCCGAGGCAGAGGTTGTAGTCCCAGCCAACGAAATAGTGCTTTCCGCCTGTATACATAAGGTAGTAGTTATGAGCGAGTGAGCCGTTATAGCTGTCGTAGTTGCACATTACTGAGTTAACTGCAAATCCCTTAAGGAAGCTTGGGACATCCATTATATCCTCAATGAACTTGTAATTTGATGTGCTGACCTGATTTATGGCAGTTTTCAGCTCTTCAAGATGCTGGAGCTGTTCGTCATTGCCGAATTTAAGATCGAGATTGCTTACAGGCATCTTCTGAGTGAATGTGCTGTAGCTGTCACCGTCTCCGCCGAATAAGCCGCCGCCCTGCTCGCTTCTTTCTGTAGCCTTGTAAAGGTTAGAGTCGTCGTCGATCGCATAGCGTTCAGCAAGAGTTGTGCCCGGCTGTTCAGCGATCATATAGAAGCTGTACAGCTTGCCGTTCAGAAGGACATCTGAATGTGCTGAAAGGGGAGCGACACCGTCTATGGCATACATAGCGTTATAGCAGAGGATATCTCTCATACATGAATTGTCAGAGTACATATTGTTGATACAGAATTCGGTAAGTCCGTGGTAGTTTGTGTACTTGTCGTACTTATCGAGCTTGAAGCGGAAGCTGTATTTGCCGTTCTGCACCATCATAAGTGAACTGTTGCCCTTAGTTCTGATACCTACATTCTTTAATTCTTCGCCGTCGATAACAACATCGCAGGGATGCCATTCTTCTTTCTGAGCAGAAGCCAGAAGGGAATTCCATTCGCTGTCTGACATTTTTATGTCCACGGTGTGGATAATATTCTGATCGAACAGAGTGCTGTAGAGCTGCTCATCATTGTCCATATCGTTGTTGACATCCTTGTATCCGGCAGGCGATCCGCCCTTGAATGTGCTGCCGGTGCTGTGCTTCATCTTTATACCGCCTGCGAACACCTTGTATTCAGTGCTGCTGTTTATATCGGAAGAAGAGATAACAGCGAATTTGTACTTTCTGAGAGCGTTTTTCTCAATGATAACGTTATTGGAAAGGTCAGTCAGAGTAACAGGATTGTTCTTTGACCATTCTTTTGTGAAGTCCAGCGTAATAGTTGCCTGAGATGTGGAGGAAAGGTTCTCGCACTGGTTATCATAAGCTGCAGCGATGAGGTTTCCGCCGGTGATATCGATGGTTCCCGGACAGGTCAGGCCTCTGTCGCCGAATGCTGTTGTATCTCCGCCGGATATGAGGAGAGAGGTCTCTGCCTGGATAGCATCCTTGCTGCTCTTTATTATAAGCTCTCCGCCTTCGATAGCAACATTTCCCTTTGATGATTTGAGACCGTCGCCTTCAGCTATTATCTCAAGCCTTCCGCCTTTGACTGTAACAGAGGTCTTGCCCTTTACAGCACAGTTGCCGTCAGTCTTGTTAGTGGCATTGATATAGATGTTTCCGCCTGTGATCTTTATATCGTTATTGCATGATACAGCAGGCTGAACGTGTGCATTGATCGTAAGAACGCCAGTGCCTTCCTTATCGCCCTTGAAGGTGAGATCGTCCTTGGCTTCGATAACTGCGTTTTCAGCCTGGTCGCCGGGATAGGCGTTTTCTGTGTCGGAAATAGTATTTTCAGTACCGTCTGCTGCGGTTATTGAAGTCTTATCTGCGTTTTTAACAAAGAGTGCCGGAGCGCTTCCGCCGGTTATATCCACGCCGTTCAGCACAAGCTTTACTGTATCCGGATCAGTCTTGTCATCAGGGATCTCTACGTAGATCTGTCCGTCCCTGAGAGTACCGTCAATGGTGTAGGTTCCGGAATGGGAGATAGTGACCTTGCTGCCGTTTGCAGAAGCATATTTTCCGTCAACAGTGATCGATGAACCGTTCAGATGTATTTTGGTATTTACATCTTCCTTCGGAACGGTTACAACCGGTTCTGCGGTAGTGGTAGTTGTGGTCTGTATGATCGGCGGAGCAGTTGTGGTGGTAATGTTATATCCGGGCGAATATGATTCGGGCATAGTTTTTACGATGCCGAGCAGATACTTCTGGATAGTAAGGGCATCATTTGCAGTTATTCCGTTTCCACGGTCTGCAACATCTCCACGGTCTGAACCTTCTTCTGTGATGTGTGTAGGATCTGTTCCGTCCAGGCCGAATTTTTCGCCGTTTGAAAGTGACTGCATAATAAGTACAGCATCCGCCATCTGTACATTGCCGTCACAGTTCGCATCGCCATATACAAGATCTCCGGAAGCGGCTGAAACTGTTGCTGAGATGGCAGCAGCAGTGCCGATAATGCATGCGGTCATTGCACTGGCCAGAATACGTTTGAATTTCATTTTTATCATTCCTCCTTATCGTGATCAATGCTTCTTTAAATTGATGTCTTCATAATAATAATTAATTCTTAAATTAGTCTTAAAGTTATCTTAAAAACTTTTCATTTATTGCGGTATTTTGTGCGATTCATTCAAATTATGTGCTAATAATGAAAAAGGTATTTGATATTACCCGGTTTCGATGTAAAAATGCAACAGCTTCGGTGAGATGTTTTTGCCCGTTTTGACTTGATGAAATGGAAGGGTTATGGTATAATTATAGATAAGTTACGAAAACCATAACAAGAGAAACAGAGAGGGATAAAGTATGATATTGTTTAGACCTGTCGGAACAGCAGAACTTATGCTAATTAAACAAAGCGGATATAAATGTTTTCCTCCAAGACTGCCGGAACAGCCTATTTTTTATCCAGTTCTCAATGAGAAATACGCTCAGGAAATAGCAGAAAAATGGAATGTTAAGGACACATCTGACCATAAAGGATATGTTACAAAGTTTGAAGTTGATGATGATTACTGTTCGCAATTTGAAATTCAAACTGTAGGAAGAAGCTATCATCAGGAGCTATGGATTCCTGCTGATGAACTTGAAACTTTTAATAAGCATATTATTGGAAAAATTATAGTTGTTAGTGAGTTTTCGGATAATTGATGGTGTTAGCAACGATTCAATGC
>LVAK01000106.1 GCA_001604035.1 Clostridiales bacterium Firm_05
AAGCGCAATTACAAGAACTTCATTGCTGTAGCTGCTGCGGCTGGAATAGCGATAACTGTCGTAATGATGACAAACATCCAGTCAAAGGACGACTACTATAACGGCGAAAAGGTACACAAGGACGATGCCATAGGAACGGTGACTATGACCATACGCTGTGATACGATCGCAGGAAAGTCTGATTCTGAGTTTGTCCCTGACGACGGCGTGATACTTGATGTAACAGAGTTTGATCTCGCTGAGGGAGAGACAGTATTCGATATACTTACCGAAGCTGCAAGAACGTATTGCATACAAGTTGAAAATAAGGGCAGTGCAGGCAGCGCACATGGAATGGTATATATATCCGGCATCAACTACATATATGAAATGGACTACGGAGACCTTTCGGGCTGGGTATACCATGTAAACGGCATAACTCCGTCAAGGAACTGCGGAGATTATGTCCTGGAGGACGGAGACAGGATAGAATGGCTCTACACCTGCGAGCTTGGACATGATCTTGATGAGGTATATGAGGAATGAGAAGCTTTTCAGAGTACAATCCTGTTGTCATAACGATATATATATTCAGTGTGACAGGCATAGCCATGTTCTGCAATTATCCTCTGCTTATTGGTATGACTTTTTTTGGCGGAGTGCTGTATTACATAGTAAGGAACGGCCGCAGTCACTGGAGATCGCATATATTCTTTTTCATGCTGTTTGTAGTTCTTGCTGCAGCAAATCCCCTTGTCTCCCATAACGGAGTGACTATATTATTCGTGATGAACGACAATCCGGTGACTCTCGAAGCCTTGCTGTATGGTATCAATTCAGCGGCAATGATAGTGGGAGTGCTTTATTGGTTCCGGAATTTCACCCAGATAATGACAAGTGAGAAGCTCCTGTATGTTACAGGAGCGCTTTCGCCGAAGCTGTCACTGGTTTTGTCCATGTCACTGAGATTCGTCCCCATGTTCCATCGTCAGTCCGAGAGCGTCAGCGACGCACAGAAAGCGATGGGGCTGTTCAAGGAGGACAACGTGATCGATGATGTAAGGGGAAAGATGCGTATCTTCTCAATTATAATCACATGGGCACTGGAAAACGGTATCATCACTGCGGACAGCATGGCTGCAAGAGGCTTCGGAACAGGAAAGCGTTCACACTTCACGAATTTCAGGTTCAGGCGAGGAGATATTATTTTCCTTCTGACAGATCTTGCACTGTTGGGGATATGTGTCGCAGCCATAGCCGGACACTGCCTTGAACTGGATTTCTACCCAAAGATAAGGGGCAGTGCCATAGGGGCAGGAGCAATAGCAGGAGCGGCAGCGTATGGACTTCTTGTCCTTATGCCGGTAATAATTGAAACGGAGGCATCACTCAGGTGGAGATACTTAAAGTTGAAAATATGAGATTCACATATCCGGACTGCACAGCGCCGGCGCTCAGAGATATAAGCTTCAGTGTGAGCCGTGGCGAGTTTGCAGTGCTGTGCGGTGCGACAGGCAGCGGAAAATCAACACTTCTGAGGATGCTGAAGCGAGAGCTGACGCCTCTTGGTGAAAGGGCAGGCGGAGTATACTTTAAGGGACAGCCGCTGGATGAACTTAGTGAGCGCATCTCAGCCTCTGCAATAGGCTTTGTTATGCAGAAGCCAGAGCAGCAGATCGTCACTGACAAGGTGTGGCATGAGCTGGCATTCGGCCTTGAGAATCTTGGCGTATCAAAAAGTGATATCGCAAGAAGAGTTGCAGAAATGGCCAGTTATTTCGGCATAGGACCGTGGTATGACAGAGATGTTGCAGAGCTTTCCGGCGGCCAGAAGCAGCTTCTTAACCTTGCGGCAGTGCTTGTAATGCAGCCAGAACTGCTGATACTTGATGAACCTACAGCGCAGCTTGATCCTATAGCTGCCGCTGATTTTATTGCGACACTGAAAAGGCTGAATCAGGATTTTGGTATCACTATCATAATTGCCGAGCATCGGCTCGAGGATGTTATCCCAACAGGCGACAGGCTCATGGTCATGGAAAAAGGAAGCCTTATAGCAGACGGAAGGCCGGAGCAGGTCATAGCTGGTCTGCGTGACCGCCGGGATATACTTTGCGGTATGCCGTCAGCGGCGAGAATTTTCACTGAGCTCGGAGCAGAGGGCAGGTGCCCGCTTACAGTTCGTGAGGGAAGGGAATTCATCGAAAGCAGATATTCAAATAATATCCGCAGTCTTCCTGCGGAGGAGGAGAGTATACCGGCTGAGCCTGCACTTGAATTCAAGGAGATATATTTCCGCTATTCAAGGGATTCAAAGGATATTCTGAATGGGCTGGAACTCAAGATAAACAGGGGAGAGCTGTTTTGTATACTTGGCGGAAACGGCTCCGGAAAGACCACATCCCTGAAAGCAGCAGCAGGGCTTATCAAACCATACAGCGGAACGATAAAGGTGTTCGGGAAGAAGCTTAAGGAGTACAAAAACAGGTCGCTTTACCGGAATTGTCTTGCAATGCTGCCCCAGGATGTACAGACGGTATTTTTGAAAAACAGCGTCCGTGAGGAGCTTGAAGAGTGCGGAGCGGATCCGGAGAAGCTTCCCTATGACATTACTCATCTGCTCGATATGCATCCATATGACCTTTCCGGCGGAGAGCAGCAGCTTGCAGCTCTTGCAAAGGTACTTGCGGCAGATCCGAAGCTACTTTTGCTGGATGAACCGACAAAGGGACTGGATGCATCTTCAAAAATGCGGATAATATCAGTGCTTGAGGAACTTAAGCGGAATGGCATGACCGTAGTTGTCGTTACTCATGATGTAGAATTTGCAGCGATGTGTGCGGACAGATGCGCCATGTTTTTCGACGGAAAGATAGTTTCCGCCGGAACGCCGGACAGCTTTTTCTCTGAGAACAGCTTCTATACTACCGCAGCAAGCCGCATGACGAGAGGATATTATGATAATGCAGTAACAGTTGAAGCGGCCACTGAGCTTTGCCGGAGAAACGGAGGCAGGGATGAACGGGATAAGGAATAAAACGCTGCGTAACACCGTAAGGGTTGCAGTGCCGTTCATCATCGTTCCTATGCTGGCCATAGGAGGCTCCCTTGCGTTTGACCGGAAGCGGCATATAATAATCTCCCTTGCGATAGCTATATTCGCACTGCTTTTATTTGCAGCAGGCTTTGAAAAGCGAAACACCGGCACAAGGAGAATGGTCATAGCGGCGGTGATGATAGCCCTTTGCTTTGCCGGAAGGTTCATACCATTTCTTAAGCCCATATCTGCCCTTACAATAATAGCAGGGATATATCTTGGCGGCGAGACAGGCTTCCTTGTAGGAGCTATGACGGCGGTGCTGTCGAATTTCTATTTCGGACAGGGACCGTGGACAGCCTTTCAGATGCTTGCCTGGGGACTGATAGGACTGATAGCCGGACTTCTGTCAGAGCCTCTGCGCCGGAGCAGGATTTTCCTGCTTATCTACGGAGCGGCAGCGGGCATGATGTACTCATTTATAATGGATATCTGGACAGTTCTGTGGTATGCTGAGGGCTTTGAGGTGAAGCTGTATCTTGCAGCGCTCGGTACGGCAATACCATATACTGCGTCATATGTCGTATCGAATGTTCTGTTCCTGAGCCTGCTCGCAAAGCCATTTGGTGAGAAGCTTCAGCGGATAAAGAAGAAATATGGAGTTTGACTTGGCTTATACAATTGGTGAATAAATATGAGTAAGAAACGTTTTACTAAACTTATTATTATTTTAATATTGTTGATATTAGTCGTATGCATAACTCAGTGTTTTAGGGGAAGATATGGTGAAAAAAATGTTGAGATCATATCTTTTGACTCTTCTTCAATTAATAAGATGTGTCAGTTTGATGGCAATTACTATTACACATTGAACAATGAGATCTATTGCAACGAAAAATGTATTTTGAGTTCAGATGGAAAAAAACTGATTTACGCAAACAATAATGCCATATTCGTTTACGCTGATGGAGCGATATCAGAGTATGATGCGAATTTTTCAATAATATCTGAATATACACTATCATATGAAATAACTATTTTTGCAGTATCAGATAATGAGCTTATTTATTTATCTCCCGATATGAGTTGTCACGTATTAGAACTGTCAACAGGTGATGAAAAAGAACCTGTTAATAAACTAAGTTTATCAGATGAAATTGAAGTCTTGAGTTATCAAGAATACAAGGTTTGTAGATCCAATAATGATAGTATTGCAATATTCTTAAATAACAAGCTTATATATTCTCAAGTTAAGAAGTATGCAAAACATTTCATATATTTGGATAATGAAAAGATCATTTACACATCTAAAACGAACACCAGTACAATTAATCTATATTCTTATGCGTTTACTAATAATACATTAAGCAAACAAGTAGATCTGCCAACAGATTTTGGTATTGTCACATTCTTAAATAGTAATGATAGTCTTATATTTATAGGAACTGAATACCCAACAGATCCGAGTCTTGGCTTGCAGGACAGCAATAAACTTGTAAATCATAAATCAGATTGCATAGTATTTATGGAAAAAAATAATCTAAACAGTAAAGTTGAACATTTCACAAAGAAATATGAAAAAACTATTTATGCAAATTCTGAAAAAGCAATAACCTATTACAAGGGAAAATACCTGACATACTCACTCAATGACTGGAAGGTTACTGACAAGCAGTCTGCAAGTGAGATAAAAGAAGGCGGTTCATATAATTTCGTTACCTGCGGAGATTATATATTTGTCTTTGATAATAATTCAGGGGAATTGCTGAATAGGATACACATTTGAGAGAGATAAAAAGCTGACATATGATGATATGTCAGCTTTTTTGTGAAAAAATGACTAAAAAGCTATTGACATACATGGAAAAGTGTTGTATAATGATTTACAGTGTTCAAACTTTACTAATTTAAAGCTTTACAGATTCAACGCTGTAAGCAGACAGAAACGGAGAGGAAAAATAATGGGCGCAAAAGTCGCAACATTTGTCATCCTTGCCATTTACGTAACGATAATGGTCGGGATAGGCATCTACACATCAAGACGCACAAAATCCACTGAAGACTTTATGCTTGGAGGAAGAAGCGTAGGTTCATGGCTGACAGCCTTCTCCTACGGAACCACTTACTTCTCAGCAGTTGTATTCATCGGTTATGCCGGCCAGTTTGGATGGCTTTACGGTATATCGACTGCATGGGTAGGAATCGGAAATGCTATCATAGGAAGTCTTATACCGTTCTTCCTTTTAGGACGCAGAACAAGACTTATGACAAATCACCTCGGTGCAAAGACTATGCCTGAGTTCTTCGAGCACAGATTTGATTCAAAGGCACTGAAAACAGTTTCAGCAGCTATCGTATTCATCTTCCTTATCCCATACACCGCTTCAGTTTACAATGGTCTTTCAAGACTTTTCGGAATGGTCTTTGACCTTGGCGAGAACGGCGGTACATACATAATCATAGCAATGGCTATCCTTTCAGCAGTATATGTTACTCTCGGCGGATACAAGGCAACAGCACTCAACGATTTCTTCCAGGGAATCATCATGCTCATTGGTATCGCAACAGTTGTTATCCTTACAGTACACAAGAAGAACGGCCTTACAGAAGCTGTTGATGCACTGAATATCATTGCTGATGACAAGGGCAAGACAAACACACTCGGTTCACTGTTCGGACCTGATCCGCTGAATCTTCTTGGTGTTGTTATCCTTACCTCACTTGGTACATGGGGACTTCCTCAGATGGTACAGAAGTTCTATGCGATAAAGGATGAAGAGGCAATAAAGAAGGGCGCTATTATTTCCACATTCTTTGCTATCGTAGTTGCCGGCGGTTCATACTTCATGGGCGGATTTGTGCGTCTTTACTGCACACTCAACGGTGAGGACGGCAGCGGCAGAGAGGTGATAAAGATACAGAACGGCAAGCCTGTATATGATACAATGGTGCCTGCACTTATAAAGACCGCACTTCCGAATATGCTTATCGGACTTATAGTAGTGCTCGTACTTTCAGCATCACTCTCTACACTTTCATCACTGGTACTAACATCCAGCTCCACACTCACAAACGATCTTATAAAGCCAAGAGTGAAGAATTTTGATGATAAGAAGCAGATGACATTCATGAGAGCATTCATTGCGGTATTCCTTATCATATCCGTAATAATCGCCTGCAACAAGAATGCTTCCATATCCACACTTATGTCCTATTCATGGGGAGCACTTTCCGGAGCATTCCTCGGACCATTCCTCTATGGATTGTTCATGAAGAAGACAAGCCGTGCAGCAATATGGGCAAGCTTTATTACCGGTGTAGGTATCAGTGCTACACACATGGTACTTTTCAGCATGAACATCAGCGCATTCAATGATCTTAAGGCTGACATCAAGTCTTGGGGATGTTCATTTAATCTGCTTTCACCTATAAATGCCGGTGCATTTGCAATGATAGTATCACTGCTTATAGTACCTATTGTGAGCCAGTTCACAAAGGCTCCCGAGCAGAAGGTAGTTGACAACGCCTTCAGCAGCCTTGAAAAAGCAGAAGCTAAGAAAGCATAAGATTTGAAAAAAGAGCCTTCATAGGAAGGCTCTTTTCGTTTCTGAGATAAACTAAAAAATAGAGAAGGGAGGACAAATGTCCTCCCTTGATCGTTATTTGTTCAAGTTTGATTTTATGAGCTCATTGAAATCGGTATCGCCGAAAGAGAGCTGATAAGAGAAATATTTGAGTATGAGAGTAGCGTCTGAGCCATCGATAGAACCATTTCCGTCAACATCGGCACATATCTCCTGTTCAGGAGTAAGTCCGCTGGACTGACCGTTGACAATCTTTCCGAAGGCCTTGAGACAGAGCGTAGCGTCTGATCCGTCAACATTGCCGCTGTTGTCTATATCGCCCAGGAGACGGTCTGTTACACCGATCTTGAGGCCGGGAGCGGTCTCTTCAGTAGGATAGAACAGCTTTCTGTCATCAGCAGTAGGCTTATACAGCATTTGAGTTCCGCCGAGATTATCATAGATAAAATCAACAGAGTACTCACCGGTGGGAGTATCCTTTGTGACCAAAGCATCGAATGAAGCTAAAGGATAATCATCGGTATTTTCGCCTGTAACATCGAAATAGAAATGATAATTCGGATCCTTGACATTTTGTTCTGTCATAGTGATCTGCGGATAGTAGACATTGAGGAAATTCTTATCCTTGTTGCCAGTGAGGCTGACCTTGTAGTACGGCTCAGAAACATAGTATGGCAATGTTTCCGGCTGTTTGAGATTTGTAAGTTTTATAGCAGGATCAGTCTGCCATCTTGCGATAAGTCCGCCTATGAGCTTCTTATCATCTCTTACATAAGTATTGACATTGAGCGTAGACTCATCATTTTTTGCGGCAGTCTTATTGTAGTAGACCTTGCCGCTGTTGAGGATGATGAAATCCTCACTTTCCTGAGCTTTGAAGTAAAGCGTAGGCGAATATCCGTCATCCTCATATGCTGATGCGGACATAGCGGATAATGTAGCGGCAGAAATAAGTACTGACGCCAGTACCGCAGTAATTTTTTTCATGTTAATGGCCCCTTTCAGAGCAGCTCTGTCATTCTGAGAACGATCTCAGCGACACGTTTAGCTGCGATCTTTTCAAATTCATCGAAGGACATAGCGCCTTCGTCGTCGGCGTTGTCAGAAATACATCTTACGCTGACGAATGGCATTTCGTTAAGGAAGCAGCAGTGACCGACAGCAGCGCTTTCCATATCAACTGCGTATGGATCGAGGCGTGTCTTTATTTCATTCTTGACCTCGTTGCTTGATATGAAGGCTTCACCGGACACGATCCTGCCCCGGAATGATCTTACGCTGAATTCTTCGCAAACTTTCTCAGCAGTGCCGATGAGCTTCTCGTCTGCCTTGAAGATACCGCAGTAAGGCGGATAGTCGTTCAGGAAATGCAGATCAAGATCATGAGGGAGAACCTCTGTAGATATAACGATATCACACACCTTTACAGCATTATCCATGCCGCCAGCGATCCCGGCATTGATAATAAAGTCAGGGCGGAAGTTATCGATAGCAGCCTGTGTGCAGACAGCGGCATTTACCTTAGCGATACCGCAGCAGGCATTTACGAGAGTATTTCCCTTATACTGATTGATATAGAAATCAAAACCGGAGCAGTGCTTTATTTCCGGTTCACCCAGTGTTTTTCTGATATCAACGAGCTCAGATGGCATTGCGCCGATTATTACGATAGTTTTCATATAAAAATCACTCCATAAACATAATTCTAATTAATTATAGCACGGCAATAATGTGAAAGTCAACAAATTTACCAGCGGTTAACAGAACTTTCCGGCTTTGAACATCATTTTATCACAATAGCTTTTTCCACTGCCTTATGCGTCCCTTCATCTCGTCTATGCCGAGTATGCCATAGGCAAAGCCTTTTTTCACCAGCTCCTCCGGCAGATATTCATCGTACTTTTCAAATACAGGCACCTCTCCGGGATAGACCAGCTCCAGCGGATCGAATGGGATCTCCGCTTCCTCGGCAAGGATATTGAAGAATTCCTCCGGTGAGACTTTCATGGTGAACTGTATGTAGTACGGTCTTGAAGAGTCCATACCACGCAGTCCAAGTCTGTCTCCGCAGCGCAGTTTCAGGAATCTCTCCATAGCAAAGAAAGCATAAGTGCCAAGCCATGGGAAGAGACACCACATATTGCCTCCGAGGCAGATCAGCGGCTGAGAGGTTATACCTGAGTTCTGAGCGGATGATCTTGCCCGAGCCAGTCTTGCCACAGCGTTTTTCATAAGGTAGGGGTAGCGTTTTTCCTCACTGAGCACCTGCTTCATCCTGAGCAGTATCTTTGTATTGATATCGCCCGGACAGTCACCGAAATATGCCGGAACTTTGCCTTTTATCTGTGAGCAGTAGACCAGCCTCCGCTTATGATCGACCTCTTCCACTATCCATACATGACCGGCGATAGCTATTTTCTCGCCAACCGGCGGAGGCATAACGATAGTGCCAAGCTCCTGAGAGTCCCAGCGGACGGTATATTCCTCGTTTTCCTGGAAAACAGCGTAAAACCGGAAAGAGTTTATAATTCGTTCACCTGCAAGGCCGACTATCAGACCGCCTTCTTCCGTGCGCTGGATATGCTCGGTCTCCAGCAGATGCCGCAGCAATATCCGGTAGTCATCCTGAGATATACGGTGGAAGTATTTCAGTGTCAGCACCTTAGAAGCCAGCTGTGCCGGAGTAAGCTCACCGCAGGAAGCGAGGGTGCTCATAGTCTGGTGATAAAGGAGACTGAACGGCAGCCTGTCCAGCTTTGGCGGCTCTACCCAGCGCTCCTCAAGATAGACCTGTATGAGTGCGATGCCCTGTATGAGCTTCCACGGAACAGTTTCCGGCAGCATACTTCTTGGCTCGGGCATATCCTCACGGATAACGAACCACATCTCCGGCGGCAGGTCACGTCGGCCTGTACGTCCCATTCTTTGCAGGAATGAGGAAACGGTAAACGGAGCATCTATCTGGAAGGCACGTTCAAGCCTGCCGATATCGATACCAAGCTCCAGTGTGGCGGTGGTGCAGGTGGTCATGAAAACGTCCTCGTCCTTCATGGCGGCTTCTGCTGTCTCACGGTATGCAGCAGAGAGGTTGCCGTGGTGGATGAGAAAGCGGTCAGGCTCGTGCTTTGCTTCACAGTATGAGCGGAGAGTGGTAGTTACCGCTTCACATTCCTCACGGGAATTGACGAACACAAGGCATTTTTTGCCGCGGGTATGCTCAAATATATAGCCCATTCCTGCATCGGCGTGTTCCGGAGCAGTATCTGTTTTGCTATCCAGAACAGGCAGTGCGTCAGCATCATCAGCTTTATCCTCGGGCTCATTCTGGCTTATATAGAAATGTTCCATTGAGAGCCGCCATTTGCTGCCTTTTGATTCGATACGGGGGATAACTGTACCACGTCCCGTACCGGCAGCGAGAAATTCTCCGGTGGCTTCAAGGTCGCCGATCGTAGCGGAAAGCCCTATCCTGCGGGGATTAACTCCGGCGAGAGCGGATAGCCTTTCTATCAGGCAGAGCGTCTGGCCGCCACGGTCTCCACGCATAAGAGAATGAACTTCGTCGATAACTATGAACCTGAGGTCGCCGAACAGCTTTGATATGGCGGAGTGCTTTCGGATGAGCATAGCTTCAAGGGATTCGGGAGTTATCTGCAATATTCCCGAGGGATGCTTCATCAGCTTGTTCTTGTGAGACTGAGCCACATCGCCGTGCCAGTGCCAGACAGGTATATCAGCTTCATCGCAGAGCTCATTCAGTCTTGTGAACTGATCGTTTATAAGAGCTTTCAGCGGACCGATGTAGATAGCTCCGACAGAGCGGGGCATATCCTCTGAAAAAAGCGTAAGTATGGGAAAAAATGCAGCCTCTGTCTTGCCTGATGCTGTGGAAGCTGAGAGAAGCACATTTTCGTCCGTATTGAATATAGCGTCTCCGGCAGCAGCCTGTATCGCCCTCAGAGACTCCCAGTTATTACGGTAGATGAAGTCCTGGATAAAGGGTGCATATCTGTTGAATATATCCATAACTCCTCCTTATCAGATCTCAAACTCTGCAAATTCATCATCAGCCTGTTCCGTATCAGCAGGAGCGCTTCCAAGGGCATTGCCGGAGCTGATGAACCCGGAAATATCGATAGCTGGATTCTGATATGCTATATCCAGCAGCTCTATGAAATCACGGATCACCTCACGGGGCGTGATATGTGAATCAGAGCCTATGCGAGAGTATTCCTGAGTGATGAAGGCTATCATATCCTCCTGAGTTATCCGCTGTTCATAGCCAAATAGCTGGGAATGGATATCCGCCAGCTTTTCCGTCAGGACCAGCATTTCCTCATAGGTAAGGGGGGTGAGCTTTATGACCGGAGCCAGCATATCTCTTATCCCTTCACGTCCGAATCTGCCTTCTGCAAGGCGTGAGCGCAGAGCCTCATAGCTGTACACACCACGTCTTGTGTCCTCTATACACTGGGGAGTGCCGCCCATTATGATACCCAGGTACTTAGCTTTGCCCTGAAGGGTGTCGTTGTACATGGTGAGTATTTTCTCGTAGTTGTACTGCCTTGTGATACTGTTTGGTATCTTATAGATGTTGACAAGTTCATCCACAAGCACCAGAAGTCCGCTGTAGCCGGCTTTTTTCAGGAACATGGCAAAGAGCTTTATATACTCATACCAGTCGTCGTCGGATATTATTATATTCACTCCCAGCTCGGACTTAGCCTCAGTCTTATTCACATATTCGCCTCTGAACCATTTTACAACCTTCGCTTTGTTCTCATCATTTCCCTCGGCATATGAGCGGTAGTATATAGTGAGGAGTTTAGCGAAATCGAAGCCGTGTACCATTTCATTGAGAGCGCCAATGACTTCAAATATCTTCTTTTCCACAGCTTTTACGAACTCCGGGGAATCATCGCTGAGGCCGGTCTCTGCGGCAGTTTCCGACTGTATATTGCTTATCCACCTGTCCAGAATAAGTGTGAGAGCACCGCCGTCCGGACGAGTCTTTGTGGACATATTGCGGATAAGCTCCTTGTAGGTGGCAAGTCCCTGACCTTTAGTGCCCTGAAGACGTCTTTCAGGCGACAGGTCGGCGTCAACGACCACAAAATTTCTGTCCATAACGTGAGAGCGGATGGTCTGGAGCAGGAAGCTTTTGCCGCTGCCGTATTTACCTACGATAAAGCGGAATGAAGCACCGCCGTCGGAGATGATATCCACATCGTGAAGCAGAGCGTCTATCTCAGTTTCACGGCCAACGGTTATATATGGCAGCCCTACTCTCGGCACAACACCGCCCTTGAGGGAATTGATGACTGCTGATGCAAGTCTCTTAGGAATTTTTGCGTTATTCATACACGGAACAATCCTTTCAGTTCGTCGGTATAGTCTTCAATCAGAACGGGACAGTCATCTGAGAAATCGATGACAGTGTCCCCGAAAAGGTCAAACAGCTTTTCATTTATAGAATCTGCCAGTATGGACGGCATACTGCCGGAATCCTTTGCAGCCTGTTTCCAGTCGCTTCCTGTCAGAAGCGCCTGCATGAAGGCTGTTTCGCCGCAGTCGAGGATATCATTTTCCGTCACTGATAAATCCGGTACAGTCTGCGGCTCGGCGGGAGCAGGCTGCTCATCTTGAATATCCTCATCCACTATCAGCTTGTCACGAGTGATATCAGCAGCCTTGCGGATAGTTTCAAGGCGTGAGAGATCTATCTCTATTTTTGGAGCCTCAGCACGCCTATGCAGCTCATAGATCCGCTGGACTTCTTTGGAAATTATGGTGAGGATGCTTTTGGAGACATCCTCTGTTCTCAGCTTGAAGCGGTAATCGTACCTGTCACGCAGAGCGGAATCCACGGATTTGATGATATTACCCAGCAACTTGTTCCGTGAACGGTTCCCGTAGTATTTCCTGCACCGCCACACTCCGTTTGTACAGGTGAATGAGTGTATGCTGTTGAAGGAGTAATCGCAGCTTCTCAGCGATTCCCTGTCGTAGAATACAGCGGATTCAAACATATGATAAGTCATTTCAGTCTGATTCCCGAACAGGTGGCTGCACAGTGATCTTTTTCTGTGATCCCTGAAAAATTCGGACAGTTTTCTGAAGCAGGCGACGGTGTTCTCGAAAAATATATCGGGGTACTCTGTAAAATATCTTGAATTTTCCGGCGGATAGCCTGACAATCCGGAGATAGCTGCATACAGCTCCTCATCGCTCTGCATTTCCCAGTTCTGGAGGGCGATAACATTTTTGTCCCATTGTATATCAGGGTGGATCGAGAGCATTTCAGGCGGAAGCTGATAGTATGCCGCCATATCCGCTGTCCATTGCCGCCAGTATTTATTGATAGCAGGATTAAATACTGAATAGCTGCGGCAGAAGCTGTCGAGGAGCTCAAGTCCGCTTGCAGGCTCTGTCCAGCCTATCCCGTTTATCAGTTCATACATATAAATGAAGGCAAAAGGCAGGGGAGCGTCATTGACGATACCGTTCCTCACAGCAGTGCGCCAAGAAAAATAGCCCCGGAGCTGGTCGTTGTCCAGATCACGGTAGGTGGGGTAATAGCTTGTGAACTCGCCGGAAAATGCAAAGTCGTCGGTGTAGTTCTCCATAAATTTTCCCTGGGTATAAAAAAGCCAGGCACTTGTTTTCCAGTAGGCTTCGGGTGAGAAAGCAAGGCTTTTCATCTCCTTTATCTTCTGAGGAGTCTCCGGGCGGCGGAGCTGTGAAGCGGGGCGGAGTATAGGCTGATCCGTATAAACCTTGTCCCTGAAAGCCTTGCTGCTGAGCAGCTTTTCATCGCTGAGAACAGATCTCATTATCTCTTTGATATCGGACATATTTCACGCTCCTTTTTCATTATCTTTACCTTATATTATAACATATGTTCGATTAAAAGTCAATCAACGACTTGAAATAGATTAAAAAATGTGGTAGAATATTAAATAATTACGAAACGGTGTCCGAATTGTAAATATATCAACGAGTGTATGTTGTGAAAGCGATCGCTTAGAAAATGATCAGGGAGGTATGCTTATGACAGACAGTGAGCTCAGAGCGTATATGAAGGATACGCCGGCACTTGGCCGACGGGCGCTTTTTGATGAATACTGTAACTACGTGTATGCAATAGTGATGAACAAATTGAGAAGCTGCGGAACTCGGGAGGATATAGAGGAGTGTGTCAGTGACGCATTTGCCGATATATACAGAGCGCTCGACAAAGGCAGCAGTATGGATCAGGATTTAAAGTCGTACATAGGAGTTATAGCAAAGCGCCGTGCGATAGATGCGTATCGCAGACTTGCTCCTGCAAGTGGAAGAGCTGTATCTATAGATGACGATGAAAGCTTCAGAGAGTATGCAGCTGACACTGACGTCCAGAAAAACGCTGAGGTCGCTGACCGCAACAGCATACTGATAGACAAGGTAAAACAGCTTGGGGAACCTGATTCAACTATCATCATACAGCAGTACTACTATAACAGAACGGCTTCTGAAATAGCAAAAGCTATTTCTATGACTGCGGCAGCGGTTCAGAAACGCAGCGTCAGGGCAAGGAGCAAGCTCAGAGAGCTCCTGCTTGAAGCCGGAGTTAGTCTGTAAGGAGGGATTTTTGTATGAGAAGAAAGAATGACATATTTGATGATATTGACGATGAGACTGTAGAGAAACTCTCACAGGAGTTTCCTGTGCTCACCGATGAAGAAAAAGACAGAATATTTGCAATGAGCGAGAGAAAGTACAACATAGTTTCTGAAATAGTCATCGAAAATGACGAAGACGTTAAAGGCGTTGAACAGTACAGACGTCCTGTATGGCACAGATTTGCCGGTATCGCAGCAGCAATAGCTATCATAGCCGGCGGAGCAGGCAGCGGCGCAGTACTTATGAACAGCCTCAAGAAGTCCGCTCCGATTGACACAGCTACATCCGAGAACGAGACTGTTGAGACTACAGATTCCACAACAGAAGACGTCAGCAAGTTTATGGCTCCGGCAAAGGACCTGACAGAAAGATACGCTGATTTTGAGACAAGCGTCGTTAACCATGCCCTTACCTATGACAAGAATGACACGCTTACATTTATAATTGAACGGACTGATGGTGTTATAAATGTTGAAGAGTCGATCTGGTACAGAGTCGTTGATCAGAGATATCCGGATATGGCTTCGCTCCGTACACAGTTTGAGGCTTTGTACGGACCTGTTGACGCTCCAGAGGGACTGTTCGGCGGTGAATTCACATCTGAGGAGTTACCGGCAGGAAGCGTTATCTCACATGAAATGGCAGCGGTAACATATATGACATATGACGGAAAGCTTTATGTGAATTCTATGGGCGATTCAGGTACATTTGATTATTGGATCAATAGCGATATAGATATACGTAAGGTATCTGACAACGAGTTTTACGCAAGCAGAAAGTGTATGACAACTACTATTTCGGGTGAAAATAGTGATAAATGCGATGAGCAGGTGCTCGTATTCCACATCCTCCGCAATACAAGATCAGGCGGCTGGTATATTGACTACGTAACAAAAAATGGCGAAGCAGAGTACAATAACCCTGATGAGGTACCGACAGCGATGAGTAACTCAGCTGATGTATCGGCTGAAGAACTTATCAATAATCATCTTACCTTCTATAATTACTGGCAGAATGGACAAAGCAGTGCTGATGATGTAGATATACAATACAACCCTGATGATTACATATCATTCAATATACAGCGTGATTCAGACTTTACGGTCTGGTACAGAAAAATGTCTGACTATAGTGGACTTGATGATCTTATAGATTCTATTCACCAGATATATACAGACAAAGGGTTTGATGAGATTTACTCCATAAACATTAATGACCTTTACAATTTCGACCTCAGCAGTCACCAGGTTGGAGATTTCATCACAGAGGACGAATACACCACAGTTATCGAGTACAACGGCGCAGTATATCTTAAAACTGATCCGGCCAAGACAAGTCCTGTATTCAAATATCTTCAGGGGATAAATAATGATCAGCCAGGTGAAAACGGCTCTTCACGAGTAATAGATGCGTATCTGCGCTTCTTCTCCAACGGAGGATATGATTGGGCAAGAAGTACAAACGTTTCATTTAATTTCACCCTGGACAGCGATGGAAAGTTCAAGATAGACCATGTGTCAGAGCTCTATTCAGATGAGCAGACTAAAAAGATATATCTTGCTGAGACATTCTACGGCTTCAAAAATGGTGAACGTTTATACAACGGAATTTTCTATACAGATGAATCTGTGGAGACGATACCAAGTGATGATGAATCCCGTCCATATGCTGTATGTACAGAATACGAAAATGTCGCAGAGCTCAGGAACTATTTAGAAACATACATGACAACTGAATTTATTGAAGAGCGTTTCGAGGGTATGTTTGAAGGTGATTATCCTGTATTTAAGGATATTGATGGAAAGCTTTACGGAAAGAGAATTGCTTTTGATGTTCTTAGCTACTGGTCAGAAAGCCTGAAGTGTTCAGATCCTGAAAAAGATATGGAAGTAACAGATGTTACCTCTTCAGAGGTCTTGGTTGACTTCCATGAATATGCATATGATCATTCTGATGAGGATGAGACATCCTTTAATACCCGTATGTATGCAGAGATCCCAAGTGACAGCCGTAAGCAGATCTATAAGATCACAAAAATTGAGAATCCTGACGCAAGAGGCTGATAAATGCAGGATATACTGATCTAATAAACGCTCAAAAGGCTGATGATAAGTGCCCTGTCATATACGGCAGGGCACTTATATTAAAAAAATATATCTTTTTGCAGAAAAATATCAAAAAGCCCTTTACAAATATAATTTTTTGTGTTATAATATTATCACCGTGTACTTGGACATGGGCGTGACCTCGTTTTTCACCCTGTTCTAAGTTTATGGAATATATTTTAAGAGGTGCTTTCAATGTTACTGAAAGAAGAAAAGAACGCTGTTATCGAAGCTAACAGAACACACGAAAATGACACAGGATCTCCTGAGGTTCAGATCGCTATCCTTACAAGAAGGATCAATGATCTTACAAACCACCTCAAGAGCCACAAGAATGACCACCACTCCAGAAGAGGACTCCTCAAGATGGTTGGTCACAGACGTAACCTTCTCGCTTATCTCAAGAAGAAGGATATCAACAGATATCGTGCTATCGTAGAGAAGCTCGGTCTCCGTAAGTAATTTTATGATGATGAAGGCAGTGGGGCATTATGCCCTTCTGCCTTTAAGTCTATTAGAGAATCAGGGATTAGAAGTCAGAGGCAAGGGATATCCTGATGGTATATCCATAAAAACGGCTATCATTTGCCTCTAACTTCTAAAGGCTCTTCTCTGATAGATAGACAAAAAACTATCAATGGAGGTAAACTATGTTTGAGAATTACAGAACTTTTGAAACGACCTATGCCGGAAGACCTCTCGTAGTAGAGACCGGTAAGACCTGCGGACTTTCCAACGGTTCATGCTGGGTTCGCTACGGCGAGACAGTTGTTATGGCAAACGTAACTGCAAGCGCAAAGCCAAGAGAAGGGATCGATTTCTTCCCGCTTTCAGTTGATTATGAGGAGAGACTCTACTCCGTAGGCAAGATCCCCGGCTCATTCACAAAGAGAGAGGGCAAGCCCACTGAAAAGGCTATCCTTACATCAAGATGCGTTGACAGACCTATCCGTCCTCTTTTCCCGAAGGACATGAGAAACGATGTATCAGTTGTTATGACTGTTCTCTCAGTAGAGCCTGATAACTCTCCTGAGATCGCTGGTATGATCGCAACTTCTATCGCTATTTCTATTTCAGATATCCCGTGGAACGGACCTATCGCCGGCATCAATGTAGGTCTTGTTGACGGCGAGATCGTACTCAACCCTACACTTGAGCAGAGAGCTAAGACAGACCTCACTCTTACAGTTGCAGGTACTGCCGAGAAGATCGTTATGATCGAGGCAGGCGCAAACGAGGTTCCTGAGGATACAATGCTCGAAGCTATTATGACAGGTCACGAAGAGATCAAGAAGATGGTAGCATTCATCAATGATATCCGTGCTCAGATCGGCAAGCCGAAGTTTGCGTTCGAGTCACAGGAAGTTGACCACGATATGTTCGACGCTATCGAGGAATTTGCAGCAGAGAGAGTAAAGTTTGCTCTTGATACAAACGACAAGAATGTACGTGATGAGAGACTTGCTCCTATCGTTGACGATATCCACGCTAAGTTCGATGAGCAGTATCCTGAGCAGATCGCTATGATAGACGAGTGCATCTACAAGCTCCAGAAGAAGATAGTTCGTAACTGGCTCTACGAGGGCAAGCGTGTTGACGGCCGTGGAATCGATGAGATCCGTCCTCTTGCAGCAGAAGTAGGACTTCTCCCGAGAGTACACGGTTCAGGCCTCTTCACAAGAGGACAGACACAGGTCCTCACAATTGCTACACTCGGACCTGTAAGCGATGCACAGAAGATCGACGGACTTGATGAAGAAGAGTCAAAGAGATATATGCACCAGTACAACTTCCCGAGCTATTCTGTTGGTGAGACAAAGCCGAGCAGAGGCCCCGGACGCCGTGAGATCGGCCACGGAGCTCTTGCTGAGAGAGCACTTGCTCCTGTTATCCCTTCAGTTGACGAGTTCCCGTATTCACTGAGACTTGTATCAGAGGTACTTTCCTCAAACGGTTCAACATCACAGGGTTCTATCTGTGGTTCAACACTTGCTCTTATGGATGCAGGCGTACCGATCAAGGCTCCTGTTGCCGGTATCTCCTGCGGACTCATCACTAAGCCCGACAGCGATGACTTTATGACAATGGTAGATATCCAGGGACTTGAGGACTTCTTCGGCGATATGGACTTCAAGGTAGGCGGTACTCACAAGGGTATCACAGCTATCCAGGTAGATATCAAGGTAGACGGACTTACACCTGCAATAATCAAGGAAGCATTTGAGAAGACAAGAAAGGCTCGTCTCTATATCCTTGATGAGATAATGCTCAAGGCTATCCCTGAGTCAAGATCAAGCGTAAACAAGTACGCTCCTAAGATGCTCCAGACAAAGATCCCTGCTGACAAGATCAGAGAGGTTATCGGATCCGGCGGTAAGGTCATCCAGAAGATCTCCGCTGACTGCGATGTCAAGATCGATATCAACGATGACGGAAACGTATTCATCAGCGGTATTGACGGAGACAACAGCAAGAAGGCTCTTCAGATCGTTGAGACTATCGCAAACGGTCCTGAGGTAGGCGCTATCTACCGTGGTAAGGTAGTAAGGATCATGGACTTCGGTGCATTTGTTGAGATCGTACCGGGTATGGACGGACTTGTACATATCTCCAAGCTGGACAAGCAGAGAGTTGAGAAGGTTGAAGATGTAGTATCCATTGGCGATGAGATCGTTGTTAAGGTAACAGAGATCGACCGTCAGGGCAGGATCAATCTTTCCCGCAAGGACGCACTTGCTGATATCGAGGCAAAGAAGAATAAGTAATTATATAGGGACTGCAAGGGGAGCCTACCTCTGGCTGAATCGTGGCATAAAATTACCGAGCCCATACTTTCAGGCTCGGTAACCCACTTTTTCGTTAAGGTAAGCTGACTGATGCAGTCCTTATTTTTATGATAGTACATATGAGAAAACGGGCGAACACTGTTCGCCCGTTGTATTTATCAGGATATTCTTTTTCCTTTGCCTTTTTTACGCTTTTCGATAGGTTGTTCCTCGCCGCCTCTGTCCTCGAATATAACATCTTCATCGTTGGGCTCGTTCTCAACGAGTTCCGGATTTATCTCACCGATACTTGTATAGTAGGGATTGATAACGTATTTCTGTATGACCGGATAGCTGTTGAAACAAGCCGCATAGCATATGAATGCTGCCGGAAAGATCGTTATCAGCACCATAAATACCGGAGTAACATACAGCATGAGGAAGAACATCAGGCCTATGCAGGCGAATGAAATGAGAGTAGTCAGAAGATTTGTTTTCATAGCTACAAATGTCAGCGCAAAGGAGTTTTTAATCAGATTCTTCAGTGACAGGTTCGTAGCAATGAGCATAAGGTAGATGTAATAATTCATCATCATTACGATGAGTGCTATACTGAGAGTAAGCGTCATCGGAACGTAAAGGAGCTTCATATTGTACTGTGACGCCATAACAGGATAAACGTTCAGGGAGGCGTATACGGAAAACAATACAAGACAATCAATGAAGCCTATGATCGAGGCCTTCTTGAAATTTCGTTTGAATGCCCTGAAAAAATCACGGACCATGAATGAGTGTTTATCGATAAGATAGCTCCTGATGATCTTTGTCATTCCGGCACTCGCCGGCCCGATAGTGACCATAAAGAACAGCGTCAGCAGCGCACACAGCACTATTATAACAGTGTAGCTGTTAAAGAAGCTTATAACGGAAAGTGTCAGGAACAGAGGGATGAAGAAAACAAAATAGAGCAGATTCAATCCCATGAGCTGCCAGAATCTCCTGAACAGGATATCAAAGAACAGTTTTGCGCCCTTCTTTTTGGGGGCGTGTTTTGATATGCCCGAACCGGAGCTTTCAAAGTCAAAAAATGCCAATTTAAACATCCTCCAGTATATTTCAGCTTAGCCTGACGTACAGCAGATTCACTGCGGCATCACAAGCTGATATCAACATTGCAATAAAAACAAGAACCAGATATTTTATAATGTACAGCTTCAGAGCGGGAGACTTTTCATCAGAGCGCTCCTTGCCGTACCAGCAGGCGAGCGTGTATCCGGACGCTCTTATAAGTTCACGTACAGCCAGTATAAAGACTGTATACAAGCCAAGAGCCTTAGGCAGAGTCAGGATCATTACCTTTGCTACAGCCTTCAGGCCGTATGAGTAGTACAATATGGAAGCCGCCGAACCGGTGCCGAAGCCCTTGTAGAAAAGCAGCAGCAGTCCGAAGGGCTGTCCAAGCGCAAAAAAGCCCAGAGAAAATGCAATAAAAAGCAGTAATACGTTCAGCAGGAGTCCCTTTATGGCATATCCTGACAGTGAACATCCGTACACAGGTGCGGAATATTGATGTATCAGCAGCGACGGGGAAGGCGATAGCCTTGATTGATACACAGCTCCGGCGATTATGCCGGCAGCTATGACACAAGTCAGCAGATATATCATTAAACTTTTTTTACAGGGGGCAGTATAGCTTATACGTCTCACATCGCATCATCCTTTCTTTTGTAAAGGATATGCGGCAGCTTGTACGATTAGAACGGACTTATTTTGAAAGCTCGTAGGCTCTGTTTGTGCAGCTCTCGCAGCATTTCCTTACAGTATCTGTAAGGTTGCCCTCGTAGAGTCTGTCAAGACCTGCAAGAGTAGTGCCTCCGGGAGATGATACCATTTTTATGAGCTCATCTATAGAGTATCCGGAGTCGGTTATCATCTTAGCGGAACCGATAAGGCTCTGCGAGAAGAGCTCTTCAGCAGCCTCCTTGCTGATGCCGACTGATTCGGCATAGTCAATGAAGCCCTTGGCGAAGAGGTATATGAAAGCCGGGCTGCTTCCGTTTATAGCGATTATCTCCTTCATCTTATCCTTTGAGATAACAGCAGCCTTGCCGCAGAGTCTGAAAATACCCAGAATGAGCTCGAACTCCTCGTCAGTAACTTTCTCGTTTCTTGAAAGAGCAGAAGCGCCTTCGCCGAGAAGAAGGGGAGTATTCGGCATAACGAGAATGACCTTTGCATCTGGAAGAGTCTTCCTTGCAACGAATTCATCAGTTATACCTGCTGCGATGGAGATGAAAACAGTTTCCGGAGTTGCAGCCGGAGCAGCAGCCTCAAGAACGCCTTCGATTATCTGAGGCTTTACAGCCAGGAATACGTATTTACATTTAGAAACAAGATCGGATTCGCTTTCACAGGTGGCAACTCCTGCCTCAGCGAGAGCACCGAGCTTGGAACTATCCGGATCAAAAGCAAAGAGGTCGATCTTTTCAGAAGCTGAGCTTCCTGCGATGCCCTTCATAATAGCGCCGCCCATATTTCCGGCGCCGATAAAGCCGATATTGATCTTACTCATAGAGATCACTCCTTTAAAATATTCACTTATTTATTATACTACATATTGTACAAAATTGCAAGTGATTTTTTGGTGAAAAGATGTTGCTCAGGGAGGATTACTGCCCATTTTTTCAAAATGGCGGCAATTTTTTGCGGCTTTCACAATTTTGTAACAGATATATGTTGACTATTGTGCGATTTTGTGGTAAAATAAAAGAAGTAAGTTTACGATTAATAATGATCGGAGGATCCAACTATGAAAAAAGATGCTTTCAAATATGTCTGGACTGATAAGAAACGTACACTGTTCGGACTGCCGCTTTCCTTTACACGCTACTATCTTACAGAGACAAAATTCGTTACAAGGACCGGTTTCCTCAGTGTAGATGAGGATGAGATAGATCTGTACAAGATCACTGATAAGAAGGTACGCTTTCCGTTCTTCCAGAGATTGTTCAAGTGTGGTTCGATCATAATATACAGCAAGGATGCAGACACTCCTTCCAAGGAAATACACTGCATAAAGAATGTGCGTCAGGTATCTGAGCTCATAGATAAGTATCTGAACATCATGCGTGATAAGTACGGTATCCGTGGCAGAGATATGGTGGGCCTTCACGGCGGACATGATCATTATGATGATTATGATGATTATCATGATGACGTTGACCACTATTGATCCAAGGGGGTAAAATTCTGCAATGCTACCTTTTATAACAGAAAAAGAGACCTGCTGGAGCAGACTTAAAGCCGAGACCAGACCTATATTCATATACGGCATGGGTGACGGAGCTCTGAAAATAATGGCAGTGTTCAGGGAAATTGGGATCACTGTGGCAGGTATATTTGCCAGCGATGACTTTGTAAGAGGTCATTCCTTTGAGGGATATCGTGTACATAAGCTCTCTGAGATAGAGGAAATGGTGGACGATTTCGTAGTTGTACTTGCTTTTGCTGCGGGCTATCAGGAGATCGTTGACAAGATACACGAGATAGCAGCTCGTCATACCCTGTATGTGCCCGATGTGCCGGTAGTAGGCAGGGGACTGTTCACGTATGACTACTGCATCGAGAATGCTGATAAGATCCAGCAGGTATATGACAGCCTTGCAGACGAGTACTCAAGGAAGGTATATGCAAATATAATCAACTTCAAGATAAGCGGAAAGATCGAGTATCTCTCTTCTGTGACCACTCCCAAGGAGGAAATCTACAGAAAGATAATCAAGCCTTCTATGAACGAGGTGTACGTAGACCTGGGAGCATATAACGGCGATACCATAAGGGAACTGCTTGAATTTACAAGAGGTACCTACAATTCTATATATGCCCTTGAACCTGACAAGAAGAATTTCAAGAAGCTTGCAAAATTCGTAGATGGTATGCACAGGGTATACGCATACAATGCCGCTGCATGGTGTGTTGACGGAGAGCTGCCGTTTGCTGCAAAGGCGGGAAGACAGTCTGCGATAACAGCTTCATCGGAGAATATGGTCGCTGCCCGTTCTGTAGACAGCATCCTTGGCAAAAAGCCGGCCACCATTATAAAAATGGATGTTGAAGGCTTTGAGCGTGAAGCGATATGGGGAGCATCCCTCACTATATCACATTATTCGCCGAAGATGATGGTATCCCTGTATCACAGGAATGAGGATATATTTGAGCTGCCTCTTCTTATAAAGGCACTCAATCCCAGGTATAAGCTGTACATTAGACATCAGCTCTATATTCCGGCCTGGGAAACTAATCTTTATGCTACAATATAAAAATACAGGCATTGCACCTATGCAATGCCTGATATTGTCATAAAAGCTTTTTTGGGACGCCGGGGCGGCGTCCCCTACAAGTAAATACGCAGAATATTCTAATTTTTGGGGCACACATTGTGTGCCCATTCTTGTATACATATGAAACCAAACTTTATATAAAAAGGGCATTGCAGCGCAATGCCCTTTTTTTATTGGCGCTTTAGCGTAACTAAACCCCCAGTTCTACTGGG
>LVAK01000107.1 GCA_001604035.1 Clostridiales bacterium Firm_05
ATACCCTCTGTTTTCATTTTGGAGTAAAGCTCCCGTACAAGCGGATATTCCGACTCTATCATCCATTCTGTATCGCCATCGACGATGCTCTGAGCCTGCTGTGCTGTGAGCGGTGCGCTCTGCTTATTGCCCAGGTGGTTTATCTTGCTTTTCTTTTCAAGGTGAATGACCGAGGTATTGCCGTTGTAGTATCTGATACGGAATTTCTCACGGCGGCTCAGTCCGTTTATTTTTTCCATGAGTGCCTTATCTGCAATGTTATCGAAGTAAAGGCTGCGGATAAAGTATTTTCCGTCTATGGCATGGGGGTCGTGGTAGGCAACAGCGCTGAGTCTGTGGCGGATAGTTATCATGTCGGAGTAGTTTATCTCATGCTTTATCTCGTGTCTGAGATCCATAGTTTCACCTCTTTTCGTTGTCATAGGCACGCACACAGACGACCTGTCTGCGTGCGCCGCATCCTATGTTTTTATTATAACTGTGAATGCTGAATTGAAACTGAAAACGAGTGTGAGAGCTGTAAAACCAAAGTGAAAATTATGTGAAATAACGGCAAAAGCTTCTGTTTTCAGCTTGTATTCAGCAAAATAATGTATTATAATGAATGAAGAACATATAAGGGGGGAACGGTTTGAAAATTCTTATTATAGAAGATGAAAAAGTACTTGCTGATTCGCTTAAGCTCATGCTCCGTTCAAAGGGCTTTGATACTGACGCTGTATACGACGGCGAAAGCGGTGAGCAGTACGCTATGCTGAATATCTACGACCTTATAATACTTGATATCATGCTTCCGGGGAAGAATGGATATCAGGTCGCAAAGGCGATCCGTGAAAAGAGGAATACAACTCCCATACTTATGCTGACCGCAAGATCAGATGTGGAGGATAAGGTTCAGGGGCTTGATGCCGGTGCGGACTACTACCTCACCAAGCCCTTTGATGCAAGGGAGCTTCTTGCCTGTGTGAATGCACTTCTCCGCAGACAGGGGTCGCAGGTAAATGAGCTTACATTCGGGAACACAAGGCTGGATCTTGAATCGGCTTCGCTTATCTGCGGCGAAAACAGCGTCAGGCTGTCTGCAAGGGAATTTGAGGTAATGCGGATGCTTATGACCTCGGGAACGAATCATATCTCAAAGGAAACACTTCTGACAAAGGTATGGGGATATGATTCAAATGCAGTTGAGAACCATGTTGAAGTATACGTGGGATTTCTCCGCAAAAAGCTGACAAGTATCGGTTCCGATGTAAGTATAGAAGCGGTCAGGCGGCTTGGCTATCATCTGGAGTGTGATGAAAAATGCTGAAACGGCTGAGAATAAAATTTATTGCGGTAATAATGAGCATCGTCACGGTTCTGTTCATCGTGATATTCGGACTGGTACTGCACCTTACAAAGCAGAATATGGAGCGTGAAAGCATACAGATGATGAGAGGTATGGCGTTCCGTCCAATGATGTCGGCACCAATGCATAAACCGGACAAGATGCCGGATAATATCAGACTGCCGTTTTTTACGGTAAGTATTTCAGAGGACGGCAGTCTCTCAGCATTCGGCGGAGATTATTACGACCTGACTGATGAGGAGCTTCTTCAGAAGCTTGTTGACGCTGCTGAGAGCAGCCCAAAGGAGACAGGCATCCTGTCGGAGTATGATCTGAGATTCATGAAGAATGATGCAGGCCCTACCAAGACGATAGTATTCGCAGATGTGTCAAGCGAAAAAGCCATGATAAAAGGTCTTATCCGCAATGCTGTCATAATAGGCCTTATCGGATATGCAGTGTTTTTCATTATAAGTCTGCTGCTGGCAAAATGGGTGACAAAGCCGGTCGAAAAGACCTGGAACGAGCAGAAGCAGTTCATCGCAGATGCGTCTCATGAGCTTAAAACACCGCTGACTGTTATAATGACAAATGCGGAGATGATGAGCGATAAGACCTATTCAGAAAGTGACAGGGACGGCTTTACAAAAAATATCCTCTCTACATCAAAGCGCATGAGAGGACTTGTGGAGAGCCTGCTTGAGCTCGCCAGGCTGGATAACAATAAAGCGCAGATCAAGCTTGTTACTGTTGATCTCAGCAAGCTGATAAACGACAGCATACTGCCATTCGAGCCGCTGTTCTTTGAGAACAATATGGAACTGTCAGTGGATATCGATGACGGCATAAATGTGGAGGGCGACAAGGATAAACTGAGACAGGTGGTGAATATCCTGCTTGATAATGCGCTGAAATACTCCGATCCTGCCGGTAAAGTAAGCGTGAATCTGAAACGACATAATTCAGAATGTATCCTTTCAGTATCGGGTATGGGTGCCTCGCTTTCCAAGGAAGACTGTGAAAACATCTTCAAGCGTTTCTACCGTGCGGATAAGTCAAGGAATGACGGTCAGAGCTATGGTCTCGGACTTTCTATTGCTGACAGCATAATCAAAGAGCATAACGGAAAAATATGGGCGGAAAGCGAGAACGGATGTAACAATTTTTACGTTTCATTGCCCTGCTGACAAGCAGTCACTTCACTCAGAAGCCGCCTGCTCACGTAACTTCATTAGCAATATTATTCTTTTTGCACTTTGTACAAACCACAGATGGCTTTTTTGTGAGTTTCTACAAAGTGCAAAATAATTTCAAAAAAACCGCACATAATTATCCTCCGGATCGTTATAGCATATGAGAGCCGATAAAAGCACTCTCAGAAACTATATTAATTTTTTGGAGGTACACTATGAAACACAATTTCCGCAAAGTCATCGCGGCATCGGTAGCTTCACTTGCTATCATCACATCATTCCCAATGCAGAACATCACAAAAACTCCCATTATCCCGGTATCAGCATCTGCTGGCTTTACCGGCGAATACGGGAAGCAGACCGCTGAAGGCTTCATGCTTTATTACGCACTTGATGATTCTAACAACACCTGCCAGATCGTCAGAAGTGATGTAACAACATCCGGGGCAACAGTCACACTTACTGATACAGTTACATTTAATGGAAAGACTTATACTGTAGTTTCTATTGGCCCGACAGCTTTCCGCAACAACAAGAATCTCAGACATATCTCCGGAACAGCAAAGCACATAACCAGGATAGAGTCCGGCGCATTCATGGGCTGTGAAAATCTATGGGATTTGGAGCTGTACAAAGAAACAGATCCTGCATACCTCTTAGAGGGCTCAGTTGAGTATATCGGAGACAGTGCTTTTAAGGACTGTACAGGCCTTAAGAGTATACTTTCCTTAGAGAATGCTAAAAATATAGGAGCATGGGCATTCTGGGGAGCAAATCTGGGCCACGTTTGGCTTCGTGATGTTTACAGCATTGGTGAGGCTGCATTCTATAATTCCACAATAGTAAGTTTTATGACTACTGGCAGCCACTTGGAATCCATACCTGATTTTGCTTTCTGTAATTGTGATTATCTTTCTATCGCCAGTGTAGACAACAGCGTTAAAACGATCGGAAAACAAGCTTATGCTAACTGTGACAGATTAACAGATGTTATTCTTCCAGCCTCAGTCAAGACAATAGATACCGCTGCATTTATGAATTGCCCCAAGCTAACAGGCGCCACAGCAGCACAGGTCGAAGAGGTCAAGGATCACGCATTCTTTAACTGCCCTAAGATGACTGGATTTACAACGAACAATATGGATGTCACTTTCGGCGATTATGCAATGGGCTACTGTTATTACAACAAACTCATAAAGAATCCTAAATTCACTATTTACGCACCGGGCTGCGGATCAACAGAAGCTTACGCAAAAGCAAATCATTTTACATTTTATTATAGATATATGTCTAACTACTAATACAAAATAACTCCTGATACAAAAAAGCTTGAATTTAAGTGTGATATTCATGTAGAATATTTACGGCGGTTTTCGGGGCAGGACTTCTTTGAAAAAAGTGTCCTGCCCCAAACTCATTTTCTGGAACTTACGGTTAAAAATATCCCCATATATGACGCAGCCGTGCAGATCTGCATGGTTTTTTCAAGCGTCATATATGGGGATCATCTGTATCAAAAGTCTTTGCAAACAAATTCGGGGAAAAACTTCTTTTGAAAGTTTTTCCCCGAGTAACTGTCTTATGCTGCTATATAAATATCACGCTTATTAGTTGATTTTTATAGGAATCGCAGTTAAACAGCTTTTATGGACGGAGGTAGTTGATATAAGTGTCTACCTTGCCGAGATATGTGTTATTGTGATATAACTTAAAGAGCTTGCCGTGGTAGTAAAGATTATTGTTAAGCCAGTAGTTATAATCCTTGTCAGAGATGTTTATTCTCTGATAGTTGCTTGAAGGAGAAGTGCTGTTGTTAGGATTCTTCATCTCGATAGTTGCGGATGAAGGATCTGTATTGCCGAAGATGCTTCCTGAGCCGGAGCCGAGGTTGATGGCACTGCCTGTGTAAGGAATGTCAACGTGATAGAGTGCAGTGCAGCCTTCAAATGCATAGTTGCCTACAGTCTTCAGCTTCTTAGCAGGAGAGAGGTCAAGTGTCTTAAGGGACTTGCAGTTGTAGAATGCGAACTGATCAATTGTTTCAAGCTTAGGATTTGAACCTGAGAATTCAAAAGATGTTGCAGTCCAGTCTTCAAAAGCGTATGAATGGATCCTCTTAACAGTATCCGGGATATGGAAAGTCTTGTACTTGTAGCCGGCTGTGCAGGTTCTCCAGCTTGCACGCTCATGGAGAGCCTCGTGACCGATCTCGGTAACATCATACCAGCATCCGTCAGAAGGACAATATACTCTGGAGTTTACGTACATATCAACGATCTCAGAGTCTACAGAACCGATCCATGAAACTCCGCCGAGATCATTCTTTACATAGTAGCTTCCATCGTAGTAGAGCCAGCCGCTTGTGTGATTTAATGACTTCCAGCGGCAGGTAGGATACTCATTAGGCATAACGATCCTCCAGTTGTTTGTGCCGTAGCGGATCTCGTTATAGTCTGAATAATCTACATGGCCGTCGCCGTTTACATCATAGTAGGATAAAGGAGTGTGGTTGGAGTTTGATGTTCTTCCGTTAGCCATAACTGTCTCAGCGAAGATCTGAGCATCACCGCTGTCGAGTATGCCGTTCTTGTTAAGGTCACCTGCGATAACAGGACGATCATAGAAAGTACCATGCTTTCTGAGGAAAGCCTTGTTTACTGTTGTGATTGAGGACTGATCGCCCTTGAAAAGTGCCTTGTTTACGGAAGTGCCGTTTGAGTTAGTTACCCATACATCCTCGGCAATGATCTTGTCGTAGTATGTAGTGCGGTCCCAGCGGATCTGGCAGTTCTCAAGATCACCGTTACAATCAGCGAAGGTGATGTTGTTTCCAGAAATACCGGTAATGAAGATGCTGTGAGACTGCTTGGCAGTTCCCTGCTTTGTAGTAACAGTGAATTCAAGGCGGACATTGTCTCCTACCTTAGGCTCGTAGTTCTGATCGATATTGTTGCTGTAGAACTGAGTTGTGCCCCAGATGTCCTTTGCAAGCTTGTAAGCAAAGCCGTAGCACTGGCCGCAATCACTGCCGTTTGCAAGTCTGGTCTTGCTGCAGTAGCTCTGATTCAGAGCCTTTTCGTGGATGTGGTCGCAGGGCTGGTAGGTATAAGTCTCGTCATTGTAGCTTGACTTGCCCTTGTGGTTCCAGTAGGAATAGCTCGGGAACTTCTGCTTCTCAGCATTGATGCGTGACTGCCACTGTGATATCACAGTGCTGTACATTACCTTGTTGCTTGCTGCGGAAGTGTAGCTTTTGGTTGGAAGACCTGTAGCAGCTGCGCTGGCGATAACAGTGATCGACAGCATGGTGGAAGTTAGTTTTTTGAGTAGTTTCATGTAGTTCTTCTCCTGTTTTAGTATATATTTGCTGCGATGAATTGCAACATAATGCTATTATATACCAAACAAACGCCGATGTCAATATCTTTTTTGCAAAAAAAATGAGGAAACACGGCTTTAATTTATTGTATAGCGCTTTTGCGTGGTAATTGCATTTCTGTCGCAAAAAATGATAAGATATCCGACACTTGTTGTATATTGCCTTTGACATATGCTGTGTGATATGATATAATTGATTGGTCAGGAGACGAAAAAGACAAGTTTATACCGGTATATTGCTGAAAAATGCAGCCGGATCCGCAAGGATGCTGATAGGTTATATCTATAATATCAGCGGTAACGGCTTTTCAAAGAGCAGTGCTTCTGACACGATGATCCCCGGAACGGAGGAAGGGTAATATGAAGATACTGAATCTGCACGGCTTCCTGGGGGAGGCTGACAATAAAAATTATAAGGCACTCTGCGAGATGTTCCCGGCAGAGGATATCATCTCGCCGGATATAGATTATATAAATACTGCTCCTGATGAACTGCTCAGGCGTTTTTCGGATATGATCGTTACCGATGATATCATTTTCGTTGGACAAAGCCTGGGCGGATGGTTTGCGGACAAGCTGAGCCGTAAATTCGGGTGTCCTTGTATACTCACAAATCCCTGCAATTATCCACATGAACTTGAACTAATCACAGGCTCGGGAATAGCTGCGGAATATGTTGAGCAGTACCGTCGGCTGTCAGCCTGCAGCGAGAATGAGCGTGCCTACACACTTTGCAGCGATGCAGATACTATACTGCCGGAGAATTTAAGAGACTGTGTTAAGCTCTCACGCACTGTAAGAAGAGTTCACGGCAGCCACAGCACTATTGAGGAGCTGGGCAGGCATTTATCCGGATTGCTGACTGAGATAAAAAACGACTGCCTGCTTCTGTTTTTAGGCAGAGGCTCTGCATTTGCGGATGAGCACAATTCTGCTTTCTTTGACGAGGATAACGAACTGGTGCTCATTGACTGTCCGGCAACTTCATATCAGAAGGTCAAGAAAATGAACTGGCAGCAGTACGACAATATTTTCATCCTCGTAACTCATACTCACGGCGACCATAGCGGCGGCGTGGGAACAATGCTGCAATATGTGTGGTTTGCAAGCTATATGAAAAAGAAAGTGACTGTAGTTGCACCGTCCGAAGAGGTGAGGGAAGACCTGCTGCTCCTGCTTATGAGGATAGAGGGCTGCCAGCAGGAGTGGTTCGATATAGTTACTGCCGGTGAGCTGGATAAAAAGTGGCTCATTGGGGCTGTTCCTACAACTCATGTGAAGCCCCTTGAGGGAAGATGCTTTGGCTATCACCTGAATATACACGGCTTCAATGTGGTCTACACAGGCGATACCGCTTCACTTGAGCCGTTCAGACCTCTGCTGGGGAAAGGCTCGTTCCTGTATACCGAGGCAGCATTCTATAAAAGCGATGTTCATATGTACCTGAAGGATATGCTGCCGGAATATATAAGTCTTGCTGAAAGCGGCGTTCATGTGTATCTCATGCATCTGGATAATGAGGAGGAGATAAAGAAAATGATCGCCGGAACACCGCTGAGGCTGGCAATGCTTTATCGGCAGGATCTCAGGAAATAGAGAACGATACCATTGGCAGTTTTATCACTATTTATTTAATATTTCATTCATTTATCACAGCATAATAAGGAGTATAATTATGAAGAATTACAAGTTTAAAATTTCGATTGTCGCTTTACTTTCTGCCGTATGTCTTACAGCCTGCGGTGATACTGCGAGCAGCAGTCAGGAGAAAAAAACTGCAAGTGATAGTGAAGTTTCAGTCTCGGATGCTGACGAAATATCAGTCTCAGAAAATGGTGGGAACAATGATGACAGTGAGCCGATAATAGTGGATGCAACAAATTATTCAGCAGTTGTCAATTCAGACAAGTGGTTCACAGAGGATGATCCGAATGATACGATAGTCAAGGTATTTGGCGTGAAGTACAACTGGACCGAACAGAAGGATGCTGAAAATCCGTCTGCGGTAACATTCGGCCCGACACTTGAAGATTTCAGACTGGATAAGCTCGATCAGGAGAAGCTGAATGGTGAAACGGATATAAATAAAGTGTTCATTATGATCGCAGAGTCAAGAAACGACATCAGCTACGTTGATGTACAGCTCTCTGAGATCGTGGAACACAGCGGTATAAAGATGTCACACGTCAGATCTTATATCAAATACAAATCAGTGGGTGTGAACCGTCCGAATACTTTTCAGGATGAATATATTTTTTATGCAGGCGGTGCGATGAACGAAATTGTGATGGCTTACACTGATGATGAAGATGGTCATGCAGCATATGAGGATTTTGCAGCGTCTATAATTGATAATATTACGTTAAAGGAGTGAAAATACTTTACTCACAGCGCATATATTGATTTAAGAACCGTATTGTGGTATACTTATGAAGGGATAAATCTATCATAAGCTGAAATATAAAATCTATTCCGGAGGTAATAAATATGAAACGATCATTTGAAAAAGGATTTTTCGCACCGCTCCCTGTACTTATCATCGGTACATATGATGCAGACGGAACTGCAAATGCCATGAATGCAGCATGGGGCGGTCAGATAGGCATGAGCCAGGTTTCAGTCAGCCTTTCACCTTCACACAAGACTACTGAAAATATAAAGCTCAACAGAGAATTTACCATTGCATATGCAACAGCAGAGCAGATCGCCGCCTGCGATTATGTAGGCGTTGTGTCAGGGAACAAGGTGGCGGATAAGCTGGCAAAGTGCGGTTTTACCGTTACGAAGTCGGATAAGGTCAATGCCCCGCTGATAGATCAGCTCCCTGTAGCTATTGAGTGCCGGGTTATCGATATCCAGGAAGAATTCGGCGAGACAAGAGTAGTTGCAGAGGTGGTCGGACTGAAGGCTGATGAGAGCGTTATGACCGACGGTAAGGTGGACTATGACAAGGTAGGTCTTGTTACATATGATACGGTCTCAAAAACCTACAGAACAGTTGGCGGAAGTGTTGCGGCTGCCCGCAGCATAGGCAGAAAGTTTGAATGACAGTCACAGCTGGAGCATAAATGGGATGAAGGCCTATTGTGATAATAAATGAAATATGCTTCCGGTATAAGTTTCATACTTATGCCGGAAGCATTTCTGTTTAACATCCTGTACGAAGTATGGCTGCCGTTCAAGGTGTTTGCTGTTTCATGTAAAGCTTTGGGATATGGTCAGGTACTATCGAGCTCAGGTAAGCTGTGAACCTTTCAAAGCCTTCCTTATCGAAATCAGAGGCGGTGCAGGCTATTGTGAATTCTGTATCGTCATAGAAGCTGTACCAGCCTGTTTCAAAGAAGCCGTTCCTCAGATAAAAATCACGCCGGCGAAGTCTGAGAGCATTGTTACCGCAGTTTTCATCGGGAGCTTCAAACTCTGCTACGATCTGTGCTCCGTGATAACGCTGCTTCAGGAGCTGAATGGCTTTGCTGCCGATACCGGAGGAGCGTTTGTACTGACTGACTGCGAAGTAGGCAAGGTAACGGATGCTTTCAAATATGCGGACAACGAAGAAGCCGGCGATAGTTCCATTCTCGTATATCCCGAGTATATCGAGCCTTTCTTCTGTGTCGGAAGCATAAAGGCTGTCCAGCGAGTTTCTTTCACATTCGGGAAAGGCCTCCTCATTTATGGCATCGGCGATAAGTTTATCCGCTGAATATCTTGGCAGCTTTCTAAGTTCCATGCTTTCCCCCTTAATTATCTTCGTAAATGAACATTCCGGTCAGCTTCGGAACTCCGAAGCGTTTTGTGAACAGTTCGCATTTGCAGAGAAATGCGTAGAAAACCTGTCTGCCCTGACCGGACATAGATTCATAATTCCCCTGTCCCTTTGCAAGGATAACATCAGCGCTGTCCAGTGCTTCCTTTGCATTGCCGGGAAGCATTTCGTATATGGTGCCTGCAATAGCCTCGCCGTTTGGTATTATCTCTGCAACGGTGTCAAGTCCGACATAGGCTGCGTCCTCGGCAGTTGCGTCATTGAGGATGTTTCCCCCACGTACCATTGCCCTGACAGTGAGCTGAGGGAATCTTTCCCTGAGCTGTTCCAGCATAAGCTTGTCAAGGACTATCTCTCCGCAGTTGTCACATATCAGAAGGAATGTTTTTGCATAGGAACAGTCCCGGAGAAAACGCTCATATGCCGCCGCATCATCTTCACGCATTTCCGTGTTCCGGAACAGTGAAAGGAATTCATCGCTGTTAACGCTGTTCATTGCGCCGAAGTCGATGTAGTTGCCTACCCGTGACATCATGAGTGCTTTTGCAAGGGGATCCGCTGCTGAATTTATCTCGCTGCGAAGGGAGTCCTCCATGGATAGTACAAGGTCGTTGTACTGTTTCTTGATATCGCTGTAATCAGCGCTCCTGCCGAAATATTTAAGGTGTACCTTGTTGAAAAGATATACCATGTACGGGCTGGTATCAGTTTCCTTCCGGTTGTCAAGGAGACTTTTTATCTCCGCAAGATATTCAGCATTATCAGTCTTGTTTTTCTGGCGCTCGTATAAGCACTCGGCACAGTTTTGTATAATACGCATTATTATCTCCTTTAAGATCGGTGAGGGGTGGTGTAAAAGCTCTGCTCATTCTATTATAACATCTTTAGTCGATATTGTAAATACGGATGTTGTATGATATAATGAATGCAAGCACTCATTATAATTGATTTAAAAGCCCTTGCAGATACGCAAATCGAAGATTTGCTCCCTGCACATCGGGCAATTATATCATAGCGCTTCGCTTATATGATATAATAGTAATATTATTAAGAAGCCGGAGCAAAGTTCCGGATATCATAATTTCTCCCAGAAAAAAATACCCTGAATAACAGAAAAATTTTTCATAAAGTGAAATATCCTTCCATTAATGTCTGTCTATATATACAGAGGACGACAGAGCCTCAGAAAGGAGGACGATCATATGGATGACGCAGCAATAATCGAACTGTTACGGCAGAGAGATGAATCCGCTATCACCGAGCTCAGACAGAAGTATGAGTGCCTGTGTACTTATATCGCCGGGAATGTTCTGTCACAGTCCGAGGATGTAGAGGAATGTGTGAATTCAGCCTGCTACAAGGTCTGGAGCAGTATCCCGCCGGCAAGTCCGGCTGATCTTAAGAGCTATCTTTGCAGGATAGTGAGGAATATTGCGATAAACAGACTGGAATATAACTCGGCCGCAAAACGTGACAGCAGCTATACCATCTCCCTTGATGAGATATCGGATTGTGTTCCGGCAACTCCGGACGAGAATATCAGACTTGCTGATCTGGCAGATGCTATCAGCCGCTTCCTGCGGACTCAGGATGAGCTTCAGAGGAAGATATTCGTGCGCCGCTATACCTACGGCGACTCGGTTGCAGACATTGCAGAGCGCTTCTCACTGAAGGAGAGAACGGTTGCTACGTATCTTTTCCGCACAAGGAAAAAACTGAAGGTGTTTCTGAAAAAGGAGGGGTATGATTATGAATAAGAATGACTTCATGAAGGCTATGAGCATGATAGACGAGGAGCTTATCCGGGAGGCCGGCGACAGCGATATAAACAGGACAGCAGCCGCCAGCCATGACGATACTTCGGAGGTATCCGGCGTTGAGATATATCACAGAACTGCAAGGAAAAGGCTCCTTGCCGCTGCTGTGACACTGGTCATAGCCGGCGGCTCGGTGGCTGGGGGAGCATACTGCTTCTCAAGGCTCAGGGGCAATGATGATAAGAATATCGCTGTCAGCGGCAGTTCATCCGAAAGCGAGTATGTTGAGGATGTAAAGCAGTACGATTCAGTTTACGGAAAGCTGAGGGCATACAAGGATAATTGTATAATGAAGGTAATGGTGCGCTCATTTGATGATGTGGAGAGCACGTATCGTATGCCTGGAAACAGTGATTGCAAAGCCGAATTTTTTGAGTATATGGATGCTCTGGGCATGGAAAACAAGCCTTCGGAATTAATATCCGCCAAGACTGTAAAGAATTTGGAGTTTGAGTTCTATCCCGGCAGCGGAGAAAGCATTATCTACTGCGATCTGTATTCCAACGGATTCTGTGTGTGGACAGAGAAGATCGGTGACGAGGAGCAGGAGTACTGCTACTGGTTCGATGACGGGGGAAAGATTTTCCGGGACTTCCTGGATATGTACTCCATAGACGAACATTCTGTCCAGGGCTGGGAGACTATTCCCGATGGTGAGATAGAGGACGTTGTTTCCGGGGCATACTTCACCAGTTCAAATTATTCCACATACAAGTGGAGCGGAAGCACTTCAGTACAGTGCGGAGTGCCCGAAATGGAGGATATCAGTGCCCTTGTCAGCAGCTTCGATTGGGTAAGAGCAGATAAATTCGATCAGAGAGAATACTACAGCATATGGGGAGCAGTAAAACTGAGCGAAGATGGCTGGCTGGAAGGCGTTCATAAGGGCTATGCTGTTGACTACAAGCTGAAAAATGACACTGACCTTGAAACGTTCAGAGAAAAGGTGAAAGAACTGGGGCTTGACTTTGAAAGGAGCGATGATCCGACAGCTCTGCTTAAAAAGTATGAAAGTGAAGATTACGCCCGGTGGTTTGAAGGTTCTATGGATAATAATTTTGACCGGAAGCGCCGATACTATTCCGTGCCTGACGCAAAGGCTCTTATGAACGGACTGGCTGCACTGGAATGGGTGGCCTGCGACGGCGAGGAGATCGACAGCAATACCGGCCATTACGAAGAGGACGGCGAACATATCACCAATGGCTACTACGAAATAGGACCGGGAGAATTGTTCTACGGCAGCAACTTACGCATTTACCCTGACGGATACATCAGTATCGATGAGCAGGGCGGCTTCAAGCTGAAAAACGAGGACAATGTTGAAAAGCTCAAAGAGATAATCGATCAGAATATGGTCATGTGTGAAGGCTCAAAAGTGGCTGAACTGATATGCAGCGGAATAACTGACTATACTAACCTGAAAGCGCACTACACATATGAAACTAAGGATGACTCAGGAGTAGTTGAATCTATGACCGGATATCTCTATGTTGATGCCGTAAACGAAAAGATGTACATGAACGGCGAGGGAACATATCATTATCCTGACCTTAGAGAAGGAAAGGTTGAGATCGCTATGAACGGCCATGATGATTCTGCTGTAAGGATGGTGAATAAAGCCACAGGGAAAACTGATTTCATAGGCCTGTGCAGCTACATAATCGATGATTCAATTCTGTCGCCTGGATATCATTATATCTATATTTGCAAGTATCTTGAAGAAACTCTGTCAGATGTAACCGTTTCTGAGGATTCTCCCCCCGGCTATTCAGTTGAAAAAAGAGAAGCAGACGGCAATACCGAGATAATTATAGGACCGAAAAATGAGAAGGATAGATATTCACTTCCAACATATACTATACTCATTACTCCTAAAGGACAGCTTCTGTCCTATGAATGCAGAGAGCAGCGGCAGACTGTATCATTCAAGCTTGACGATTATAATTTTGATTCAGCAGGCTTTATGATCGATGAGGCCGGAGCTGCGTACGAAAGTATAAAAAAAGAAGTGGAGAACCGCTGAACATGAAATGCCCCTGCCATAAGTGTGAAACTTATGGCAGGGGCAATATATTATGATTTGGGTGGAACTGTCATTCCTGTGTACTTTCTATGAAGGGAATGACGTCTTGCCAGATCAGATCCCAGTAGTCCTGCAAGCTATGATCAGGCGGAAGATTCAACTCATCCCCGAGATGAGTTGTTACCATTCTTGAAGGATCATTTTTTGAAGAATTGTTATATGCCATTTCCGAAACTGCATCGTACATTGAAGGGGTATCTTTGTCAGAGTAATGCTCCCTATAATATACCCGCTCGTTTTCGTCGTTGTATGCTGAGCTGAGAGGGTCATACATAGAACATTTGCCGTTATTATTGAAATAAATGGCAAGGCCATTTGCACCGGCAGTATACGGCACCTGAGGTGTGCCGTCTAACTCTTCCCATTCTATTGAATCGATAACGGCTGATAATTCTTTTTTGTCATCCTCCGAAAGTACGTATACGGAAGGTGTAAAGGCTATTCCGCCGACGCATATATATGCGCCGCTGATATCTCCGAAGGGCGCAGCTACAGGCTGGAAATCCTGCTTGGTTTCTTCTGATTCCGTGGGTGCAGCTGTTGGCTCAGCTGCTTCTGTGGACGGCTCGGCAGTTGTTGTCTCGCTTTCTTCTGTAGTGGGCTCTGTTGCTTCGGCCTCTGATGTTGTTTCGGTCTCTGTGATTATCTCGGAATCTGCGACAGGCGATGATGAACTGCTGTCAGTATTTCCGCAGCCAGTCAATACCATACCTGCCAGCAGACAGGCGATTGCGGCTCTTGTGAGTTTTGTATCCATGATTATTCTCCTTGTTTTTATTTTTTGATATTCCGGTCAGTACAAACAGAAGCGTCTTTATAGTGCGTACACGATGCAGATGAACTCGAATATCAACGCAACGGCTAATATGACTGCGGATGTTGTAAAGCGTATAGTTGAGCCTGTCAGATCGTGATTTTCAATGCAGGCCTTTCTCGGATCTTCGGGATCATAGAGAACTGTGGTATGAGATGTAGCTGACATCCTGGCGGTCATCCATATGCTTTTTATCGTATAGTCGGAACCGTTGACAGTGTATGTTATACGGTAATGAGTGCTTTTTCCGAAGCCTGCACGGTATATGTAACCAGAGGTGATTTCCCCGTAGCGGTGAAGCCTTCTTGCAAGCCGGAATGAGCGCAGTCCGTCCACGAATTCGTATACCATCAGAATCAGCAGGGGCAGTGATATGCTCAGTACGACCTTCAGCTCGATTGATATTTCAGGCAGGCTCATAGGAATTCGACCTCGCCGCTTTCCAGGTGATAGATAGCGCCAAGCACCTTCAGGCCGTATTCCCTTTCGTCCTTCTGTATCTGCAAGCTGTGCTCGATGATATCGCAGCTATGCTTTACGTTCAGGCAGCAGGCCTTAACCTCGTCCTTTTCGTCACCGATCGCTTTCACTATCTCATCGGTGATATACTTTATGTAGCCGTCGGGCTCATGGTTCATGGCAGCATCAACAGCTCCGCAGTGGTCGTGTCCAAGCACAACGATAAGGCCTGTACCAAGATGTTCTGCCGCATATTCTATGCTTCCGAGTTGGTGAGAGTCGATAACGTTACCGGCAACCCTTATCACAAAGAGGTCGCCGATGCCTGCGGAGAAAATAAGCTCCGGCACCACTCTTGAATCCGAGCAGGTTATGATTATGGCATAGGGCTGCTGTCCGCTTTGGCTGAATCTCATGAGCGTTTCAGGAGATACGTCGCTGGTGAGCTGAACTGATCTGATATATTTCTGATTGCCGGAGATAAGCTTTTTTCTTGCTTCATCGGCAGTGATATTGTATGACTGCATATTATTCACCTCTTTGATATATTATAACACCTGTGCGAATGATTGTAAATAAAAATATGAAAAAACGGCAGGGGAGCATATTGACTGCTGCCGGTTTTTGTACTATAATGATAGCAACGATTTTTTCTTTAAAGGAGATCACTATGGGGTATTCATCTGCTTTTCTTATATCCGGTCTGCTGATGACTGTTATGGGCATATTCTGTACAGCCATTACCTATTACTTCGGCTTCTACAGACCGAAATACCGCCGGCAGCATATTACTCATCACACTGTCGGAAGGGTGGTCGGGATGTCAGAGCTGATAAGCTGTGATGTGCGTGTCCCACTTGTGGAATATGAAGTGGGAGAAAACAGATATACTGTAAGAGGCCCACGCTTTTCCGGCCGTTCGTCTTTTCCGACTGCCAATAGCCCTATGGGACCGAACGGCAGCAATATCCCTCTTCAGGGGCCTTTGCCGCAGGTAGTAGTATGTTCGGGCAGTAACGGTATTCGTGCTACAAGAGATATGGCGGCACGTTATCCCGCAGGCAGAACTGTGGACGTATTCTACGATCCTGACAAGCCCAAATGCGCTTTTGTTGAGAGAGAAGCAACGCTGCCCGGCTGGGCGGGAGCATTGCTGCTCGGCAGCGTTATACTTGTGACCTTAATAGGCATTGGATTTATTGCAGCCGGAGTGATGCTGGGATAAAAGACAGTTACAGTATAGATCGGATGCTGTGACATGGACAGTTTTTTCATTTTGTCCCATATTGTGATTCGGGCTTGAATTGACTGCTGAAATATATTATGATCTATATATACCTACGGAGGCGATAATATGAATGAGATAAAATGTCCCCACTGCGGAAAATCCTTTACAGTTGACGAGGCTGGTTATTCAGCTATCCTCAGCCAGGTAAGAACAAAGGAGTTTGAATCCGAGCTCCATAAGCAGCTCGAACTTATATCCGCTGCAGAACAGAAGGAAAGTGAGCTCAGATTGAATCAGGCTGTATCCGAGAAGGAAAGCGAGATCGCTCGTCTGAATGAGCAGATAAGCAGTATGAAGGAAAACGGAGAGCTTGCTCTGAAAGCTGAGACGGCCAGGATAGAGAATCAGAAGAAGGATGAGATCAGCGAGCTGAATATGAGGATACAGCAGCTTGAAGCTCAGGCTGCACAGAGCAGCGCTGAGATCGAGCTGGCAGTTTCAAAAGCTGTCAGTGAGGAAAAGGAAAAGTATGAGAAGCTGCTCAGCAAGAGCAATGAGGAGCTTGCAAAGAAAAAGGAAGAGCTCCTCGGCCTCGATTCTCAGCTCAACTGTGCTAAGCTGGAAAAGGAACTGGCCGTAAGCGAAGCCGTGTCTAAGCTTGAGAAGGAACGTGATACCCAGAAGGCAGAGTATGAGGCTAAGCTACGTGCTCAGCAGGAGAGCATCGACTACTACAAGGATCTCAAGACACGTATGTCCACGAAGATGATCGGCGAGACACTTGAACAGCACTGCGAGAATTCATTCAATATGATAAGGGCGACAGCCTTCCGCAATGCCGAATTCGGTAAGGACAATACTGTTGC
>LVAK01000108.1 GCA_001604035.1 Clostridiales bacterium Firm_05
ATATGTTTCGATATAAAGGAGAAAAAATGGCAAACATAATTGAAATAAACGACCTGTCGCTGCCGGAGCTCCAGCCGTTCCGCAGCACATCGGAGGTGCAGCTCCTGCGTTACTACGAGCCTGAGCCCGGGATATTCATAGCTGAGAGCCCAAAGGTAATACGAACCGCCCTTGCGGCCGGCTATGAACCGCTGTCCATACTGCTTGAAAGGAAGTATATAGAGGGACAGGCAAGAGATATAATCGAAAAATGCGGCGATATCCCGGTATACACCGCTCCGTCGGAGGTGCTGACAGAGCTGACCGGCTTTAAGCTCATACAGGGAGCACTATGCTCCATGAGAAGGCGCCGCTGCCCTGCTCCGGAACAGATACTACAGAACGCAGAGCGGATAGCCGTTCTTGAAGATGTTATGAACCAGACCAATGTGGGAGCGATCTTCCGCTCCGCAGCAGCTCTTGGATTTGATGCTGTGCTCCTCACACCAGCCAGCAGCGATCCGCTTTACCGCCGCTCTATCCGTGTAAGTATGGGCACGGTCTTTCAGCTGCCCTGGACTTATCTCAGTACAGGTGCTCCTGATTATATTGATGAGCTGCATCGCTACGGCTTTGCAGCTGCTGCAATGGCTCTGCGTAAGGACACTGTAAGCATCAGCGACCAAAAGCTGAGGAGCGAAAAGAAGCTTGCGGTTATTCTTGGCACCGAGGGAGAAGGGCTGTGCGGATCGACAATAGATGCCAGTGATTATACAATAAAGATACCCATGGCACATGGAGTTGATTCGCTGAATGTTGCTGCTGCAAGCGCAGTGGCATTCTGGGAGCTTGGAAAAAGGAACAGCTAAAAAGCACAAGAAAAGGGAGTCCGGAGGGCTGTTGATCCTCCTGGCTCCCTTTTTTGGCCGCCTTCAGTTCCTTATACCAAAGTACTTTTCTTTTCAAAATCCTCTGCTATTTGTCTTACCTCGTCCTCTGCCCCAAGGAAGGCCTCTGCAACAAGCGGATCAAAATGAACACCTGCATCCTGACGTATGATATCCATAGCCTTTTCAAATGTGAACGGCTCCTTATAGCTCCTGCGTGAAACAAGTGCGTCAAATACATCAGCAACGGCCATTATCCTTGCAGAAAGAGGTATCTCTTCACCGCTGATACCATGGGGATATCCCTTGCCATTCCATTTTTCATGGTGGAACTCTGAAAGATTCCTTGCCTCCATAAGGTAGCCTGAATCCGGCACCATTTCTATGGCACGTTCAATTATCTCACTTCCGATAGTGGTATGAGACTTCATCACCTCAAATTCTTCATCAGTCAATCTCGAAGGCTTATTGAGTATGATATCGGAAATATGTATCTTGCCTATATCGTGAAGCGGAGCCGCATTCATTACATTGTGTATGAATTCATCTGTGAGCACTTCCGGATAAAAATGCTTCTCCTTCATCTTCTCCATAATAAGCTTTACATAGGCTGAGGTCTTGCGTACATGATCTCCGGTACACTTATCACGGCTCTCCACCATATCTGCCAGTACCATGATAAGTCCGTTCTGCATCCTTGAGATAGTCTCTGTCTTTGTCTTTATATCGGAAACATAGGTCATACTGTCACCGATAGTCTTGACAAAAGCCAGATAGAGGTTCTCGATCTCATCACCTGTACGGATATCGAGGCTTCTCATACGCTCCACACTGTGCTCAATCGCCTCAGTGTTGTCAAAAGCAAATTTCTCAGCACAATATGCCATTGTATTTACCGGGATGAGGATATTATGCTTTACAACCCAGGTACATACAGCTATAATTAGTACAAAGAAGCCCAGAACAAGGGATATGAGCTTGACCATGAATCTGTTGCTGTATACAGAGATATCTTCCATAGAGATATCTACTGCTGCATAGCACACACATTTTCCCTGAGCATCATATACAGGCTTATAAACCGTCAGCAGCCATCCATATGAATCATCAGATATGATGGGATCTATCGTTTCTCCTGCCAGGAGTGAAGGAATAAGTTCACTGAATGACTCATCAAAAGGCTGTACCTCACCGGGACTTGAGCCTTCCACCTCTTCTGTATCAAGATCGAATACCACATGGCATCCATCCGGCTCGATACGATATACATAGAGGTATTCCACATCCGGATAAGTATCCTTGAGAGTATACAGCATTTTCTCAGTGTTGATATAGTCCTCAGACGCTTCGCCGTCTTCAAGGAAGCTGTCCACCTTTTCCGGATCAATGTAGCTTGCAGCAAGCTCAGCCACACCATTAGCCAATGTTTTCTTATCCTTGGTATTAGTATCCTTGAAGAGTATCGAGCTTATAACTGTAGCCGTACCTGCTATGATTATAGTAGCAGCGGTAAGTATGAGTACGACCTTGACTCTCAGGGATACAGACCTGCTATGGCTTTTCTTTATTGCCTTTTTCATATCTCCCGTAAGAGGAGACTGCCATAAGCTGTTTGGTTTGATCTTATTCCTTATCCCTTTTGGCAGCAGCCACAGAATTATCACCGCTGCCGTCAGGGTTATACCCTTATCCGCAAATTCCGTAAGTATCTCAACGATAAGCTTAGCAGGGAAAGCAGACATTCCTGCATCATCACGCAATAGCTTTTCAAGCCCGGTATACTGATCCGCAGCATCAGCAGTATATAAGAACCATGTAAGTATGGTATCCGGTATGCCTGCAACTAAAGCATATACCGGTATCGTCAGAAACGGCAGCGCTTTCTTCTGGAAAAAGCCCTTTCTTGCAAAAAATGCACAGCAAACCGCCATCAGCATTCCGACTACATTATAGTACATTGCTTCAGGATCAGTAATCGCTTTTATCAGTGTAGTAGCAAATGCAACAATAACTCCGGGAACATAGCCTCCGCAGGCAGCAGAAAGAAATGTTCCGACAGAATCAAGATAAAACGGTATGCCCGTTTTGACAGCTATCATCGAACCGATCGTGTTGAGTAAAGTACATATAACACAGAAAAACGTCATAAAGGTTATGTCATTGCGGTTCCTTTTTGATATAGCAGTACTCATCCCCGACCTCCTTAATAAATATTTATACACCCATAAAAAAACAATATATTTTCTTTATTATATCACAGTTTCATTTCACATTCATGTATATTTTTTGAATAAAACGCCTTTTAATTTGTTTGATGAACAAAACATAGCTTTCATATATGATCTATTGCATTATTATCAGAAATGTGTTATCATATATACAATTATTATTAACGGAGGAAAAACTATGATGCATTCCGGAACTTTTGATATTGATGCCGGTACTCTCCTGCTCCGGAGATTCCGTATGTCAGACCGTGAGGATATGCTCAGGAACTGGATATCCGATCCGGCCGTACAGCATGAATACGGCGAGCCGGTGTTCACAGCGACCGAGGAGACTGATGCACTGCTAAGCAAGTGGATAGCCGCCTATGAGCGCCCTGACTTCTACCGCTGGGCAGTGATAGAAAAGAAAAGCGGCATGAATATCGGCCAGATAGCCTTCTGCCGGGTATACGATGACTGCCGTACCGCCGAGATAGAATACTGTATTGGCCGCAGCTTCTGGGGCAACAGCTATGCAGGAACAGCACTTTCTGCTGTCATCAGAGAAATATTCCGCCGGACAGACTTCCAGCGGCTTGAGGCATATCACCGTGCCGAGAACCTGAGATCCGGAAGAGTCCTTGAAAAATCGGATATGCATACTACTGATAATATTGAAAGATTCAAACGGGCCGGAGAAGAACCGGAAGGTGAGATATGCTACTGTATCGAGAACAGCGGCTGCCGCCAGGAGCTCCTCTGACAGCCTGGTAAGATGTGTTCACATAAAAAAGGAGACCTTTTCGTGAAAGGTCTCCTCGGTCTGTTGAAAAAAGTCGAATTTAAATGTAAGGCACAGGCTGATGTGAGCATCAGCGCCTACATTATTCCTATTCTTAGTTAGTTTGTAGTGGGGCGATGCCTACATCGCCCCACTCGATTTCAGGTTCTTTGACACGCTGAAGAGACCTTTCACAGAAAGGTCTCCTTTTATTATTCCTTAGTAGGAACTACAGTAAAGTCATTCTTATCGGTGATAAAAGTGAGGATCGGATCATCAAATGAACCGTCCTGGCGGATATGCTTCACAAGGGTATTTATGAAGTATTCTGCCCATTCCTTCTGGGGCTCCATAGGATCATCCACCTGGGCTCTGATCCAGAAGTCTGATCTTTTCTTTATGCCCTTTGTATCAAGAGCCATACCAATAGCAACATCGAGAAAATCAAAGGTTGCTTCAAAAGCATGATCGTTCTCGCCAAGCTTTATCTTGTCCTTAAGATCATCCGGGACATCAACACTCATAATCATCATTCTTCCCTTGATCTTACCGCCCTCTTCTTCAAAGCGCTTTATCATACCGTCTTCTGTAAGCTTCATTTCAACTTTTGCAAAAAAATGGTTATCTGCTAACATTACCGCACCTCCGGATTTAATCATTTCAGCCTGAAAGCTTTTTGATTTATGAACATTATATCACACATCCCGGACTATTTCAAGCTATTTATTGCTGATCGGACTATTGTCAGGCGATATGCATAATCTGACACTTACTATTTCGTATGATATGCCTATTGACACTGCATACCATAACAGTGAAAACGGGAACAGCCAGAGCTGTTCCCGTTTTTCGTACAGGCTCAAAGCCTGCATAGATGGGTTATATAAGGAGAGAAAAAAGATTTCGTGATCATCCCACTATCTGAGCTATAGGCTCAACAGACTGGATCTGTCCGTCAACGAGTCTTACAAGCTTAGTTCCATACTGTGCAGCGCTCTCAGAGTGAGTTACCTGCACGATAGTCTTGTGATATTTCTGGTTGATATCTCTGAACAGCTCCATGATCCTTGTACCTGTCTTGGTGTCAAGATTTCCGATAGGTTCGTCAAGGAAGATGATCTTCGGATCGAATACCAGCGCTCTTGCAATAGCAACTCTCTGCTGCTGACCGCCTGAAAGCTCTCTTGGTGTAAGCTTTCTCTTGTCCTCCATTCCGATAACTCTGAGGCACTCATCAAGCTTATCCTTGTAAGCAGACTTTGACTTGCCGGCGATCATAAGCGGAAGACAGATATTATCCTCAACATTGAGGTTAGGAACGAGGTTGTAGAACTGGAAAACGAATCCTACGTCCTCATTTCTCATCTTGCAGAGTCCCTTGTCATCAAGTGTCTTAAGGTCTGTATTATTTACCTTTACTGTACCTGAAGTCGGCATATCCAGTCCGCCGAGCAGGTAAAGGAGAGTTGACTTTCCTCCGCCTGAAGGTCCCATAATGGAAACGAATTCGCCTTCTTCAACTGTGAGATTTATGTCCTTGAGAACATGGGCAACTTCCTTGCCGTTCTCAAAAGATCTGTTCATATTAGTAACTTCAATAACATTCATAATGAATAACCTCCGATATATCTTATCATTCGTATTTGAGTTCCTGTACAACCTTGATCTTCTTGCTCTTCTTCATTGTTGAAAGTGAAGCTACGAAGATAACTATAATAAGTGCCAGTGAATACTTTGGCAATGCATTCCAGTCAAAGTTGATATCAAACGGCATACTTAAGAAAGTCATGACCTTAGTGAAGAGTCTGCACATTACAAGCGTGAAAGGTACTGCAATGATTATACTCATGATAACGCAGAATATATTCTCAGTGAGTACAAGTCTCTTTCTCTTCTTTGCATTGAGTCCTACAGAAGACATTACTGCAAATTCCTTTTTTCTCTGCTGGAAAGAAATTGAGATATTGTTAAGGATACCTATAGAAGCAACTATCATTGCAAGGTAGCTGAATATCGACAGGATCTGGATGATCTGCTTGTTGCCTTCAACGTTTTCATCACGCATTTCTTCCCATGACATATAGGTTGCACCGAAATCTGCTATGCTGCTCTTGAATTCCTTTTCAGCAGCCTCCATATCGCCGTTGACCTTGAATGATATACCGCCGGCCTCTCTTACATGGAACATATCCTTCAGCATTTCCGGTTTTGCGATCATAAGATCACCATTGTTATAAAGCTTAGCATCGATCGTACCAACTATTTTCAAGGTATACTCTTTTCCGTCAACATCAATATCGATATTGTCGCCGACTTTCTTATCATATGTATTTGCAATATGATCGGAAACAATAACGGAATTACCCTCAGATGCCTTAAGTGCTTCAAGATACTTATTGTTCTTATCTGATCTCAGATCCAGATACTCAATGAAATCTGCGTATTTATCAGGATCAGCACCTTCGATACTGAAGTATGTCTTATCATCTATAGAAGCGTTTACATAATAAACAGGAGTGATCGTATCTTTATTTATAGTCTCCATTTTGCTCAGCTTTTCAACAAGTATGTCGGTAGTAGGAGTTTCAGAATTATTATCAATGATATTGTATACCTGATAATCGAATGAAAGCTCTTCATAAGCGCCCTTAACTACACTTGTAAGGCTTGTTCCTGCGGAAGCCACACAAAGGATAGCTGAGAAAGTTATTACCATAAGTGTGATATTGCTCCTGAGAAGCTTTGTGCTCTTGATATTGTTAAGTGCAAGGAATATTGAGGTCTGCTTTCTGAAAACGTTGCTGAGAGCTCCTGCAATGACCTTGAGAAGCTTTCTTAGAAGCATACCGATTCCTATGAGGCCTGCAAAAAGGAACAGGATAGCTGCACTTTCTGCACCCTTGATATAAGCACCTGCAACTGCAATACCAAGAAGGATACAGCCGACTATGAAACGGATCTGGCCCTTCTTATGCTGCTGCTCAAGTCTGTTAAGGATAACATCCTTTACAGGAAGCTTCTTTACACTTCTTACCGGCAGCCATGCTGAGATAACACACATTGCTATTGAGAAGATAATACCGATAATAATGAGCTCAGGTCTGATGTGGAAAGGCATATATATGCCGTATTCAGCCATAGGAGATGTGTATCTTGTTATAGCATAAAGTATAAGCTCACCTATAACTACACCGAATAATGCACCTATAAGTCCATAGAGGAAAGCTTCGATAAGAAGGATATGGGATATCTTCTTTCTGGTAGCGCCCTGGCTCATGAATGTACCGATAACGGTCATTCTCTCTGTTATTATAAGCTTGAATGCACCGTGGATGATTATGCAGCATACAACACATACGATGGCAAACATCAGGTAAACTACGCTCTCGATAGATGACATCATAGTCTTGTAAGGCGAAAGATCTGTAAGGCTGTAGGCTATTATATTTTCATTTGCCTCATTAAAATAATCAGCAGCCTTAACTGAATCCGAATCGCATTCAGCATACATCTGGTTGTACTTTCCGTTCGCACCCATGAGCTCATTCATATACTCATAAGGAACTGCAATATTAAACGACATCTTTCCGTCAGTGTAATACATTCCCTTAGGAGCACTGATAGCTTTTACTGTGAATTCTTTTTCCTCACCATTGATCTTTATTTTGAGCACACTGCCCACTTTAAGATCACGTTCATCAGCTACTCTGTCGGAAATAACACAGACAGCCTCATTTGAGTTTTCAGGTATACTGCCTTCGATAACGTACTTGTTACAGTCCTTGAGACCATTGACAGAAATATATGTTATCTCATCGTCAACATTGATAACACCTACTGTTTCGATACGGCCTTCAATATTTTCAAGTCCGACAGGTTCAAAATCGTTTTCGTCAAAAAAGATCTGATCCGTGTTGGAAGCCAGTCCGACTTCCTTTCCGTCAGCCGTACTCTTCAGCGTATCTGTATAACCGTCAAGGATAACATTAACAGTTCCGAGACTGAAAACGAGCAGTGCTGTACTTACCATGATCGAAAAGATAAGCAGGAAAAATCTTCCCTTCTTTTCAAGCATATTCTTTGTTATGTAGCGTAAAAAAACCCTCAAAACAAATCCTCCTTTTTTGTCATGTTCTGTTTACTGTAATAATCATAGCACATTGATTATTAAGAAATCTTTAAGAGCTGATATTATTATATCAAGCAATCCTAAAAAAACACTTAATCTAATCCTTAAAAAAGTCTTAAATTGCTATAAATAAAAAAATGTTCCTGATCTGCCGCCATGCTTCTTACATATAATAGCATATGGGAAGTATTCGTAAAAACAGCTCATCTGTATCTTTCTGCTCTTGACTTTGAACGCCTTAACTGATATAATGATGATTGATATTTTTGAGGAGAGTGAAAAAATTGGAGAAAATACCGCCAGAGTACATTGGCTCATACCACTCCGGCGCCATTTCTGTAAACTGCGGAAAGGAGATACAGCATGAACACGATAACAGTAAAACACGATCAGCTGACTGCTGACGACTTCATAATGCTCTGGGAATCGGTCTGGGGCGGGGCTCCCACAAAAGAACAGGTCGAGCTTGCCCTTGGGAACTCACTCTTCCGTGTCACGCTACACGATGGACAGCGTACAGTGGCAATGGCAAGGATGATAGGCGATATGGGACTTTGCTGCTATATAAAAGATGTGATAGTCCACCCGGACTACCAGGGCAAAGGACTTGGCAGGATGCTTATAAACGAGCTGCTCAGCTTCGTGAAAGCTCACGGCATAAGCGGCACTGATGTATTCGTAGAGCTGGCAGCAGTACCCGACAAAATGCCTTTTTACGAGAAATTAGGATTTGACACCAATTCAGCTCAGAGACTGAAAATGATGTGTCATATAGACTGATATGGAGAATGATAAATGAGTATACTTAATGTTGAACACGTTACCCACGGCTTCGGCGCAAGACAGATCCTCAACGATGCCTCCTTCCGCCTCCTCAGCGGAGAACACGTTGGTCTTGTCGGTGCAAACGGTGAGGGAAAATCCACCTTTCTGAATATAATAATGGGAAAGCTACAGCCGGACGAAGGAAATGTCGAGTGGTGCAGGCACATAACCACCGGCTACCTGGATCAGTACAGCACTCTCGAAAAAGGACGCTCTATCCGTGATGTCCTCCGTGATGCATTCATACACCTGTCAGAGCTTGAAGCAGAAATGCTGGGACTTTACGATAAGATGTCCGACTGCTCCGAAGAAGAGATGAACGCTCTAATGGAAGAAGTCGGTGAGATACAAAGCATCCTCGACTATAGCGGCTACTACACCATTGACGCCAAAATATCCGAATACGCCAACGGTCTTGGCCTGAACGAGATAGGCCTCGACAGAGATGTTGCAGAGCTTTCCGGCGGACAGAGAGCAAAGGTGCTTCTGGCAAAGGTTCTGCTGGAGAACCCGATGATACTCATTCTCGATGAGCCTACAAACTTCCTTGACGAGAACCACATTGCATGGCTCACCAATTTCCTCCAGAACTACGAGAACGCCTTCATCCTCGTATCCCATGATATCCCGTTTATGAACAGTGTCATAAATGTGGTCTACCATGTGGAGAACGCTGTTATGACAAGATATACCGGAGATTACGATAACTTCGTCCGGATGTACGAGCTGAAAAAGAAGCAGATTGAACAGGCATACGAAAAACAACAGAAGGAGATCGCTGACCTGGAAGACTTCATCGCCCGCAATAAGGCAAGAGTTGCCACCACCAATATGGCAAAATCCCGACAGAAGAAGCTGGACAAAATGGACAAGATAACGCTTATGCGTGAAAAGCCCAAGCCGGTATTCTCCTTCAGAAAGGCAAGAACTCCCGGAAGAGTAGTGATAGACTGCAAGGATATCGTTCTCGGCTACGATGAGCCGCTCACAAAGCCAGTCTCAGTTCAGGTAGAAAACGGCGAGAAGATCGCTATAAAAGGCGTAAACGGCATAGGCAAATCCACTCTGCTTAAAACACTGCTGAAGATTATACCTCCCCTATCCGGCACAGTTGAGCACGATCAGTTCGTCGAGCCCGGATACTTTGAGCAGGAGGAGGAAAGCACCTCCCAGACCGCACTTGAAGTCATATGGAACGAATATCCGTCCATGACAAATGCGGAGGTTCGTGCTGCGCTGGCACAGTGCGGTCTCACTACAGAGCATATCACATCACAGATGAGAGTGCTCTCCGGCGGCGAGAATGCCAAAGTAAGGCTGTGCCGCATAATGCTCAGAGAGATAAATCTGCTGGTGCTGGACGAGCCCACGAATCACCTTGACGTGGATGCAAAGGAAGCACTAAAAAAAGCAATAAATGATTATAAGGGCACCGTTCTCATTGTCAGCCACGAGCCTGAATTCTATATGGATGTGGCTGATAAAGTATGGAATATAGAGGAATGGTCTACAAAAATAATCTGATATATATACTCTTCATTGTAGATATATGGTAAAATTACGGATATACATACAGGAATCAGCAAAGGTACATACTGTGCGAAATAAAAAGCAGCTGCGATAATATCATCCGCACATTATTCCGCATTAATCGGCTTGATTAAGCCTGAACTGTATGATATAATAATAATTGAAAGCAGCTCCGTTGATCATCCGGAGCACAATATGGAAAGGAAGGATAAGATGCGTCCAAAACATCTGGTCACAGCTTTACTCACTGCGGCTCTCCTCAGCTCATGCTCAGGCAGCCATGTTAACTCCAGCTCATCATCGGAAGATGATACTAAGACAGTTACAAAGACAGTCTCAGAAGAAATGGCCGATACAGCATCAGACACACTCACAGATACACCAGCCGATACACAACAGGATAATATTCAGTCTACTGACAGCAGCAAAGAAGCTTCAACAGAAGAAGGCGCAAAAGCTTTTGATATTTCTATATTGACTGACGCTCTCCCGGGTATCTCTTCATCATATGAAGACAACTGCATATATGAATCCGGTACTTCCGGCGGATATGATTTTGATCTTGTCATCGATCTCAACAAATGGGCCGGAAAGACATCTCCCGATCAGATAAAAACCATTTCACAGGTTTTCTGGGAGTGTTACCCACGTATGTACGACCGTTTCGGAGTTACTGCCCGTGCAAGCAGAACGGCGTTTATAGCTATCGAGGACGAGGACTACTCCCCTGCTTATACTTTGGGAAACTGGATCCACCTCCATGACGAATGGCTCCAGGAGAACCCCACGGATTTCGATGTCATCACTCATGAGCTCACTCATATCATCCAGAATGACTGGAACCCTGAAACCTGTGAGTTCAGCGAATACATAGAACGATTTGCCGACTTCTGCCGCTACGAGTACGCTTTCCAGGACGGTATCTATAACGACGCCTGCTGGACACTCTGGGAGGCCGACAAGGAAGACTCCTTAGCCAGCTCGAACCGATTCTTCGTATGGCTGGATTACACTTATTCCACTCCGGAGAACGATATCATGCTCAATTTCTTCAGGGTATGCTGCGAAGGCAAGTACAAAGCCAACGATTGGGATAAAGCTTGGGAGGAGATCTTTGCCGGCTCAGCTCTGGAAGGCAGACATATATACGATGTCTGGACAGAATTCACAAAGACAGACTTTGCCTACCTCTCAGCCACAAGCTCTGACGGTCCATCGGAGCTTCTGAAGCGCTATGATATACGAGGCAGACTAAAATAGATCACAAATACAGGATGCCATTTTCACTCAAAGGCATCCTGTTATTATACGCTTGAATGCCCGGTCATTATGACCGGGCATACTTTTTTGGGGATAGCTGGATAAAATGAGCAGAAAATAACTTTTAGTATATTTTTAAACTAATAGAGAAATAATAAAATATGATTCCTGTTAATTTCAGCTATATTACGATGTTTGTTGAATATTTATAAACATTTTTTGTATAAGAAAAATAATAAATCTTTTTAAAAATCATTGACACAGGATGTAAATAAAGTTATAATACAATTAACGGTTTATTAACACTTTACTTTTAACACTGTGTAATAAGCCTTAGAATGCCGTTTTTGCTTTTTAAAAAAATTAATATAATATCTGGAGAGAATTATCAATTGGAGGAAAGCTATGAGACCGCCTATCAGACCAATAGCAGCGCTCTGTGCCGCAGCAGCCTGCTTTTTCCCAGCAAGCATCATCCGCAACGCCCCAATTTCAGACGCCTATGCTCTCTCTGCGACCGCAGGTTCCGCAGAAGCATTATCTATCCCAGACGACAGTATTAACGTAGACATAAGCAAAATGTCCTCCGGCCACGGAGGAATTTTCCCGGTATCAGGAGATATGTGGGACTCAAAGACCGGCGGACTTGCCGTTACAAATTACAGGCGAGGACCTAAACCGGCAGTTGAACTCCCCTGGATGTCTGCCAGCAAATCAATGAAGCTGAGAAAGATGTCCATGTTCTTCACGATACAGGTGCCGAACAAGGAGTGTACTAACTCCGTGGACAAGATCCGCGAGGCATTTTCCATACGCCTGAAGTTCCGCACCGAAGGACTTATCGACGGAGGGACCACCCTGAACAATAGGAAGTTCGATATTTCCCTTAATCCCCTGCTCTCTACCTCAAATACGCTCACCTACAATGTAAGGCTGCCAATATCCGTATATGGCGACACCTTCCAGGCAAGCATCGTTTTCAACTACATGGGCAAGGATACCCTGACCGAAGAAAAGGTAACTCTCTCCGCCATAGGAATGGCAGATGATCCAGGCGAATACTCCATGTGCAGCGCAAAGCTTCCCGGAGGAGAGGGCGTTTACGTAACAATGAACACTGATGATATAACTCCGGAGGAACAGGCCGACTTTATGCGTATGCTCTGCCGCTACGTCAACAGCCTTGCCGATATTACCAACATACATCACGATGATATATACATAATGTTCGACGAAAAATATGCCGAATGCCCCTGCTGTGATCACGCAATAATGTCCTATGATTTCTCAACAGCAACTGTTATGATGCCCGTTGGCTATAATGAGCACTGCTTCAAGGACACCGTTAAGAACCGCCAGTTAGATTGGGGACTTATGCACGAGATCTCCCATTGCTATGCTTTTACAGGCTACGAAACGGAATTTGCAAAAGCCTACAACTTCAGCCTTGACGACGTACATACCAACATTCGGGCTATCACTTCCATGCAGAACTGTCTTCAGCTGCGATCAAATAATATCGTCAAGAACGGTGTTGACCTCGGTGATTATACGACTGCCCTGATAAATGCCCAGCCGGAATTTGATGCGGAAAAAGGCTTCTACGATGTAATCAATGCATACGGCAGATATGCCTCCGGAGTACAAAACGGCTGGAATATCCTCGAAAAGCTGTTCAGCGGCGAATATGAATCACCATATCTTACAAACGATGTTGTATACAGTGCGCTCGACACGATCAATTCCAGCGAGAACTACCGCTATGGTTTCGATGACGGTGAGCACACGCAGATACTCTTCAAGAGTGCAGATACTTACCGCTTCATAAACAGTATGTACTACCTCTGTAAGAACGCCGGAAACGCCAATTATCGCTTCAACAGCTTCATCTGTGACTATATGGGCGCAGATGAATTTGCAGGGTTCATAAATGAAAAAACCAACTTCAGCGAGCTTGGCGAAGCGAATATTTCCCACCTTTCCGGTGACGTCAATCTCGACCGCACGACCGACATCTCCGATCAGGAGCGCCTCACCGGCTACATGAACAACACCCAGGGGCTTTCTCCCGAGGGCGCTTTCAATGCTGATTTCGATAAGAACGGCTATATTGACCAGAACGATTTCATGAGCTTATCAGCTGAGTAATACAAAAACCAAAAGTCACAGTCCTTCCGATACTAACTTCAGAAGGGCTGTGACTTTATTTCACCTTAAATATAAGCCCGGACAGGCCAGGCAATACAAAACTCGTTTTATTGCCGGCATCATCAGGGATTTTATATCCAGATCATATATCAATCATTGATCTGCTCGATCGTCTCCTGAACGGCATCCTGTGCCTTTTCAAGGTTGTCCTTTGTAGCGATTTTTTTTACAGTACCGGTCACTTTTTCCAGATTATCCTTATTTGCGACCTTTCTCACTACTACCACTGCTCTGTCCAGATTTTCCTTATTCGCAACCTTCTTGACAACGCCTGTCGCTTTTTCCAGATTTTCCTTGGTAGCAACCTTCTTTACCACACCTGCTGCCTTGTCAAGGTTCTCCTTCGTAGCAACGTGTTTTACCACTCCGGCAGCCTTTTCAAGATTCTCCTTGTTTGCCACCTTACGCACTACTACCTTTGCCTTTTCGATATTCCCCTTGGAGGCGGCTTTGGAAACTGCATTGCCGATCTGCTCATCGGGAAGATCTACACCTGTCTTCTTTTCAACAGCTTTTACTGCTGATTTTACTTTTGCTTTGATACCCATAGGGAAATACCTTCTTTCAAACTTGTTATTGTCAGGCACTATCCTGCCTTACATAGTAATTATAGCATATTTCCCAGTATATTGCAAGGGCTTCAATATATTTCTGTAGTAATTTGTTGATACTCCATTTAGTTATCAGATTTATTTTTTTCACAGCTATTGATTTCAATTGTGTTTTGTGATATAATATTTAAGTAATTTTGCAGTGGTATCGAAGTGGTCATAACGGACATGACTCGAAACATAGTCGGTTTTGAGCTTGCCGCACTTTGATTTATCCCTGTTCTGCGTGGTTTCAGCGGTGTTTGTGATTGCGTTTGCAATTGGCTTTCTCGCAGTTTTATAGTTAAATTAAATACGCAGTGGTATCGAAGTGGTCATAACGGACATGACTCGAAATCATGATGCCCCTTGAGGGACGTGGGTTCGAATCCCACCCACTGCGCCAGCACAGAGTTGAATAGTTTTTCTGTTCAACTCTTTATTTTTTCAATTTTATAAGGAGGTATCACTATGAAAGATTGGAATTACGCAAAATTATCTCAGTTGGCAAAAGCCTATGGTGGTCCTGAAAAATTACTTGATAACCTTTCTCAAAAAAGCTATAAATTAGGAAAAAGCCAAGCTAATAAAAAATGGGGAATAGCTACACCCATTATTGTTGTTGCAAGTATTGGGGCAGGTTATTTGGCAACAAAGTTAATTGAAAAGCACAAATCAAATATAATTACCGTTGAAGACGTTGAATTAGCTAAAAATGAGATTATAACCGGAATCAACGAATATGATAAAATGACTGAAAATAATCCTGAAGTAGAACAACTTCCTGAAATAACTCCTGAGCAAGCTGATCAAGAAATTGATAAAATGGTTGAAGAAATATTAGATGATGAAAAATAATGTTTTTGATGAGCCTCTGAACATGACCGTCCAGAGGCTTTCATTTTACTCTCGGACTGTTACGCTCCAAGTGCTTTAGCAATCGCCTCGGCACTCATTTTCTTGCTTTCGCTGTCCACATGGCTTTACACGTTGCTCGTCGCTCTCATATCACAAGGAGTGACTGTCAGTACATTGAAATTTCACCTGATGCATGCGAAAAACCACGGCGTTTCGCAGAAAGAGATCGCGGCGGTCAGATGCTCATCTGTGTCGGCGGCCGTGGCTATTATCAGGAATGGGGCAAGGCAGCGAGAGAGCTTCACCCGGGCGATATTGTGAATATCCCAGCGAATGTCAAGCACTGGCACGGAGCTGCCCACGATTCGTGATTCTCACATCTTGCGATAGAGATCGAAGGCGAGGACGGCAGTACGGAATGGTGTTAGGCTGTTTCTGACGAAGATTATAATGGACTAAATAATGTGTAATGGCAGTAGCCCGTAGTCCATAGGCGCACCTATAAACCGTTCCTCACAAGTCCAGACATATCGGATCTGGATATTAACAACAAGCTCTCGGGAAATGCTCTTGCAAGCGTTTCTGAGGGCTGCTCCTTTTGACTTGATTGACTTGTAAAGGCTTTTATGCTATAATTATAGAAAACAACAGCTTTTCAAGGTGATAGCAATGAAAAGAAAAACAACAAAAGAACTTCTTGCCGAATCCTTTCAGGAGCTTGCACAGACAAAGCGTATCGACAGATAACTATAACCGATATCACAAATAACTGCGGTATGTCTCAGCCGACGTTCTACAATCATTTCAAAGACAAGTACGATATGATCGTGTGGATATATACAAACCATGTGCGTGAGATCATGTGTAGGATCGACAACAAGACTTTTCTGTGGAAGGATTGCTGCTTGGTGCCGCCTTATACTATTCCGATAACTCCGAGTTTATCAAAAATGCTCTGAAACACACAAGCGGTCAGGATTCGTTCATTGGGAACGTCCGGAGAATCAATACAGCAGCTTTGAAAGCAGAAGTTCAGAAACACCTGATGACTGAGTATATCCCCGATGAAACCATGGGAATAATAAAGTTCTATTCTTATGGACTCGTGCAGTTTATGCTTGAATGGCTGCTTGGAGATATGCACTTCTCGCCGCAACAGGTCGCTGAAATATGGGATAAGAGCCTGCCCGAACCGCTGAAACAGTATCTCTACCCCAATGAAAACAATTGAATTTTGTAATTCCCATCATTTTACAAAATGATTTTGTAAAGTGGGGGTATTTCTAAATTGACATATCCTGCCTTGTTTGTTAAGATTAAGCTATGGCAGGCAGACAGCCTGGCGAAAACATTAACTAAACGAAGGTATGTCATCATGGCAGATACAAAAAAGATCCTTGAAGGTTTACAGATCATAGTTACCGATCTCGCACAGCAGGCAGACGGTCACGCTATCCAGTCGAAAATATTCGCAGCACAGGGCTTTTCCAAGCTCGGAGCAAAGTATGCAGAACACGCAGCAGAAGAAAGAGGCTATGTTGACAAGTGCATCGACCGTATCCTCGATCTCGGCGGTGAAGTTAAGAACGGTGCGAAGAAGGAAGAACCTGTTTTCACGGATATTGTAGAGTATATCAAATATGATCTCCAGACTTCTAAGGACGGTCTTGCCTGGCTGAAAACTCTTGTTGAAGAAGCAAGGGACGATTACAAAACATTCGATTTCCTGAAAGTGTATTATCAGGACGAGGAAGAAGACCTGTACTGGGATGAGCAGCAGCTTGAGCTGATTGAAAAGATCGGTCTCCAGAACTGGCTGAACCAGCAGCTTTGATTGCTATGATACCCGACAATGTAATAAAGGTCTTCAATGAAAATCTTTGGTATATAGCGACCTGCGGTGATGAACCCAATGTCGTTCCCGTCGGCTTCAAGCGTGTATGTGATGACGGAACACTTGCGATAGGTGCGGTCCTCCTTGAAACAACGCTTGAAAATATCAAAGCAAACGGCAGAGTCGCCGTAGCCTGCGCAAATCCTGCGACAGGCGAAGCATACCAGATAAAGGGAACTGCGGAGCTTGTCTGCGAGGGCGAAGCCTATGAGCATTACAGTCAGCTTACGCATGATACTTTCAAGGGCGCTATGCAGTTAAAGTGTACGGTAATTATCACTCCCGAAAGGCTGATAAACGCTTCACCGAACGAGCATAACAAGAAAGTAATCGAAATATAGGAGGTCACACAAATGGCAGAAAAGGAACAGATTCTCGAAGCTATGAAAAAGGCTGGCGAGCCGCTGAATGCAGGCAAGATCGCAGAGCTGACAGGTCTTGACAGAAAGGTCGTTGACAAGGCAATGGCTGAGATGAAGAAGGACGGTTCTATCGTTTCCCCCGTAAGATGCAAGTGGGAGCCGGCTGAAAAGTAAATGTAACAAGGTCAAGACCGACTATATCAGCAAACGCATTGCAGGATAGTCGGTCTTTTCATAAACGGAGGTCTTAACAATGAAATACGCTTATGCTTCAAAAACAGGTAATGTTGAGAAGATAATCAAAAAGCTCGGTCTTGAGGCACTGAAAATCGTTGACGGTACAGAGAAAATCGACGGAGATTATGTTATCTTCACCTATACCTGCGGAAAGGGCAAAACACCGAAGCCTGTACTGACTTTCCTCGAAAACAACCCAAATGTCAAGGCTGTTGTCGGCAGCGGAAGCAACTCAAAGAGCCATATTGAAACATTCAACTTTGGCGCAGAAAACATTGGCCGGGATTACAATGTCCCTGTACTTGCGAAGCTCAACGGTGTGGGTACTGACGAGGATATAGAGCTGATCAAAACAGAGCTTGCAAAGCTGTAATAGAAAGGAAATGAATATCAATGGAGATCAAAGCAGTTAAATTCAGAAAAGACGGATTTTATACGCAGCCCTTCGTTATGGGCGGTGAGGACGGTGCGGAGAATTACGACAAGAATATCCGTTATCGTGGCAGTTTGCAGAACTATCTGATCGACACGGGCGATGAAATCATTCTTGTTGATACAGGTCTTCCCGCAGGAACCCCCGAAGAAGTGCCCGATGAGAACTCGCCGATATTTACAGGCAAGGATATTTGCAGTTATATGGAGGCTTTTGCAGCTCTCGGCTACAAACCCGAACAGGTCACAAAGATTCTGCTGACTCACAGGCACAATGATCATTCGGGCGAATTAAAGTCTTTCCCAAACGCTAAGATATATGTGAACGAAGATGAAGTGTCCGCAGATGAATTGCAGGGGCTTGAAAATATTGTTCCTGTGAAATTCATGGACGGCGCATATCATAACTTCCCCGAAAGCCAGAAGATAGCCGAGGGCGTTTATCTCATCAAGGCGAAGGGACACACAAACGGCAACAGCATTATCATTGCCGAGAACGAAGGACTGTTCTATATGCTCCACGGTGACATCACCTATGTGGACGAAGCACTCCATGAGAACAAGCTGTCTGTTGTGTATGATGATGTATCTGCGGCTCGTGAAACGCTTGACCGTGTGCGTGAATTTGTAAGGAACAATCCGACTGTTTACTGCGGTACACATACACCGCAGGGCTATGAGAACCTTGAAGCAAAACGAGTTATGGACTTGGATAACCCTGTTCCTACTGTTCTTGCAGAGGCAGATTTCTCAGAAAAGAAAGCGACAGGCAAATATGTCTGTTCGATCTGCGGTTATGTTTATGATCCTGCTGAGCATGACGGCGTAGCTTTTGAGGATCTGCCCGATGACTGGAAATGTCCGAGATGCAAGCAGGGCAAGGATAAGTTCAATCCGGCGTAAAGGATATGCCCGAATCGGATAAAAATCCGTGTAAGTGCTGGAAGCATTGAGGAAAGCAGCATAGCGGTATCAGAAATTGGCTGATACAATATAAAAACTGAATATGAATATCAAGCCATCGGAAATGTCGTACAAGCGTTTCTGAGGGCTTGATTTTTTAGGAGATTAGTTTTCCGCTCCGTAAGATCGGGCGGCTTCTCTAAGAAAGCTTCACTTAGTTTTCACCGTTTTTTCTTTACTTTTGCACCTTCGATCAAGCTGGTTTTAAGATTTGTGCTGTAAAATAAAATCATAGAAAACAATCCGATACAAACCGTTAAAAAGGAGGTCCCATTATGAAAAAATATAGAAAGCTTTCCGCATTTCTGTTAGCTCTTACATTATGTATCAGCCTTTCAGCCTGCGGCTCAACAGAATCTTCAGATACAGCTTCTGATGTAAGCTCAACTACGTCAATTACTACAGAAGCAGAAACGACTACAGAAACGAATGATCATACAGACAATGACCGTCCCGGCGATCCTCCTGACGGTGACAGACCTGATGCTCCTCCCGACAATAATGGCAGAGGTCCCGGCGGCGGAGGTCCCGGCGGTTCAGGCAGCGCAGATATTGACTACAAGAGTGCTGTTGAGATAACTTCTTCAGACTCTCAGTCCGGACAGACATACAACAGCAGCACGGCAGATGAAAGTGCATTGCTGATCAGCACTTCTGATGAAGTTACAATTACTGATCCGACTGTCACAAAAACCGGCGATTCTGACGGCGGCGACAACTGCAACTTCTATGGTCTGAATGCGGCAGTCCTTGTTAAGGACGGCTCGAATACAACTATCACAGGCGGCACGATAACCTCTGATGCTGACGGAGCAAACGGTGTATTCTGCTATGGCGGCAACGGCGGTCAGAACGGCGCAGCAGGCGACGGAACAACGCTGACTATCCGTAATACTGTCATCAAAACAACTGGTGACGGCTCCGGTGGTATCATGACCACTGGCGGCGGAATCACTTATGCTTATGATCTTGATGTTGACACTTCGGGACAGTCCTCGGCGGCTATACGTACAGACCGGGGCGGCGGAACCGTTTATGTTGACGGCGGCACTTATACTTCCAACGGTCTCGGCTCGCCTGCGATATACTCTACTGCGGAGATACACGTTGAGAATGCTGATCTCACTTCAAATCTCTCCGAGGGTGTATGCATCGAAGGCAAGAACTCCATTGAGCTGACAAACTGCAATATGACAGCGAATAACACCAAATGCAATGGAAATGCCACATTCTACGATACGATCATGATCTACCAGTCTATGTCCGGTGACGCAGACAGCGGTACTTCTTCCTTCACGATGACAGGCGGAACGCTGACAAGCAAGAACGGTCATGTGTTCCATGTTACGAATACCAACGCTGTGATCGATCTCAAAGGTGTGACGATCAAGAATGAAGACAGTGAAAATATCCTGCTCTCCGTCTGTGCAGACGGCTGGAGCGGTGCGGGGAATATTGCTACGCTGAATGCTGACGGCCAGGAACTGTCTGGTATTATCAAGGTCGGCAGCGATTCTGAACTTACATTGAACCTTACAAACGATTCGACATTCACAGGCTCTATCGACGGTTCTATTACAAATGCCAAAGGCACAAGCGTATCCACAGAAGTCGGTACAGTTGCTGTCAAGCTCGACAGCACCAGCAAATGGACGCTGACGGCCGATACCTATATTACTTCCTTTGACGGCGATGTTTCCAATATCATCACCAACGGTTATACGCTGTATGTGAATGGAACGGCATTAACATAATAATCACAAGCATTACCGTATAAAGCACATATCTAATTAAAAATCCCCCTCACCAAGCCGGAAAACAACCTCCTGCCTGATGAGGGGGCATATTATTACTATATTTGCATTACTCATACTTCTTACCAATACTCCATACTCCGCCAACAGTTCGATAGCACATACCTACTGAAAAATGATTATGATGATAAAGCTATCCGGACAGTATTAAAGTAATGCTGTCTACCTTTTCCTTATGTTTTAACAGCAGACTTGAATCAAAACCACCCGTAATACAGGTGGTCTGAACAAGCCCTATAAGGGCATAATACGGACACTTCCCCTTAAGCAGGCTGAGAAAGGTCTGCCAACTGCATTTCATTCTCAGCTACCCCTTAAGGGGTTTTTATTTCTTTTTGTACTTTTCTCCGGTAAACGGGTCTGTTGTTTCAAACAAGCTTAGCTGATCCGTCATAATATCTTCTTGCAGTTGATACAATTATGAGAACAGCCCGACAACAGCCAATACTTACCGTCTTGATTTATAACAAGGCACTGCTCGTAGGCAAAATCATCAGGAACTTGTATACTGTTCTCGATAAGGGAAAGCTTTCTGTTGCCATGCGGATAGCACCGCCTGCCGATGATGCCGCTGAACAAGATCAGCTCATCATCAAGCTGATCATCTCCGTCTATAAGCCGAACATTAAGCAGATCAAGTATAGCCTTGTCGATGCCGATGTAGCTTCGCCGTTGAAGTGGGGCTCGGCAGCCGACTTCTGCATAATGATCTGTGCAGTATAGTTTATCTGCGAGAATGGCAGGATACCGCCGGAATGGTCGTAGTGACCGTGGCTGAGCACGACCGTATCTACTGTGGACAAGTCTATGCCTGAGGTTTCCGCATTCTTTACAACTGCATCAGTCTGTCCTGTGCCGAGCAGCAGCTTGCGCTTTTCAGTTTCTATATATAGCGAGAGTCCGTGCTCTGCAATACAGTCTTCATGTCCGCAGGTAGCAGAAGACATCGCAGTTTTTCGTGAGACGATCGGGCAGTCGATCGACAGCGCGATGCCTACTGCATCATTCAGGACGGAAAGCCCGTCGGCGGGGTTATCATCAGAGTAAACGGTGTCCACGGTGAGCTGGAGATCCTGTTTGTTTCGCCGAGCATTCACAGCAAAGGTATCGGCTATGCCGCATGGTATGCGGTAGAAGAAATGCACCCCGAGGTCAAAATATGAGAGACCGTTACACCGTATTTTGAAAAGCGGAATATCCATTTTTATGTAAACCGATGCGGCTTTCATATCGTGGAGTTTTTTACCAGCCACCACCCCGATCCGAACGATCCTGATATGGCAGATCAGATGGATGAACAATTTCCTGAAGGAATGTTTCGATTTGAGAAGCAGATGAGATAAATATTATAAGGACGAAAACACAGCTTGCTTTTTCTCAAGATCTGTGATATAATACATATTGTTTGAAATATATATCGGAGTGTGACCTATGAAGATCAAATCATATATCCCGCTGCTTTGTTCGATACTGCTGATCGGCAGTATGATCGAAGCAGCGGACATTTTTGGCAGCAGGGAGATCATCTTTCCCGAAATAGCCGCAATCGCCACAGGCGCATTGCTGACACCGAAGCTGGTGTGGCGCACCGACTATCTACGAACATTTACCGCTATCGCATTGTGTGCGGTGCTCGGACTATGCATAGTGTTATGGCTGCCGGGAGCAGTATGGTTTCAGATGAGCATCGCATATCTGCTTGCCTCTGCGCTGTTCATGACTTCAGGAACGAGCTTTGCACCAATGATCTCGGCGGCAGTTCTGCCCGTATTACTGCAAACCGATACGATTATTTATCCCATAGCAGCCTGTGTTCTGACAGCAATCATTCTGCTTTTACGCTTCATGCTTGTAAAAAACGGCATCCTCGAAGATCAGCCGTTTGAGAAGCTTCCTCAGCCGGACACAAGCATCTGTATTCAGACGTTTGCAAGGTGGCTGATAGCAAGTGCGGTTATTTTTATTGCTTTGAAACTCGGTGTCAGATATGCGGCAGCACCGCCCTTGCTCGTTGCTTTCACGGAGTTCTGGAAACCCGAAACTGTTTCCCGTAAACGTCCGACAGCGGTTATCACACTGATAACGCTGTGTGCTGTCAGCGGTGCAGGGATACGCTTTGTTTTGACTGAATGGCTGTTCGTTCCTGCCTGTGTATCAGCAGCACTTACCGTCATCGCAGTTTACTTCATTATGATGAAGATAGGGCTGATGCTGCCTCCTGCATCTGCGATCGCAATACTCGCATTTCTGATCCCGAAGGAAGCTTTGCTCCTTTTTCCCGTACAAATCATGCTCGGAATCTCCGTATTTGTGGGTGCTTCGTATCTCTATCGTGGAAAGGCTTTCAGGGAAATGGCTGCTTTCAGAACAATGTTCCAGCATTTGGTGAGATAATATATCAGTATCCTGTATAATATCGTAAAGAAAGCTACTGTCGCCAATTCCTTTTTTCACGCCTATCCCCTCTTGTAACGGGAGCCTAAATATCCTTACCCGTTATAGAAAGAGCTTCCGCAACGCTGCCGACTACTTTATCTTAGGATCTCACATGATGAAAAAGATCGGCGAGCATACTGTAGAGGGAAAGGCAATCATCATTCATACAGCAATAAAGTCCGGAGGAAGTTTTCGTCCACTTCCTCCGGACTTACTATATCTATGCGTTTTTACCAGGATATCCACATTGCTCCTGCTTTCCACTGTTACGGATAGTAGGAAACTTTTATGCCACGCCTGCTCATTTCAGAACTGTCCTCATCCATTAACATTGACGAGCTGCAAACAAACTCTTCAAGCTTATCCATTTCAAGGATACCGGACGGGTTTATGATCAATATGTTTATCAGCTCAAGATGTTTGATATTGTCGAAATCGGAAAAAGCCGATCCTCCTAAAATGTATTTTATCGGAGAGCTTTCTGAGGTTATTTCACTGATATAATCGTCTACGGTGCTTTCCGAGAACCTGAGTTTTTCAAGCGCTGGGCACGTTTTCAGTGCGGATGAATTCTTTACCCTGCATCTCTCAAAGGAAATTTCCTTTACACTGCTGCATTTGAGATCATTGAGATCAACTTCGGAATCGATAAATGTTATTTTAACAAGTTTCTTATATGAATCAAGCTTCGATAAAGAGGTGCTCAGGTCAGAATCAGTAAATTCAAGCTGTATCAGTTCATCAAGATTTCCCAGTTCGCTGAGGCTGTCATCGCCGGCATTAGCTATTGAAAGCTTCTGAAGATCACTGTATATGCTCAGGTCACTCATTCTGATCTCATTGTCCTTGGCATCAACGCTCAGGCTTATAAGATCACTCCCGCTTTCTTCGTCTGCATCGCTGACGATGTAGCTTACTTTTATACCATGATCCAACAGCTCATAGCCAAGCTCATCCAGCATCTTTCCATCACTGTACACAAATTCTTCCAGCTTGCTCATTTTTAAGATCTCGGATATATCCATGATCGTAATGTTTGTGATCTCAAGGGATTTTACATTGTCAAATCCTGAAAAGCATAAGCTGTTTCTGAGTACAAATTTATCCGGATAAGTATCATCGCTTTCATCGTTTATAGAATCGTCAACAGCAGTTTTGGAAATACTAATTTTTTCCAGCTCTGGACATTCTTTCAGCGCTGATAAATTTTTCACGCTGCATCCGTCAAAAGCTACTTCTTTTAATGCTTTGCTTCTGAGAACACTCAGGTCAACAACAGAATCGCAAAACGTGATCTTTTCCAGTTTTTTATAGTTATCAAGCCTTGATAAGAAGCTTCCCACATTGCTGCTTTTCAGTTCCAGCTCCTTAAGATCATCAAGGCTGCCCAATTCATTGAGACTGTCATCATCCGCATTGCATATAGAAAGCTGTTCAAGCCCAGTGTTTTTTCCAAGTTTGCTCAGATCAGTCCCCTTTTTCTTAACATCAACGCTAAGGCTTTTTTCATCACTGTCAATGACCTTTCCGTCCTCACTCACCTCTACAGCAACTATCGTGATAGAATAATTCTCTATCCCATGCTCTGTCAGCTCATCACTAAGTCCAGCTGATATCATCCCCTTGCTGTATATAAGCCTTTCAAGCTTACTCATTGTCAGGATACCGGATATATCTGCGATCAGCATATCCTCAGCTGTAAGCTCTGTAACGTTATCAAAGCCTTCCAAAAAAGAACTGTCATCAAGAATAAGATCATATGGAGTATCACTGTTGTTATCCTCGGTCATGCAATCGTCAACATTTGATCCGGAAATGCTTAGTTTCTCAAGCAAAGGACATTCTTTAAGCGTCGAGATGTTTTTCACCTTACAGTTTACAAAGTTTACATCCTTTAACGTTTTTATGTTAAGCCCTTTCAGATCCACCTCTGAATCGTAGAAATAAAGCGTTTCAAGCTTATCATACGAATTTATCTTAGATACAGATGTGCTCAGTTTCGATCCCTTGAATTCCAGGCGGTTAAGATCCTTGAAATCTCCGAATTTTTCAAGCATATCATCATCAACGTGTTCTATGGAAAGAATCTTAATCTTTTTTAATTTATTCAGCTTCTTCATTGAAAATCCTTCGCCCTGAGTATCCACAAATACCTGGTCTGATGTTTTTGAATAATATACTCCATCCATGTAAACGTGATTATAATTAAAAAGAAGTTTTCTGCCGAATACTTGCCCGAATATAACAGCCAGCATTATCACGGCAAATATTACGTTTCTTTTATTCATAGCGCTCTCCCATAATCAAATTATTATTTCTTTAAGCAGAAGTATGCCGGCCTTCCGTTTTTCCAGCCTTGTATAAGGACGGATGAGAATCCGTCTCTGTTTCATACCGATAAGCTGCTTCTGCAAAAGTCCTATCATGCATTTATAATGGAAATGATTTTTTTCATTATATCATTATATTGCCATAAAGTCATTAACAAACTATTAATTACCGGGATCTCCACAGGATGACTTATGAGCCACGACTGTGCCTGCTTCTGCAATTTTGTCATACCGTCAGCAGCCAGAGCTTGACATACACCGCTCGATCTGGTATAATGAGCAGGATAATTTGCTTCCCTGCGAAGCACGACATTTCAGGAGGTCATATAATTATGAAAAATCCCATCATCGCTAAGTCCGCAGCTATTCTTATAGCTGCATCTATGTCACTTGCCCTCGCATCCTGCGGAGACAGCGACAGCTCTTCAAAGTCCGAAAAGAAAGGATCAAGCGCTGTCATTGAAACTGAGGCTCCAACAGAAGCTGAGGAACTCATCGAAACCGAGACCGTGGCTGAGCTCACAGGCACTGACCAGACATGGGGCATATTTTCAGTAATGGTGCCAGACGGCTGGACACTGAAGGGAGGAGATTTCTTCGATGAGAATGATCCCGAAATGTGCTCAGTAAAGAAGTCTGATTTCAGCTATTTCGACATCAAGAGCGAGAAAGAAAACGTCCAGATGCAGAAATACGAAAACAACAAGAACACCTACACCAACGAGCAGAAGGATATCCCTGCCACAACATTGGGCGATATAGAATGGAACGGCTTCCAGTATGGAAATGACTTTGGCGGCGGATTTGAACTCTACGGTCAGTCCGGCGGCAGATTCCTCCGTGTATCATGCGCCGGTTTCAGCTTTGACAGCCCTGAGGCTCAGGCTATCCTCGGCTCACTCAAGGTCAGCCCGGCAGAAGCTGACGAAAGTGCTCCAGCAGAGGATGCAGCTGAGTGAGGCTGACCACATAAAGTAAAAAACGGCCATAGAGAATCGTCTTCTCTATGGCCGTTCCTTTTATTATTGCCTGTTTTGGTTATTATTCGGGCCAAACTTCGGGCTTGTCGCTTGTTGTGATAACGTCTTCGTTATCGAATTTGATTATCTCCATTTCGGGAGCTGTATACTTTTCTTTCATAGTTGATTCTCCTTATGCCTCGTCTGCGTATTTGAAATCTCTTGCAGTTACATAATACTTGTAGAGAGCGTAAGCCATAGCCTTACTCTTATCGGTTGAATCCGGGTTCTTCATTACTCTTCTTGCCCATGTGAGCGGCGAGAAGTTATAATACTTACCATCGTATTTCACTCTGTAAGGCACATGAAGTTCAGTGGGAGCAAGACCGGGGATCTCGAAGTAAACACCGGCTTTTCCGCCTGCCTTTGCAGTAATATCATACCACGGACTTGTATCTGAAATATACTGAGTGTATTCAGCAGATGCTCCGGCTTCTACCGCCTTGTCCTTAATGTAGATCCTCGCTGCAAGCTTTGAATCGAGAACAAGTGAAAGCTTTGCCTCATCGGTTGTGAAAGTTGAGTCGTAAGTGTTAGCTATAACTTCGTTTACCTGCTCATCTGTAATTACAGTAACAGTACCGCCGTTGAAATATACATCTGTTACCTGGCCATATTCCTTTGTAGCGTCTACAAGCTTTGCAAGAGCCTCATTGTCAGAAGTATCGACATTTTCAAGATACTTGTTTACCGAATAGGTATGTTCACTTATCTTTTTCCATTCTTCGCCGTCCTTGCATTCCAGAACAGCAGTGATCTCTTCATCCATATGATCTGCGGAGACATTTGCTGTTGCACAATATCCGCCATTCTTTTTCTTAAGGGAAACTGCCTCGCCGTTTTCTTCGCATTTCCCGGAAAATGTCACACGGTAATCTGCTGCGATCTCATCTGTATCAACACCGCCGACATAGAAATTCAATCCAAGGTCATCACTGAGAGTAAGTGATACACTGTTGAATGCATCAAATCCGATGCCGTTATTCTGTGCATAGGTCGATGCATATGAGCCGACATTTCCTTTTATAGTCAGCTCTGGGCAGCGAGTAAATGCCATTGAGCCTATGCTTGTCACACTGTCCGGAATAGTAATGCTTTTCAGGTTCGTACACATTGCAAATGCCTGCATACCAATACTTTGTACTCCGTCAGGAATTACAAGCTCATCCAGAGATGTGCAGTTCAGGAACGCACGCATATCGATCGTTTCGACTGTTTCCGGGAGCGTGATGTCTTTCAGATTCTCACAGCTTTGGAACAGACCTGCCGGAATTTTGGTCAGGCTGGCAGGAAGCTTTACAGAGGTCAGGCTGCTGCATCCGTTGAATAGTCCGCTGTTCAGTGTGGTAAGACTGTCTGATAACTCGACGTATTCCAGTTTGCTGCAATTATCAAATAAAGACGATCCGATCTCGGTCACATTGTCCGGAATGGTAACGCTTTTAAGAGCGGAACACCTCATAAAGGCTTGATTTCCGATGAAGGCTACGGTATCCGGGATCGTAATGCCCGTCATTGCTGTGTTGTTATAAAATGCCATATTGTTGATATATGCAACTGTTACATTGTCCGGGAAGACAACATCGCCGGAGCAAGTCGTGCCGTCGATCAGGATGCTGTTGACGATCACGAGCGGATTCTCGTTCCGCTTTGCAGTGAGCCATGCGGTATCACGGAATGCGCTTTCACCGATGCTTGTCACGGTTTCCGGGATCTGGACTGTCCCCAGATTCGTACAGGACGAAAACGCTCCGTTTTCGATGGTTTCGACGCCGCTCGGAAGATCGATCTCTTCCAATGCAGTGCATCCGCCAAAGGCTGTTCCGCCTATAGTTCTCAGCGCTAACGGCATATTGATGGTTTGCAGATTTGCACACTGGCTGAATGCCATGAATCCGATCTCCGTAATCGTGTCAGGCAGTACAACTCTGACTATAGTTTCGTTTTTCATGAACGCCTGACTGCCAATCGCAGTTACGGGCAGCCCCTCGATCGTATCAGGAACTACAATATCAGAATCTGAGCTGATGCACTTTGTGATGGTCACATATGTACCGTCATTACTTACCGAGTAGTTGAAGTTCTCTGCTGCGTCAGCCTCTGCACAGGCTGTCAGTACAGGCTTAAGTGTGATAGTGCTCTGCGGTACAGCGCCGATCGACAGTGCAGTTGCCGCAAGGACGCTAAGTATACGTTTTTTGGATATTCTCATGTAATAACCTCCCTTTATGTTTATTACTTCTGATAGATTTTACCTTCTTTATTATATCCGAATCATACAAAAGTGTCAAGTGATTTGCCGCAAAACAATAGCATTTTTCCAATCTCCCCGGATCAAATATTAATACAGCAAAACCTGAACGAGGATCACAGTGGTATTCCGCATAATGTTAGTAAGATAATGCAAAGGGTTATTGAATCAAAACTTATGTTATGCTATAATCAAAGTGATGATAAAGTATATCGTGATATCTGCACTTTTTTACAGACAGTATTTTAGGCGATACTGTCAATAATCATTTCAAGGAGGATCATATAATGAAAAAGCAGATCACTTCTTCTCTGACAGCTCTGTCTGTAATGACATCTATGCTGCCATTCATCCCGGCAGCAAGCACCACAGCAGCTGAAGAATACCTGATACGTGACAAATGGGGATATTGCACTTCAGCAAATTATGTGGAATCAGAGCACTTCGTCATATTCTACGGCAATAACGATACCACCGGACAGGTCAACGACGCTTTCCTTCAAAGGAATCTTGCCGCATACGAAAGGCTCTGGAATTGCTACGGCGAATACCTGGGAATGGAAAATATGAACGTTGACATATACGGCAGAAGCTCTCAGAAGTATAAGACCAACGTCTATCTTACATATACAGGTCTGGATCAGTACCCTGACGGCTGGGCATTTATGAGTGCTGAGGACGGATACGGCATAGAGATCATCAGCCCTGAGGCAATGCTGGATGATCTCACTATCGCCCACGAATTCGGTCACGTTGTTACAATGCAGCAGAAGGCATGGGTAGATCAGGATATAACCGGCGCCTGGTGGGAACCGCTGGCGAACTGGTTCCGTGAAATGTATCTGAGCAGCGGATACTATACCGGCAATGTCAAAACAGCCTGGTTTGAACCATATATCCGCAATCTCAGCCTTACGCTCCCCCATGGAAGGAACTACTATGAGGTATGGCCGTTCCTGGTCTACCTTTCATATAATCCGGACGATCTGCCGGGACTTGGTATAAACGCCGTAAAGCGTATTATCTCTGAGGCCAAGTCCAATGAGTACCCCTTCGATACTATTACACGGCTTTTCGGCACTGATGCACAAACTGTATTCGGACACTACGCAAAACGAATGGCAACTTTCGATTTTGGCGCTCAGGAGGCATATAAAGACGAATTCAATAAGAAGCTGGCTCAGTCACCCTTTTACTGGAATCTGTTCTACACTGTCCTCCAGGATAACGGAAGCGGCTGGCTGCAGGTACCGCAGGAAGAAGCTCCTATGCAGGGCGGAATAAATATCATTCCGCTAAGTATCTCAGGCAGCACTATCTCCGCCGAGCTGAATGGGATTTCCGACGACAGCAATGCCGGCTGGCAGGCCTGTATCGTCACTGTTGACTCCGCTGGAAACGAATCCTATTCAGAGCTTTTCAGCAGCGGACAAAAGGCAAGTATATCTGCTGACGGCGCTGTATCAGCATATCTCACTGTTTCAGCTATGCCGCAGCAGCTTGTGAAGGCAAATGCGTTCCATAAGGACAACGTTTCCTCGTATAAAGACGGTGACGAACGCAGGCGTTATCCCTATGAGATAAAACTCAGTGGCGCAGATGTCATCCAGTCAGGCGGCTATTCCAAAGGCAAAGGCCACATTCATCCTAATGGCGGCGGCTGGGTGGATGACAGCGCAAGCGTTGCCGATTCAGTATACGTCGGCCCCGACGCAATGGTGCTTGGAAATGCTAAGCTCTCCGGCAGCGTCAGAGTGGAAGATCATGCTGTAGCAGCTAACAGCGTTACTGCCAAGGATAATGTGGTCATAAGCGGCCATGCAATCGTTGACGGCGGCGGCTGGGTATACGACAATGGCTGGAAGATGGGCAGCGTTTCGCTCAGCGGCAGTGCCGTCATCAGCGGAAGCGCTGTCGTAATAAATTCCTGCTCAGTCTCTGGCAGCGCAAAGGTACAGCAGAAGGCCTATCTTGCAGATGCTGTGAAGCTGACTGATAACGCTGTCGCAAAGGGAATGGCATATATCTACGGCAGCCAGACCTACTCAGGAAGTGCAGTTCTCGACGGTGATTTCTGCAACGATAAATCTATCACTTACGGCATCAACTTCGGCTGGCTGGATGACTATGGTCATCACTCATCTCCTGAAAGCTACATTGCAGGCTATGATTTCAGCAGTGCCTCTGAGAACTGGGCTAAGGACAGCAATACTGCCACTAATGCCCGTCAGCTCGGTGCAGAATGGTCTGAGGAGCGCACCTCTGCCAAGGGCGTTATGAATTTTGACGGTGGAGAAGACTGCCTGCTGCTTGACACATCCCTGCTCCAGACAAAGGATATCCAGCTCAGCCTTGGCGTCCTCTGGAAAGGCGGAACATCCAGCCAGGAGATCCTGCACTTCGGCGATGAAAATGCATATTTGTCCCTCACTCCCAGCAACGAGAATGGTGTGGCAGAGCTGATGCTCACCGATGGCAGAACTACCGAAAAGCTTACAGCTCCTGCCCCTCTCTCAAAGGGGGAATGGAGCAAGATCACTATCCGTATCATAGGCGGAAAGGCTTCGCTGCTTATAAACGGACAGGAGGCTGACAGCAAGTCGTTTTCACTTGATATGCAGTCTGTTATCAGCGCTTCTTCCAACGACCTTGCTGTGGTCGGAAAGGGATTCAAGGGAGCTTTGGACTATATCCGGCTCAGCAGCAGCGCTGTGGATGAACCGGCAGTGATCTATTCCGACAGTGAAGAGCCTGACGATACCGATCCCTCCGGAAAGATCACTGGAGATGTCAATGCTGACGGAAAATTCAATATCGCTGACCTTGTGGCTATGCAGAACTGGCTGCTTTCAAGGCCTGACGCAAAGCTTGCCGACTGGCAGGCAGGTGACCTTTGCGAGGACGGCATGATCGACGCTTTCGACCTGACCACTATGAGATCGCTCCTGGAAGCCAATTTGTAATACACCCTAAAACGGACAGCAAACTATGCACGACACTCATATTGCAATCTATCAATTACTCGGGGGAAAGCTTTCTGAGGAAAGTTTCCGTCTGACATAAAAAATGTCCCCTCTGTCTATCCATGACAGAGGGGCATTGCTTTTTTCTGTTTCAGAAGCGGTACATCGTCAGCGGTAGCTTCCGTGCTTTTTCTTGAATTCCTTTTTTTCTTCATACATTGCCTTATCCGCACGTTTGAATACAAGCTCAAATGCAGCGTCATCGGAAACATATTCCGCGAGTCCTACAGCAGCGGAATATCTCAGCCACGGATCTGCATCCTCCTGCTCGTAAGACTCTTTATAAGCCTCACGAAGCCCTTCCGCTATCTGAGCTCTGTTCTCATAGTCCTGGCCCTGAAGAATGACCGCAAATTCATCTCCGCCTATACGGAAAACCGGCGAATGCTTAAAAAATTCACATATCATATGACAGCAGCCTTTGATATAAAGGTCACCTGCTTTATGGCCATGATCGTCATTGATGTTTTTCAGATTGTTCATATCCACCATTATTACTGCAAATTCAGTTTCTCCCTCTGCTATGGCCTTGTTCAGCTCGCCGACCTTTCTTGTATACGCCGCCTTGCTTCCCACACCTGTCAGAGGATCTCTGTATGCCTCCTGGCTTATCTGTCCTATCTGTTCATCACGAGCCTTGATCTGACGCTCCTCCTCTGTGACATCCTGTATGCGAAGATACGAACCGTCTATACGTCCCTTGCTATCCTTAACATGATTTTCTTCAAGCACATAGTAACGTTCATTCTCGCCCTCTCCTGCCCGGCGCTTTGATATATGTTCGTCAGGCTTTCCGGCATCACCGAAGATCGAAAGAAGCTTTCCGGTTATGGATTCATAATTGTTATCCTCTATACCGGCAAGCCGGCATCCCTGCTCATTTGCCCATATACAGCTGCCATCCGAGTCAAATATATAGAAGGCATCAGATAATCCGGAAACGATATTGGAAAGAACATTGTCCAGCAATCGCAAAGGCCTGTAATGTATGGCAAAGAAGTATATTACCACTCCAAATACGCCGTAGCCAAGCATTGAGCGGTCAATGGCATACTGGAAGAAGATATTGTATGTCTGAAGAAGTCCTACGCCGAGCATAGTTACAAATATAACGGCAAAACGTTCTCGATTTATCTTCGTCGCCTTGACAGTGGTGATCAAATATATCAGTATGACGCAGAAGAAAACTGAATAATCCACGATACGATGGATCGCCTGTCCCCAATAAGGTACCAGCTTGTAATAGGGTGCTCCTCCGACAATTACTTCCTTTATGCTGAAAGCATGACCAAATATGAGATTAAGGAGCATCTGTACCGCATCCGCAGCAAGCATGGCATACATTACCGTTGGCTTATGTGCTGTACTGCCTTTGCTTCGGCAGTACACATTGGTAAAATTCACCAGAGCATACAGCACAAGATCCATGCCAAGGTAATATAGATAACAGCCGATCAGAGCAGTCGTCCTCATACTTGTTCCGACTATAAACAGATTTCCGAGTACCGGAGGTATCAGCGCTGACTCGAGAAAAGCAACCGAATTTCTGGCAGGTCTGTCTGAACGGCGAGCCAGAATGGTGCATATCAACAATGCAATAATAAGAACGAGAAACAATATGGAATAGGTCAATCTCATAAATCCACGCCCTTTCTGAAGGGGATTATCATATATCTGACTTCAGAATCGTTTATTTTTATGCGTTAAGTTAATTATACCATATTCTTTTATCATATTCAATAGAAATTGTGTGAATTAATCAATATACAATGAAAGCTTTATTATATAAATAACAAACAGCCTGTACTCTTATACAGGCTGTAAGCGGCTTTATAATATTATCTTAATGCAGCGCACCGGCGCATTATTCCTCAGGTTCCTTGATCTCTCCGACGATCGGAAGCGGATCTATTCCCTGACGGGTATAGTAATCCGAAAGTGCTGAACGAACTGCCTGCTCCGCAAGAACAGAGCAATGCACCTTAACTGCCGGGAGTCCGTCAAGGGCTTCTACAACTGCCTGATTTGTCAGCTTAAGGGCATCATCGATAGACTTGCCTTTAATAAGCTCTGTTGCCATGGATGAAGTCGCAACTGCTGCTCCGCAGCCGAAGGTCTTGAACTTGACATCGGTTATTATATTGTTATCGATCTTGAGATACATCTTCATGATATCGCCGCACTTGGCATTTCCTATCTCGCCCACACCGTCTGCATCCTCTATCTCGCCCACATTGCGGGGATTTGAAAAATGGTCGAGAACTTTTTCACTGTATAACATAGCTTTTCTCCTTTATTCGTATTTTTCGCCCTTCATCATTTTCTCCCATACAGGTGACATTTCTCTCAGACGTGTTACTACCTTCGGAACGACCTCAAGTATATAATCAACGTCATCATCTGTAACGTCCTCCTCAATAGAGAGCCTCATGGAACCGTGTGCAACTTCGTGCTTCAGTCCTATGGAAAGCAATACGTGTGACGGATCAAGGGAGCCCGATGTGCAGGCAGAACCGGATGAAGCACATATCCCGTTAAGATCCAGCATGAGCAGCAATGATTCGCCCTCTATTCCCTCTATAGATATATTGAGATTTCCCGGCAGGCGCTTGTCCCTGTCACCGTTAAGGCGTGTATATGGCAGCTTAAGTATGCCGTCAATGAGCTTATTCCTGCGCTGGATTATTACGGCATTCTTCTCAGCTATATTACGTGTTGCAGCTTCAATGGCAACTCCAAGTCCGACTATTGCAGGAACATTTTCTGTACCTGCACGCTTTCCTCTTTCCTGTCCGCCTCCATGGATAAGATTCGGCAATGTGATGCCCTTTCGGATATACAGTGCTCCTACGCCCTTCTGAGCGTGTATCTTATGGCCTGAAAGAGACAGCATATCTATCCCCTGACTGTGAACATCTATATCAACATGACCTACTGCCTGTACAGCATCGGTGTGGAAGAGAACCCCTTTTTCATGGCATATCGCAGCTATCTCCTCTATGGGCTGGATAGTACCTATCTCATTGTTTGCATACATTATCGTAACAAGTGCAGTATCCTCACGGATAGCATTTCTGATATCAGCAGGATCGATAAGGCCCTTGTCGCTGACAGGGACATATGTTACTTCAAAGCCGTGCTTTTCAAGATATTCTGTAGTATGCAGCACCGCATGATGCTCGAAAACTGAGGTAATGATATGCTTCTTGCCCTTTTTGGCCATAAGCTCTGCTGTACCCTTTATAGCCCAGTTATCAGCTTCGCTTCCGCAGCTTGTAAAGAATATCTCTCTCGGATCTGCTCCGAGTGCCTTTGCGACCTTGCTTCTTGCATCTTCAACTGCTCGCTGTGCATCTCTGCCAAGCTTGTAAATACTTGAAGCGTTGCCGTAGCCTTCACGGAAGAATGGCAGCATTGCTGCAAGGACTTCCTCCGATACAGCAGTAGTTGCAGCATTATCCGCATAAACAAAACGTTTTTCCATTTTTCTCCTCCATTAATATATATAACCTATCAACTTAGTATATTATATCACAAAACAATGTCGATTGTCTGATTGTTAACCTTGCGAAACCACATGAACACACCCCACTTTCTTATATCTGCTGCACTTGCAATTTAAGCGCAGATGTGGTATGATTATTGTATATCAGGTCGGATCATACAACTGTTCCCTGATAATGTCAACCGCTGTCAGGAAGCTCTGCTGACTGTATCATTCACCATATGGAGGTCAAAATGGCTGAAAAAGCACCTAAGAATAAATTCAAAGCCCTGTCTGTTGTTGAAGCGCTCCTCATAATCGGTCTTTCAGGAGAGCTTGCATGGCAGGTAAAGCTCAAAGATAAATTTCACAGATCGGATGATGCCGTTGCTGCAAGTGCAAATGTAAGCGATGATCCGCAGGTAAGAACCCGTGCAGTTATCGAAAAGGAAGAAACTCTCTACCAGCTCGACGGCAAAAAGATACTTATGAACGACGGAACCTACGGCGAGATCTTCTGGCCGGTATTTGCAGATGTTCCTGCCTGCTCTCACAATATGGAACAGCTCGTCACCAGAAACGGATACTCCTTCTACAAGGAAAACAACAAGGTCGCCTCTATCGCAGGCGTTGATGTTTCCGACTATCAAGGCGATATCGACTGGAAAAAGGTCAAGGCTGCCGGAATAGATTTCGCTATCGTAAGAATAGGATACCGTGGCTATGGCACCGGTGAGATAGTGATCGACAAGAATTTCGGAAAGAACCTGAAAGAAGCCGATGAAGCCGGTATCAAGGTCGGCGCATATTTCTTCTCACAGGCTGTAAATACCAAAGAAGCCATCGAAGAGGCGGATCTGGTGATAGATGCTATCGCTGACTACAATATCACCTACCCTGTAATTTACGACTGGGAGCTCATCTACGGCGATAACGCCCGTACTGACAAGGTCTCCGTTGAGGAGCTTGCTGACTGCTGTATCTCCTTCTGTGAAAGAGTGCGTTCTGCCGGATATAAGCCCATGATATACCAGAACAAGAACACTACTATGTTCAAGCTTGATCTGCCAAGGCTCAAGGACTATGATTTCTGGCTCGCTGAATACGGCAAAGAGCCTACATATTACTATGATTATCAGATGTGGCAGTACGCCTCTGACGGATTTGTTCCAGGCATAAACGGCGAGGTCGATATGAATATCAGCTTCAAGGACTACAGCACTGAATAAATCTACAAAAAGCCCGAAGGTGAACAGTAAATGCTCCCTCCGGGCTTTTAAGTTATACTTTATATCGCTGGATAAGTACAGATCTCAGATCTGCTATCACTTTTAATGAGCATTATTAACGTAATTGATGTTCATTGAATCAATGCGGTATGTTCCGTCATCACGTCCTGTAAGGTGGAACTCGACAGACTTTGCAACAGTCTTTTCCATCCATGACGGGAGCTCATCAAGATAGTCAACAGAAACTGTATACGAATCCCCGCTCTTTACAATGGACTTTATCTCAGGCTCATATGTGAATATGATCGGTTTCAGCTTTACATTATAAGCACCTGTCTCGCTGTCATAGAAGAATTTAGGCTCAACACGGCCTACTGTCGTATGTTCAAAGGGCTGATGATCCTCTCCGAAGAGCTCTACAGCCTCTGCTTCTACGTCATATGCTGATATGGATATAGTGTCTCCTCCGGCATTTGGAGTATACTTCGACACCTTATCCTCATCCATGATTATCGACCATATAGCCGCAGTTATGAGCTGCTCTGAGCTGAGCTCAGAAGGTGAATCAAAGGAGTCTATGTCCATTATTACAGCAGGATATATCACCTCGGTAAAGCCATCCTTCTTGACCTCACCGGATGTAAAGCTGCGAATCATCTTTATGCCCTTGCCTGCAACAGTTATGATGCCTATGACAGCAAACAGAGCAAATACTACTCCCAGAACTGTATAAAGACGCTTCTTGAAGCTCTTCTTCTGAACAGCCTCAGCTTCTGCCGGATCGTCAGTTTCGCTGTGCTCACTGCGCTCGGCAATAAGCTCATCCGGATCTTCATTGAGAATATTTTCAAGAGCTGCTGCCACCTTACCCTGCTTCTTTGCAGGCTCTTCCTCCGGAGCTTTTTCCGGCTC
>LVAK01000109.1 GCA_001604035.1 Clostridiales bacterium Firm_05
TACTCGGGGAAAACCTTTCTGAGGAAAGGTTCTTCCCCGAACCCTAAGCATATTCTTAGGGAAGTATATTATTTATTATATCTCCGAGGGAGTGATCCCTCGGAGATTTGTTTTATCCTGCTTCAAATTTCAAATGTCTGTATCATTACGCCATCAAGTTTAATTTCCTTGTCTGCTAAGAATGAGAAGTGTACAGTTATATCGTTCATACAGGTTCTCGATCTTTTTTCTGCCTTTTCGTGGACTTCGATGCGCTTTATGAAGGCTCGAAGAAGCTGTGGAGTAACCTCCGTCACATCAACGTATTTCTTGGCGTTGTTAATGAATTCTCTGACACATTTCTCTTTTACCGCCAGATAGCTTGTATGTGAATCAAGCGCCTGTAACTTTGCTTTCAGTTCAGACTGCTCTTTCTCATATCCAGCTACAAGACTGTCGTACCGCTCGGGAGTTACTCTGCCTGTGACTCTGTCCATGTACAGCATGCTGATAGCGCTTTCAAGTTGATTGATCCTTGTTTCATACTCGCTGCGCAGAGCTTCACTGTTTTTAGCTTGGGATATCGCTTCGTTTGCGCCCTTGCTCATAGCCAACTCATAGAACTCCTCAGAACGCTCTCTTGCATACGTTGTAACTCTTTTTATTGCTTCCAGTACGATCGCATCTACCACTTCTTCCCTGATATAATGGGCGGTGCAGTTGCTCTTTCGCTTCTCATATCGACCGCACATAAAGTTGTTATATGTCTTTTTATTTCGGTGAAGATAGAGCCTTGAACCACATTCCGCACAGTAGAGATAACCTGCATATTTGTCCATTTCTCCGTTGCCGTTTGCTCGCTTTCTGCCGACAAAGTGCTTCTGCACAAGCTCGAACAGTCCTCTGTCGACAATTGGCTCATGGGTATTTTCAAATATGAGAACCTTTTTCGGATCATTCTTGATACGCTTCTTGAGCTTATTTGACTTGGTATAGGTCCTGAAATTGACAGTATCTCCGCAGTACATCCGATTCAAAAGCATACTGCGTATTGTAGCTATGGACCAGGCGTAAGGTTTGTCAAGCTTGGGATTTCCTGAACGGCTGCCAGTCTTATTGAAGATGTATATGCTTGGAGACAGCACTTCTTCCTCTTCAAGAGCATTGCGTATTTTTTTCATACCAATTCCACTCGCGTACATCTCAAAGATACGCTTTACAACAGGTGCAGTCTCAGGATCGGGTATTATTCGCTTTGAGTCATTCGGGTCTTTCATGTATCCGTAAGGCAATGAAGCTCCTACACGCTCTCCTCGTTCTCCTTTGGCTTTCTGAATTGTTCTGATCTTTCTGCTCGTATCCTGTGCAAAGAAATCGTTGAAATAATTCTTAATGCCCGACATATCATTCAAGCCGTTTATACTGTCAACACCATCGGAGATAGCTATGAATCGGACGTCATACGATGGGAATAGTATTTCCATAAGTCTGCCCGTTTCAAGGTGGTCTCTGCCAAGACGGCTTTGATCTTTAACAATGACTGTTCCGACAAGTCCGCTTTCTATGTCTTTCAGCATACGAACGTATTCTGGTCTGTTTTTGTTGACGCCGCTGTAACCATCATCTATGTAGTATTGGCAATTCTTGAAGCCATTCTTATCTGCGTATTCTTTCAGCAGAAGTCTTTGATTTTCTATTGACAGCGACTCTCCTGCACGTAAATCCTCCTGACTTAGGCGGCAGTACAGCGCTGTTATCTGATTCGTGTTTGATTCTTTCATTTATTATCCTCCTGTTCCAAAGCTGATGCTTCTGGAATCAAACCGAATAGGAGCTACCAACAGTATACTCCTACCCGGCTCGAAAGTCCAGAACTTTTTTAGCTTACTTTTTCGCCGTTTATCAAATGCTTCAGCTTATCATAAGCTGTCTCGGTCTCATCTTTGGGAAGAGGAAATGTAAAGGTCACATTATATATCTTCCCTTTAATTTCAATTTTGTTATCAGAATAATATCTGACTTCTTCTTTTTCTGCCATTCGATCATACTCCTTCTATTTGTCTTGTCCATGTTTCCTATGTGATTTGAATTGTTCATTTTATAATACTCCTTTACTAATTTTTTTGATTTGACATCAGCCCATGTGTATTCCGAGAGCTTCCTTGCGCTCCTGTTCTTCGGCGAGTGCCTTGCGGTCAACGTGTTCCCGAGCGTACTCGGTATCCTCGGAAGGCTCGTCCTCGATTATCTCAGCCATAGCTGTAACGCCACCGACAATGCTATCAAGACCGATTGCGATATCACTATCCACTTGGCAACCCTCAATCTTAGCCTGTGCTTGTATTCGTCGAGCTCTTTCAGTTTCGAGCCATACTGCTCGTTCAGCTTCCCAGCCTGTGAGACGAGATCCGCTGTTGCTTTCTTCAACTGCTCGACAGCTAACGTCGTGTTTTCCGACGTTTGATCCAGCAGTTCCTGACAAGTTGCTATGGTATTTTTCTGCTCGGAGCGCACTGTTTTCAGAACCTGTTCCGTCTCGGCTTTCGTCGACAGTACCGAGAGTTTGCTGAGTATTTTCAACTGCTCCCGCGTCATCAGCTCGTTCAATTTTATCAGCGCTCTCCAATTGGCATCGAGCACTAAGACTGCCGGCTGAGTTTCCTCCGCTGCTGACAACTCCTTGTCGTACATCTGCTGCAATTCTTCTTGTTTTGAATTCATACTCCATATTCTCCTTTCTGTATTTGTCTCCGTGAAGCTTATTATCACGGCACTTTCTGCCATTGGGACAAGTATAGGTGATATATTTTCTGTTGTCCTCCCACCGTACACCATAGCCCTGCCACTTCATCATGTAGTAGAACTGCTTTCGTGTCTTTGATTGTTTCATCACCTGATTGATGACGTTCATCAGCTCCCACTTGAAGCTTTCGCCGCGCTTGGCTGATCTGTACTCGTTGTCAGAAAGTATATCCTTGGTCATTTTCTTCTTGGGAGCATCGAGTACATGGACTTCGTAGCGCTGACAGATCTCATCGCTGAGCTTCATCAGTTCCTCGACTGTTTCCTTGTTTGAGTGGTACTTCTTTCCGTCCTCGAAGCTTACAGAGTTCAGCACAAGGTGGCTGTGAATATGTTCTCTGTCGATATGAGTTGC
>LVAK01000110.1 GCA_001604035.1 Clostridiales bacterium Firm_05
GACGAGCTTCTCCCCGGTTCCGAGCCTGATTCAGCCTATGCTTCTTCAGCAGGCTCTCAGGATATACTGACCGGTACAGAGGCCTTCATACCGCCGCCGGATCTCAGCGATGATCTTCCTGTACCAGATATCGAAACGCTCCCTGCAAACAGCTCCGATGAGCTGAATGTTCCTCTCGAGGAAATGACTCCCGATGATGTTATCGCTGCTATCACAGGCGAGAAACATCAGTCAGGAGGTGCAGAATGAAACTAAGCGGTATAAAATATTTGGCCGATCAGGGCGTTGAGAATATATGGAAAAACAAAATGATGGCATTTGCTACCTTCTGTGTGCTTCTTATATCTCTCCTCCTTGTTGGTATCGCTTCACTGTTCTATGTAAATATGAACCGTATGATACTGGGTCTCGGCGACAAGAATGAGATATCAGTATTCATGAAGGTCGGCGCTTCCGATGACGATGTCAAGGAAGTCGAAGAAGCTCTCAAGGCTTTAGACAACGTGAATACCGTTGAATTCAAGTCAAAGGAGAGCGCTCTCAAAAGCATGGAGGAAAAGCTCCCGAACGCTGACGGTATCTTCAAGACCTACATACCCGATGCTGAGTTCATGCCGGACGGCTTCAGTATAACCGTCAAGGATAATGATATCATAAGCGATACAACAGCTCAGATACAAAATATGGAAAAAGTCGATAAGGCACGTTCCTCACCTCAGGTCGCAGAGTTTCTCCGTGAGCTGAGAAAGGTGGTATCCCTTATCGCAGGTGCTATCGTTCTCACACTGGCAGTTGTATCTATGATAATGATCTCCAACACCACTAAGGCAAGCGTTTATGCACGCCGTGAGGAGATACAGATCATGAAGTATGTCGGTGCGACCAACGCCTTCATACGTATGCCGTTCTTTGTTGAAGGAATGGTAACAGGCCTTTTCGCCGGTATCGGCGCATTCTTCATAACATGGATCGTATATCGTTCTACATACACTGTAATGACCGATCAGATCACACTTATGAACGCATTCGGCCTCCAGAGTTTGATCCCATTCAAGGATATCAGACTTTTCGTACTGATCGCTTATCTTATAGTCGGCTCCTTCATCGGCGCTCTCGGAAGTGTTATCAGTACAAAACGTCATATTGATGTCTGATATGATACATAAATCAAAATCCGATATTGACCAGTGATAAATAATAATTATGAAAGGAGTCAGCGTACGGGACCGCAAAGCATCACATTGTCCCGGAACGCAGATCATTATGAGTAAATTAAATATCACAAAAAAGGTTCTTTCATTCGTTACCTGTTCAGCACTTTCACTTGGAATAGTTGCATACTATCCCGTTGCAACAAGTAAAACTCCTACCAAGGCATCAGCTAAGACCATCGCCGAGATCCAGGAGGAAAGAGCCGCCAATGAAGCAAAGATCGCAGATTATGATTATCAGCTCAGTCAGCTTGAAGGCGATAAGGCTAATGAAGAGGCCTATCAGCAGACTCTTAACGATAAGATAAAGCTTATCAAGGAAAATATCGATAATCTCAACCTCGAGCTCAATAAGCTTGAAGAGGATATCACTACTACCGAAAATAATATCACCCAGCTCGACCAGGATATCCAGGATCAGCAGGCTGATATCGATGAAAGCGTTGAGACATTCAAGCAGCGTCTTTGCAATATGTATGTCTCAGGCAATGATAATCTCGCTTCGATCGTCCTCGGCACAGGAAGCTTCTATGACGTTATGTCACAGATAGAATCAGCAAACCGTATGGCTGAATACGATGAGAAGCTTATAAACAGCATTCTCGACGAGATCGATTCACTCGAACAGTCCAAGAAGGATCTCGAATCAGAAAAGCTGACATTGGAAATGAAAAAGCAGGATCAGGAAAATAAAAAGGCTCAGAAGGCAAAGGATCTTGAAGAGCTCAATACTGAAATGGCCAAGACTCAGGAAGTTATCGATAATCTTGCTATGCAGGAAAATATGATACAGAACAACAAGGCTCAGGTCGCTCAGTATCAGGCAGAACTGGACGCTGAAGAAGCTACCATCCGTGAAGCAGAGGAAGCTGCAAGACGTGAGGCAGATAGAAAAGCAGCGGAGGAAGCTGCAAGACAGGCTGCTGCTCAGCAGGCTGCACAGCAGTCCTCTCAGCAGTCATACTCCAGCACCAATACACAGACCTATGTACCTTCTGCCCCAACATATCAGGAAACTACTGTATACGCCAGCGGATTCGCATGGCCGACTCCCGGCTTCTACTATATCTCCAGCCCATATGGTTCTCGCTGGGGCTCATTCCACAGGGGTATAGACGTTGGTGACGCAGGTATCCACGGTGCTGCTGCCTGCGCTTCAAAATCCGGTACTGTTATTGCTATGAACAGCACCTGCACACATGACTGTGCAAAGACATCAAGCTGCGGCTGCGGAGGAGGATACGGAAACTACGTCCTCATCGCTCACGACGGCGGCTACTCCACAATGTATGCACATCTTGCTTCTGTATGCGTATCTGTCGGTGATACAGTTTCACAGGGACAGACTATCGGATATGTCGGCAGCACAGGCTGGTCAACCGGTGCTCACCTCCATTTTGAGGTCAGATTAAACGGTACAGCTCAGAACCCTATGAACTACGTAGGATAATCAAAAATAATTCAGGGCAGTCTCAGCACTGCCCGAATTTTTGTTATCGCTCCGCAGATCCCGGAGCATAAGTCAGGATCAATGCCGCTTTTGTGACTGGTTCAACAGACAAAAAGCAAAGTATGAAAGCGATGATAATATGAACAAGAAAATCAGCCTCGGCCTCGCTATCAGCCTAATGGCTATCGCATCGGCTGTTACGTTTATCCTCACATCCTTCTTCTCTCTTCAGAGCTATAACAAGAAGGTCGTCGACGTAAATGAAAAATCAAAAAAGTACAACTCTCTCCAGCACATCGATAGCTTCGTAAGGGATAACTACTACGGAGATATCGATGAAAAGGAACTGAATAACGGCATCCTTAAAGGATATGTCTCAGGCCTCGGCGATGAATTCTCAGAGTTCCTTTCCGAGGAGGAATATAAGGATGAACAGACCAGTGACGCTGGTGAGGTCATCGGTCTCGGACTTTTCCTTGCAGAGGATGACAGCGGTTATATCCGCATAGACAAGGTACTCGATGATTCACCGGCTGCCGAAGCTCAGCTCCAGGCAGGCGATGTTATAACCTCAGTTTCCGGAGTTGATGTTGTTGCAACAGGCTTCGATGAAGCAATGGAAGCTATAAATGGCTCCGAAGGTACCAATGTTGAGCTTGTTGTCCGCCATAACGGTATCGATACAAGCTATTCCTTCACCAGACGGTCGATCGAGCTTGTAACCGTTACAGGCACCCTTGTAGACGGATATATCGGCTATATCAGGATCGATTCTTTCAAGCAGAATACACCGGAGCAGTTTGTGGATGTTCTCCAGAGAATGATCTCCAACGGTGCAGAGGCTCTCATATTCGATGTCAGAGACAATAACGGCGGTATAATGGACGCACTTCAGGATTGCCTCGATCCTCTCCTTCCGGAAGGAGTTATAGCAACCGCTGAATATAAGGACGGCCATACCGAAACAGTGATCTACTCAGATGATTCAAAGATCGACCTGCCGGCAGTTGTTCTTGTAAATAAGAATACTTCCAGCGAGGCAGAGCTCTTTGCAGTTTCTCTCCGTGATTATTCCAATACAAAGCTTGTTGGCACAAAAACCAAGGGCAAGGGCGTTATGCAGTCTGTTACCGAATTTGAAAACGGCGGCGCAGTAAAGCTTACAGTTGCCGAGATAAGCAATGAGGTATCCGGCAGCTTCAACGGCAGCGGCATTACACCGGAAGTACAGCTTGAGAATGATTCACCTGACTATGACGCACAGTACTATAAAGCCATTGATACTATCAACACTATGCTTTCCGAATAAACAGCAATACTGAAAAACAGCCCCAAAGCTAACTTGAATTGCTTTGGGGCATTTTATTATATCCTGTTAAAAAATCACTCAGCTCCTGCTGGTTTTATTCTTCAGCTCCTTGCGAAGCAGAATACTGAATATCACGCAGACCGAAACGCCTGCTGCTCCGAGAACTGCCATGACCATTGCGGCTCCTGAGCCTTTCCCGTTTCCAAAAACTGTACAAAGACAGCTTCCGTTATTCTGCCGTGCCATCAGCGGCTCAAAAAAGTTATCGATCAATGCGCCGCTCAGCAGTCCGCCGATCGGTATGGTAAAAAACTGCAATGTATTACGGCAGGCATATACACGGCCCTGCATATCAGCAGGGATGGTGCTCCTGAAAACAACATCAAGATTTGCCCCCATATATGGTATACATATCCAGCCAAGGATCACACCTATGCACCATATTACCGGAGAATCGGTGAATGCGAGAATGAAGTTCTCTGTACTCATCGAGATAAAAAGTGACATACAAATAGCTCTGACACGATTTTTAGGCGCTGGTGTTGACGAAGCCATGATACTTCCGGCCAGCGTTGCCGCTCCGATACAAAAGTTCACCGTACCTAAGATACCCTCGCCCTTTGAAGCCTTTGAAAGTATCATAGGAGATATAGCTGCATTATTTGCAGAAGCTATGAGGTTTATTCCGGCCAGAAAAAATATCAGTTTAAGTATGAGCGGATTTGCTTTCAGCCAGGAAAGACCTGATCTCACTGATGATAAAAGGGATTCCTGTTCTTTCTCCGCATATTCCGGTTCCGGTATGCATATAAGGAAGAGCAGTACCAAAAAGGCAACTGAAAAGGTTATAAGGTCAACCATTATAACGGTGGATATCCCTCCGAAGGCAAACAGCATTGTTGCAAAAACCGGAGTGAGTATCGTATTCATTGACTGCGAAAATGATCGCAGAGCCCCTGTTTTCTGATAGTACTCCCTGGGGATAAGCTGTGTTGCAGCGACCTCACTTGCCGGCTGCTGAACTGTGTTCATAAGTCCGTTCAGTCCGTTTATGAGGAAAAGATGCCATGGTTCAAGCTTTCCGGCTTTTATAAGCAGGAAAGCTGCTACTGTCATAAGGGCTGCGAACAGATCACAGGTGAGCATGGTACGCTTTTTGTTCCATTTATCGCTGAGTGCACCTGCAAAAATGCTCATTACGACATAAGGTGCATACGAGCATACTGTCAGCAAAGCCGCTTTCAGTGCAGAGCCTGTACTTTTATACAGCCACAGTCCCAGAGCGTAGCTGGTCATAGAGCTTCCCAGTGTAGATACAGACTGAGTGCTCCAGAGTAAGAGATAATTTTTAAGTTGTTTCAATGAATTTTTCATATGACTTTGCTCCTTTTGATAGATTAAAGATATCATTGGAAATGCAAAGTCCGAGGGTATCATTTATCCTCCATGCAGTTCCCTCAAACCTTGCACGGAGCATTTACTATGCATCTTCTCATTTTTTCCACCTCGCATAAATATTGATATATTTCAGAACGAGCCGGGCTGTAATTTCTGCCGGCTTCTGCATTACTTATCTTTTCTGTATGAACTCGTTATTCCCACAAACCACGCCCTCGCAGAGAAGTCAACACACGGTGATAACAATAATAATAACAATACATCTGTACATTGTCAGAGCATAACATTAAACAGGGATTCGGACCCCACGCTGCTCTTCACGCACCATCAATATTCCTTTTTTACGAAAAAGGCAAAACCTGTGTTCGCCCCTCACTGCTACACCTGAACGATCACAGAAGCTCTGTTGACCAGTTCAGTGATTGTATCTTATTATCAACGATACGGAGCTCCTTTGACATATTGTCGATCTTAGTCTGCATTTTTCTGACATCAACAGTGCTGAGTATCTTTATTTCAGACTGTCTTGCACGGCGTCCGGTCTGACTTGCTTCCCTGACAAGATCCTTGTATGCGCTGATACGCAGTGAAAGGCCGTCACGGCGTGCGATAAGCTTTGTAATCGAACTTCCTTCACTTTCTGTAAGGCAGTTCGTGCGGTTTATCCTCTCCATGAGATCCTGTAGTATTTCAACTGAGTTATCCAGTTCCTTGAGTAGTACCTTCGGATCTTCCGCCGGCTTCTCATTTTCCTGAACGATCGCATTTATACAAAGTCTGTCACGAAGCTGTTCGATTTTTCTGTTAAGGTCTGCACGTTCCTGTAGTGCTTCTGCAAGTTTCATTGATTGTTCCTCCGTTTTTTAACTATTATTTCTTTCATAGACTGAAAAACTCAGCGCAAGTTCTTCTTTCCGCTCACGGTGCTTCAATTTAAAAATGTTCCTGTCAAATTCCGGGAAAAATGCATCGCCGTTATATACTCCGTCAAGCTCGGTAAGGTAGAGCCTGTGAGCCAAAGGAAGCCCCTCACTGTACAGTCTTTCTCCCCCGCATATAAATATCTCCATATCCCTGCCGGAAAGCTTCACACAGCTCTCTGCCAGCTTCAGAGCCTCATCAAAACTGCTGACAGTCCTGAGATTATCGGCAGTAAATTTTTTTTGTGAAGAGATGATGATATTTATCCTGTCCGGAAGCGGCCTGCCGATACTTTCATAAGTCACTCTTCCCATGATACAGATATTTCCGGTGGTGAGCCTGCGAAAATAAGCTCTGTCCTCGGGAATATCCCACGGGACAGCTCCGTCTTTGCCGATCGCCCCGTTTGCGGAAACTGCTGCGATAATATTTATCATCTCTCGTTCAGCCTTTCAAGCAGCTCTGACACCTTCACGCCAAGCACCGGATGTACATAATCCGGCATAAGCTCTGCCGCCGGCTTAAGTACGAAGTCCCTGTTCTGCATATCAGGATGCGGGACTATAAGATCAGGATCGGAAATAACTGTCCTGTCATAGAATATCAGATCCAGATCCAACGTTCTCGGTCCCCAGTGTATCTCACGGGTACGGCCTGCATCATTTTCTATCATGTGCATCAGATCAAGCAGTCCATGCGGAGAGAGAGCTGTCCGGCAAAGAACGGCTCCGTTCAGGAAATCATCCTGCTCCGTGTATCCGTAAGGCTTTGTGACAATGAGCGAGGATTGTTTCAGGTCACGGATATATTCGCATCCTTCGAGCTTTCTCACTGCTTCCGAGATTATCGCCCTGCTGTCCCCGATATTAGAGCCCAACGCTATGAGAGCTGTATGCCAGCTTCGGCTTATCTTTACTGACACCGAACGGAACTCCATATCTATAGGAGCCTCCGGCTTTCTCACCTCTATATCCACACGGTTTATAAGCGTCGAACATTTCAGAACAGCCATTGCCACATTCTGTGCAGCAGATTCAATAAGCTTGTAAGTATGCTCCGTCATCGCTTTTTCTATAACTCCGCATACCATGCCATAATCCACAGAATATTCCAGCTCATCTGTCAGCCCTGCTTTTTCAGCTTCAACATATAGCACTGCATTCACATAAAAGTTCTGCCCATTTATATTCTCATGCTCAAAAACACCGTGATGAGCAAATATCTTAAGATCATCAATGCAGATCCTGTCCATTAGCATATCCTTTCATTACTGCCAGAGTCATCCTGACTGCTCTCTTGTTTTCCTTTACATCATGTACTCTTATCATTGAAGCGCCCTTCATTGCTCCGATAACAGAAAGTGCAACAGTTCCCTCCAGACGCTGATCCGAGGGCAGCTCCAGTGCAAGTCCTATCACCGACTTTCTCGATGCGCCCAACAACACCGGAAGTCCAAGCTGACTGCGGAACAAGTCCAGTTTATCCATGACCTCAAGGTTATTCTCATAGCTTTTTGCAAAGCCTACACCTGGATCAAGAATGATGTTATCACGGGATATGCCTGCTCTGTCAGCAATTCCAAGGATTTCCTCCATATCTGAGATCACATCGCTGAAAAATGAGGAGTAATCAGTATTGTCCCTGTTATGCATCAAACAGCATGGAAGACCTTTTTCAGCGATCAATGCTGCCATTTCGCCGCTGTCGTATTTCAGTCCCCATATGTCATTGATAAGGTCTGCTCCCGCCTTTATACCTGCCTCTGCCACTTTATACTTGTAAGTATCAAGAGACACCGGCACATCGAATCTGCTCTTTACTGCCTCTATAACAGGTGCGATACGCTGTATTTCCTCATCGTCAGAGATCTTTGTATAACCCGGGCGAGTAGATTCGCCGCCAATGTCAACAATATCCACGCCCTCCTCGATCATGGACTCTGTATGCTTAAGAGCAGCATCGATACAGTTGTAGCGTCCGCCGTCCGAAAAAGAATCCGGGGTAACATTAAGTATCCCCATAATATAGCAGTCTCCTGAGAGATCAAATTCACGTTCTCCTATCTTCATCATCATACCTCTATATTCATATTTTTTTTATCCTCTGGCCAGTTACAAAGCTCCTGCGCTTTGCAGAAACTGCAAGTTCTTGATTTCTTGTCAGCTTCATAGAAAGCCGCTTCAAGCGTCCCTCTTTCAGTACTTCGCTTTCGGTGTGAGAGTATCAGCCGGATTATCTCCGCAGCTTCTTCCTCACCGCAGCCTATCCCTGACAATATCTCCTCCGCCGCCTCAGCGCCGGCAGTCTCATGCGGAAGGCCGAGAGTATACTCCTCCACACGGCCTATATCATGGAGCAGTGCTGCTGAATAAACTATATCCGGATCGGCATATATCCCCCTCTCCTGACATATCAGTATCGTAAGCCTTGCGACAGTCAGAAGATGATCCAGTCCGTGTCCGCAGAAGATCCGGTCTTTTTCCAGTTCTTCAATTTTTGTGAGTCTGCTGCGAAAAGCAGTATTCTTAATGATTTTATTTGCAATATAAAGCTTCATTTATGCCTCCGGTGAACAGGCGTTATTTTACTCCTTATTATACCATATATCCTTTCAAAAATCAACCAGAACAGTTATAAGTATAATTGATCTCCGGACAGCCGGAAATGTTTCCACAAATCCAGTTCAGCAACACAATTAGTTTTATTTTATAATAATTTCTCAAACACTTGCATAATCTCACCATTTTTGGTATAATATATATTGTTGTTCAGCGAATATGTTATCGCATTATTTATGCGCCTGTAGCTCAGTGGATAGAGCAGTGGCCTCCGACGCCATGTGCGCAGGTTCGACTCCTGTCAGGCGTACCACCAGCGTGACGCTGGATCCTTTCACGTTGACACTCGCAAGCTCGTTCACTTTCTACGAAAACGTTAATCTGCTTTCGCTTACGGCACTTTGGTTGTTCATTCAGTTGCCGCTTGCGTGACGCTGGATCCTTTCACGTTGACACTCGCAAGCTCGTTCACTTTCTACGAAAACGTTAATCTGCTTTCGCTTACGGC
>LVAK01000111.1 GCA_001604035.1 Clostridiales bacterium Firm_05
ACTGTCATTGACGGGATAAGGCGGAAGTCCTGGAAAACGAAGCCGAGTGTACGTCGGAATTCCGGTATCTTGCGCTTTTTGAGCTTGCTGAGGTTATAGCCGTTAACGGTAACTACACCGCTGGTAGCGTCTATCTCCTTCAGAAGCAGTTTTATCATAGTACTTTTTCCCGCACCGGATGAGCCTACAACGAAGGCGAAATCACCGTCGTTTATCTTGAGGCTGACGTTGTTGAGAGCGTCCACGCCGCTTGAATAGGTCACGGATACGTTTTTAAGTTCTACCAAATTGTTACACCTGCCTTGATTGTTGGGTGAAGCTGAAGGTCATCAGAACTTCACGGGGTTAGCAGACAGGTACTTCTTTACCATGAGAGCGATCTTGAATATTATAGCGTGATCGAATTCACGGAGGTCAAGACCTGTGAGCTTTTTGATCTTTTCAAGTCTGTACACAAGAGTATTTCTGTGTACGAAGAGCTTTCTGGATGTTTCCGAAACATTGAGGTTGTTCTCGAAGAATTTCTGTATAGTGAAAAGAGTTTCGTGATCGAGTGACTCTATGCTGCCGACTTTGAATACCTCGTGGAGGAAGGTCTCGCAGAGGGTAGTGGGGAGGTGGTAGATAAGTCTTGCGATACCAAGGTTGTCATAGCTTACGATCACCTTGTCGGTATCGAATACCTTACCAACTTCGAGAGCCATCTGAGCCTCCTTGAATGAGCGGGCAAGATCCTTTACGCCGACAACTGCTGTACCGATACCAACATTTACACGGGTATAGAACTCGCTGCTGAGGGTATCTGCGATAGAGCGTGCAAGCTTCTCAAGATCCTTTGAATCTACAGTGCTCTTAAGCTCCTTGACGAGTACGATATCGCTCTCAGTGATATTGAAAACGAAGTCCTTGTTCTTGTCAGGGAAGAGGTTCTGGATGACATCATAAGCGGAGATATCATTTGCAGAGATTATTCTTATGAGGAATACTGCACGGCTTATCTCGGCATTGAAGTGGAGTTCCCTTGCCTTGATAACGATATCGCCGGGGAGAACGTTATCGAGTATAACATTCTTTATGAAATTGTTTCGGTCATACTTTTCGTCGTAGTACTGCTTTATATTTGAGAGAGCGATAGCAAGAATGCTTGCATACTTAGCAGCAGCGTCATCAACGCCCTCGACGAAAACTGCATAGTCAGGCTTTACACGGGAGCCGAATGGCTTATATGTGAAGCCGTCACGGATGAAGATGTCGTGAGAGTCGCTGAGGTCAAGTGAAACGAATTCATTTGTAGTGCCTACACGTGTGAGGTCGCTGCAGGCGATGATGGTGGCTGTTTCGTCAACAACGCCGATAGTAGCGTCGATGGAATCACGCATCTGATGAACTAAACCCTGAAATAATCTGTTGGACATGATTTACATCCCTTCTTTAAATTTAATTGATTTTATTCTCAGTGAAGTTTCAGCGAGAACCAGTTTTTCTCATCAACATATTACAAATTGTAACATATTTTGAGACTGAATTTGTTAACAAACTGTTAATTTTCGTCTGAAAGCTCACAAACATGGCTATATCTGGTAATTTTTCTTGCCAAAAAATTACAAATGATCAAATGATTTTGTAACCAAACCGTAACAATTACATTTTTTCCGGCTGAGTTACATTGAGTATCGTAAGTGCGTTCCTGAGAGTCTGTCTCACTGCTGAGCAGAGGAGGAGACGGGCGTTCATAAGCTCAGGAGTTTCAGCGTTCTTTACGCTGCACGCATCATAGAATCTGTGGAAGAGAGTTGCCAGGTCAACTGCATACTTTGTGATCTTTGCCGGATCGTAGCACTTTGCGGCAAGATCAACTTCCTTAGGCAGTGAAGCGATATGGCGGATGAGTTCTCTTTCTCTCGGGTTACTGAGGAGACTGAAATCTGCGCTTTCAGGTATCTCCACACCCTCAGCTTTAAGGTTGCTTATAAGACTGCAAATTCTTGCATGAGCATACTGTACGTAGTATACCGGATTCTGTGAGGATTTTTCAACTGCTAGGTCGAGATCAAACTCGAACTGTGAATTTGCTTCACGGAGGTTGAAGTAGAATCTTGCAGCGTCTATCGGTATCTCATCGAGAAGGGTTACAAGAGTGATAGCCTTTCCGCTTCTCTTTGAGAGCTTTACTACTTCGCCGTTTCTCACGAGACGGACCATCTGCATCAGGACAACATCCAGTTTGTTTGCATCAACACCGAGAGCTGTGAGAGCAGCTTTAAGTCTCGGAACGTATCCGTGGTGGTCTGCACCGAGAACGTTGATAGCCTTATCGAAATTACGTGTTACCAGTTTATCGTAGTGGTAAGCGATATCCGGTACTATATAAGTATAGAGCCCGTTGCTGCGGCGGAGAACGAAGTCCTTGTCGAGGCCGTATTCTGTAGCCTTGAACCAGATCGCACCGTCCTGCTCATAGGCGTGGCCGGTCTCAAGAAGCTTGTCCACGACTTTTTTGGTCTCATTCTTTTCGTGGATGGTACTTTCTCTGAACCAGTTGTCGTATACGATACGGTATTTCTTAAGGTCACGCTCCAGACCTTCTATATTGAGTGGGAGAGCATAGTCTACAAGAGCTTTTCTGCGCTCCTCTTCGGAAAGATCTTTGAGTTCAAATATATGATCGTGATAGTAGTTTGCAGCGTGTTCGATTATATCAGTGCCAAGGTAAACGTCCTCCGGCATTTCAAAATCCTGTCCTTCGCCGCTGAGGGAGTATATCTCAGCGCAGAGCTTTTCGGTATCATCCTTATGCTCGTAGATGAGCTGCTGTCCCTTGTCAGAGCAGAGCTGCATATATCTGAGTGAAAGGGACTTTCCGAATTTTTCAATCTGGTTGCCGGCATCATTTACATAGAATTCACGTTCTGCGTGATAGCCTGCCCAATCGAGAACGCTTGCGAGGCAGTCACCGATGGCGCCTCCTCTTGCATTGCCTATGTGCATAGGACCGGTAGGGTTGGCGGAAACGAATTCAACGAGGACTTTTTTGCCCTTGCCCAGCTCAGTGCGTCCGAAGTTTTCTTTTTCTTCAAGAACGTTCTCAACTACATCCGAGAACCACTTGTCACCGAGGAAGAAGTTCATGAATCCGGGGCCTGCTATCTCTGAGCGTTCAAAGAGCGAGCCGTTAAGATCGATCTTATCGCAGATGAGCTCTGCGATCTTTCTCGGAGGAAGCTTGAATGCCCTTGCACATACCATAGCTGTATTCGCAGCGAAATCGCCGTGGGATTTATCAGCCGGTATCTCGATGTTGAAATCCGGGAGAGGGACTGCCGGGACAGCCTCCTCAGCGGTGAGTTTTCCGAGAGCGTCCATAATGAGCTCACGGAGCTGAAGTGAAGCTTTGTTGATTAGATCTGACATTGCTGTTATCCTTTCTTATCAGTGCGTATCCTGCACTGTCATTATTATTTCATTATCCGAAAGATAAGA
>LVAK01000112.1 GCA_001604035.1 Clostridiales bacterium Firm_05
TCAAGCCTGAGAAAAAACGTATACACAAAGTCATGGTCAAGCCCGTCAAGGTCAAGGCAGTTCCGAAGAAGTCTGCCGACAGCGATGACGACGAGCCGCCTACGACTGTTGTTCAGGGATATGTTCAGCCTGCTGAAAAAGCAGAGAAGCCTGTCTCAAAGCCCGGCGTTGACGCTGCTCCGGCAGGACCTCCGCCGATCCCCTTCACTCCCAAGAGGACAGAGCCTGTACCTCCGCCGGATTATAATCTTGCCGATCAGTTCAGTGCAGATGACGAGGGAACAGTGGTTCTCAGTGATTACAAGCCCAACGAGCCCGATGCTCCCCCTGCAAAGCTTCTGCGCCGCTCCACAAATGAGACAGTGCTCATCAGCAAGAATGTCTTCACTATTGGCAAGGAGAGAGCAAAGGTGGATTACTGCGTGACAAACAACAAGACTGTCAGCCGTATGCACGCAACTGTCTACCGCAGAGGAAATGTATATTATATAGTAGACAGCAATTCCACCAACGGAACTTTTGTCAACAACTCACGTATCCCGGCTCAGACTGAGGTCAAGCTGAATAACGGCGACCTCCTCAGGCTCTCAAATGAGGAGTTCGATTTCAAGGAGGATTGACGCTGCAAAGGGGTGAAGCATGGAATACATCGCAGCCGCCGATACTGATATCGGCACAACGAAACAGGTCAATCAGGACAGCGTATGCGTGAAAACCGCTAAATGCCGCCAGGGCAGAGTGGCTCTTATAATGATATGCGACGGAATGGGCGGTCTCTCAAAGGGAGAGCTGGCCAGCGCCGCTGTTGTAAGAAGCTTTTCAGACTGGTTCGAGAAGGAAATCCCCGACGAACTGGATAACTGGAACTGGAATGAGATCGGCAGAAAAATTGCCGAGCGCCTGGCTGCGCTCAATCAGAAGATAATCGAGCACGGCAGACAGTGCCAGATAAAACTGGGCACTACCTGCACCGGCATCCTCATATTCAACTCTGAAATGATGACCTTCCATGTGGGCGATACCCGTATATATAAGCTCTCCGACAGCCTTGATATACTCACCGAGGATCACACCTTCGTGAACCGTGAGATAAAACGTGGCAATATGACTCCCGAGGAGGCTCTCAAGGATCCCCGAAGGAACGCTCTTACCCGGTGTATAGGCGTTGCAGACAGTGTTTCGCCGGATATCACCTTCGGCAAGATTGAATTTGGTGTGAACTATATGCTTTGCTCTGACGGTTTCCGTCATGTCCTTTCCGAAAAGGAGCTTCTTAAGGAGCTGTCCCCGTCAAAAGTCAGGACAAAAAAGGTCATGCAGACAAAACTGAGGCAGCTTATCGATACCGTCAAGAAGCGTGACGAAAGAGACAATATCTCCGCAGCTATATTCAGGGCTGAACCGTAAAGGAGCAGGATATGACGATATATGAATTAATGGTAATCGCTGTTGCCGCAGGTGTGTTTATGATAATCAATATCATTATGTGGAGCGTTATCTCCCACAAGGAGAAGAAAGCCGCTGCCGCAGATAATATCAGTCTGCAAAAGGCACAGAACGATTTCATTATCGAAGAAAATATACTGTTCGTACATACAGATGAGATGCTATAAGCAAATACATATCCCGGAAGCAGCACATTGCCGATTCCGGGATTTTTTGCGCCGTGAAAAATGCACCAATGACAAGCTCCGGTATTTGTTATATTTTTCATATCAGGCAATTGACATTAAGTGGCTGTCATGTTATAATTATTTGTGTATGTGCAGACGAAGAAAGCACGGCAAATATATATAAACGGAGATAAGAGAATTGAACAAAACAGTTAACGGTTTAAAGATAAACTATGAGGAAAAAGGCGAAGGCGACCTTATAGTCCTGCTCCACGGCTGGGGCAGCAACATAAAGCTCTTTGCAAATATGATAGACCTTCTCTCAAAGAAATACAAGGTGGTCGCAATGGATATGCCCGGCTTCGGCGAGAGTGAAGAGCCTCATGAGGTATGGGATGTCGGAAGCTATGTGCAGTTCGTCATAGATTTTATAAAGGACTACAACGTCAAGGAGGTAATGCTCCTTGGACATTCCTTCGGCGGAAGAGTAATTATAAAAATGCACAGTCTCAAGGAGCTTCCATTCAAGGTCACAAAGGTGATACTTGTGGACAGCGCAGGCATCATGCCGCCAAAGTCCAACAAGAAGAGCTGGCGCACACGCTATTATAAAATAGGAAAGGCATTCCTTTCAACAAAGCTCATGCAGAAGCTTGCTCCGGACGCTCTGGAGAACTTCCGCAAGAAAATGGGAAGCGCAGACTATGCCGCCGCTTCACCTATGATGAGACAGGTCATGGTCAAGGTGGTAAACGAGGACTTAGAGCCCTATCTGCCCAATATCAAGTGCCCTACACTTCTTGTATGGGGCGTGAATGATACCGCTACACCGCTCTCCGACGGAGAGAAAATGGAAAAGCTCATTCCCGATGCCGGCCTTGTAAAGCTTGAGAATGCCGGACACTACTCCTTCCTTGAACAGCAGTTCATTTTCAACAGAGTTATGTGCTCATTCATGAAGATAGAGGAATAACTCTCAAATCAGAAAGCAGAAATTAAGTATTAAGGAGACTTTTGATGGATATAGCATTACTCAGTATACACGCAGCCGTTACTCTTGCGGCTGTCATATTCTTCAGCCTCAGGGAGTTCCATATGCTCCAGCTCAACGGATATAAAACTCCCGAACATTCATGGTGGATGAAGAAGAATTTCAAGCGGTATATATATCCGCTGATCCTTCTTGCAGCACAATTCGCAATAATACCGCTGGAAGCATCTGCTCCCATTGTGATACTCTTCACACTGCTCAATGCAGTATTTATCATCACAAACAAACCGGGAAAGAAGTTCAAGAAGCCGCTGGTGTATACCGCCCGTGTAAAGCGTATGCTGACCACCTTCTTTATACTCATAGCCGCAGCGTTCACAGCAGCAGCCCTGTTATGGCGTTCTGAATGTGACTGTCCCTGGGCATACATCATAATAAACACCGCTCTGTACCTCACACCGATACTCGTCCCCCTCTCAAACCTTATCAACAAGCCGATAGAGAAGTCAGTGCAGAGATGGTACATCAACGACGCCAAGCGCATACTCAGGGAAATGCCCTCCCTCCACAAGATCGGCATTACCGGAAGCTATGGCAAGACCAGCATGAAATTCTACCTCAGCGAGCTCCTGGGCTCACAGTATGAGACACTGAAAACTCCTGAGAGCTTCAATACTCCTATGGGAGTCACAATAACTGTCCGCCGTGACCTGAAGCCCACACATGAGTATTTCATCTGTGAAATGGGTGCAAGAAGAGTCCACGAGATAAAGGAGCTCTGCGATATCGCAAATCCCCACGACGGAATAATCACTTCCGTAGGCCCTCAGCACCTTGAGACCTTCGGTTCCATAGACAATGTGCTGAACACGAAATTTGAGCTGGCTGATGCTGTTCAGGCAGCCGGCGGAAAGATATACCTCAACGGCGACAATGAGCTGATCCGCAAGAAAGCTCCGCAGTACAAGAACAGGATACTCTACGGACTTCAGGAGGGCAATGACTACCGTGCATCGGATATAAGCGTTTCCGACAGAGGAACAGAATTCACAGTGACTACTCCCGGTGGAGAGAGCTTCCGCTACAGCATGAAGCTTCTTGGCGAGCACAATGTACAGAACGTACTGGGAGCTATCGCCTACTGCCACGGACTGGGCATATCCCTTGAAAAGCTGGCACTGCCGGTAAAGCGTATCGCCGCAGTTCCACACAGATTGCAGCTTCTTGACAAGGGCGGAAATATGACATTTATCGATGATGCATACAACTCCAACCCCAGCGGCTGCCGTGCAGCGCTGAATGTGCTGGGACTGTTTGATGCCTGCCGCATACTGGTAACTCCGGGTATGGTAGAGCTTGGCGCAAAGCAGGAGGAGCTTAACTATGAGTTCGGTCAGGAAGCAGCAAAGGCCTGCGATTATATCGTCCTTGTAGGTAAGAATCAGACTGTACCGATATATAATGGTATCAAGGATGCAGGCTACAATATGGATCAGGTATTCGTTGCGGATTCTCTCAGCGAAGCGCTGACAAAGGTCCAGTCATACCAGACCTCAAAGAAGAAGATCGTTCTCCTTGAAAACGACCTTCCCGACAACTATTGATTAATGCGGAATCCTGAATTCCGAAATGAATAAAGGAGTAATTATTATGAAGATCAATCTTGCAGTACTTTTCGGCGGAAAGAGCGTTGAGCATGAGGTTTCAGTCATCTCAGCCGTTCAGGCAATGGCAAGCATGAACAAGGAAAAATACAACATCATCCCGGTATATATGACAAAGGGCAATGAGTTCTATACCGGAGAAAAGCTCTTCGATATCAACAGCTTCAAGGACATCCCCGCTCTCCTCAAGGAGTGTACAGAGTGTGTATTCGTAAGAAGCGAGGGCAAGGTACAGCTCATACGCCAGAAGATGAAGAAGTTCGGCTCAAACCTTATCTCTGATATAGACGTTGCCTTCCCGATAGTACACGGTACAAACGTTGAGGACGGCGCTTTACAGGGCTATCTCCACACTCTTGACCTGCCATATGTAGGATGTGACGTTCTCGCTTCTGCTGTAGGTATGGACAAATTCGTCATGAAGATACTCCTCAAGGACGCAGGCTTCCCTGTACTTGACTGCTGCCGTTTTGCTTCATTCGATCTTGACAAAATGGATGATATGATAAAGCAGGTCGAAGCAAAGTTCCCGTATCCTGTTATCGTAAAGCCTATAAACCTGGGTTCAAGCGTTGGTATCTCCAAGGCAAGCGACCGTGACGGGCTTATAAAGTCGATCGAAGAGGCATTTGAGTTCGCAGACCGTATCCTCGTTGAGCCTGCTGTTGTTCAGCTCAAGGAGATAAACTGCTCCGTAGTCGGCGACAGCGAGTCCGCAGAGGCTTCCGTATGCGAGGAGCCTGTACAGCAGGATGAGATCCTCAGCTACAAGGATAAGTATGTAGGCGGCGGAAAGTCCGGCGGAAGCAAGGGCATGGCTACTCTCAAGAGAAAGATCCCCGCAGAGATCACTCCCGAGCAGGAGGAATTCGTAAGAAAGACCGCTGTTGACGCATTCCGCTATCTTGGCTGCAACGGCGTTACACGTATCGACTTCATGCTCGACAAGGCTACAGACAAGATATATATCAACGAGATAAATAC
>LVAK01000113.1 GCA_001604035.1 Clostridiales bacterium Firm_05
TAATTTCTCATTACAGCGGGAACAAGGAGCTTACAAAGAGCGACTATATAAATGCCTGCAAGGAAAAGCAGGGCTGCGCTTCTTCGTCGTTCAGCTTTGACTCTCACGGTTTTGAGTCAGAGATAGAGCTGGATAAGCCATCACTGGTATTCTTCAGCGTCCCATACAGCGATGGCTGGACGGCAGAAGTCAACGGCGAAGCTGCTGATGTTGAAAAGGTCTCCTACGGCTTCATGGCTGTAAAGGCTGATGCCGGAAAGAATGATATCGTTTTCCGCTACAGGACTCCCGGTCTTAAAGAGGGAACATACATCTCTGCCGCCGGTATAACACTCCTTGCTTTATATCTGCTGCTCTGCTTCATATTCAGAAAGAAAAACGGCAGCAGCGGACACATACATTATTACGATTACGATTCCACCCATAAGGTGAGTGCTTCTCAGGAATATATACGCAGCCTCACCGGAAAGGACTGACCATGGAAAATATGCACCTTGAAGAAAAGACATTATCCAGCAGCGTTGAGTTTGAGGGTAAGATCTTCACCATAACCCACGATATCGTTGAGCTGGAAAACGGCAGCACTGCCGTCAGGGATGTGCTCCTCCACCACGGAGGCGTATGCGTTATCCCTGTTACAGAGAATAACGAAATCTATATGGTAAAGCAGTACCGTTATCCGTTCAGGAGAGTCACCCTTGAAGTTCCGGCAGGAAAGCTTGAAAAGGGAGAGGATCACGCTGAATGCGGCCGCCGTGAGCTCCTTGAGGAGACCGGCTGCGTTTGCAGTGAATATATCTACCTTGGTGAGATGTATCCTACTCCTGCTTACAATACCGAGGTAACTTATATGTACCTTGCAAAAGGACTTGAGATCCGCAAACAGGATCTGGACGAGGACGAATTTCTCGACGTTGTGACACTTCCCATCTCAAAAGCTGTGGATATGGTCATGAAGGACGAGATAAAGGACGGAAAAACTCAGATAGCCATATTAAAGGCCGCAAGGCTCCTCGGGATATAAAAAGACCTGCCTTGCGGCAGGTCAGCGTAATGATCATATTCAGGCTTCCTCAGCAGTTTCTTCAACAGCTTCTTCTGCTTCCATTGCAGCGAGCTGAGCTTCATATGCTTCAAGGATAGTCTGCTCGAAAAGCTTTCTTGCAGACGGCGATATCGGATGAACTATATCACGGAACACTCCGTTCTCATCCTTTCTGCTTGGCATGGCCACAAACAGTCTTTCATCGCCCTGTACGACCTTGATGTCATGAACAGCCAGCATATCATCCAGTGTAACTGATACTACAGCTCTGAGACGGCCGTCTGTCATTATTTTTCTGATTTTTACATCTGTAATTTCCATGTTTTACCTCCTTGTATGTTTTCTTTTCAGATAACGGAATGCATCACTTAAACACCTTAAAACGTTAAAATGAGAAAACGTGCAGTGCGTCTAAATGTTATTATAACGTATATTTTGTAAAAATGCAAGCTATTTTTACAAATTTAAAGAAAAAAATATGATTATATATTTTACGTACAATAATAAATTATAACTTATAGTAAAAAGCTATGGGTAAACTTTTTTGAAAGCGAAAGGTGAATTATTTTGAAAAACAGCATATTAAACGGCAAAAAGCACATCCACTTCATTGGCATCGGCGGTTCGGGTATGTATCCCCTCGCCCAGATACTCCACTCTCAGGGCTATTACCTCACCGGCTCGGACAACAACGAGACTGAAACTCTTGAAGCTGTGAGAAAAATGGGTATACCTGTATTTATCGGCCAGAGAGCTGAGAATATACAGGGTGCAGACCTTATTGTCCACACTGCTGCGATCATGGAGGACAATCCGGAGCTTATGGCAGCCCGTGCCAGCGGAGTACCTGTGCTTGAAAGAGCCGATCTTCTCGGTATAGTCACCTCATGGTATGAAAACGCAGTCTGTGTCACCGGTACTCACGGCAAAACAACGGCAACATCTATGATAACTCAGATACTTTATACTGCCGGCGTTGACCTCTCTGCTTACATCGGCGGAAAGCTCCCATGTATAGGCGGAAGCGGAATTGCCGGAAAGAGCGACACTCTTGTATGCGAATCCTGCGAATTTGAGGATCACTTCCTCAAGCTCTCACCTGACATCGCCGTTATACTCAATATCGATGCTGACCATCTTGACTATTTCGGTACCCTTGAAAATATAATGAAGTCATTCCGCAAATTCGCAGAAATGACCTCAAAGGTGCTTATCCTCAACGGCTCCGATGAGAACACAATGAAGGCTATGGAAGGAATAGATAAAAATATCATCACCTTTGGCAAGGATGATTCCTGCGACTTCTGGCCGGCAGATATCAAGCACGAAAACGGCCTTCTCACCACATTTGACGCAATGTATAAGGGTGAAAAGCTTGGCCAGATCACTCTCCATGTGGCAGGCATCCACAATGTGCTCAACGCACTGGCTGCTGTTGCCGTTTCACACTTCCTCGGCATTGACTTTGCCGCAGTTCAGAAGGGACTTTCGGAATTCCGTGGAGCAAAACGCAGATTTGAGAAGCTTGGCTTTGAAAAGGGCATAACCGTTGTTGATGACTACGCTCACCACCCGACAGAGCTCGAAGCAACCCTCAGAGCAGCTATGGAGATGAATTTCAATAACGTATGGGCAGTCTTCCAGCCCTTCACATTCTCTCGTACAAAGCTTCTGCTGGACGACTTTGCAAGAGTGCTCCAGATACCGGATCACGCTGTCCTCACTGATATTATGGGCAGCCGTGAGAAGAACACCTACGGCATATTCACAAGACATCTTGCAGAAAAGATCCCCGGCTGTATCTGGTTCCCACAGGATGAAACTACCGAGTGGACTGACGAGAGGAAATACCAGAATTTCAGCCAGATCTGTGAATATATCTGCGAAAACGCCAAAGATGGCGATCTCGTTATAACCCTCGGCTGCGGCGACGCTTACAAGATCGCAAAAATGGTACTGAAAAAGCTTAGTGAGGAGGATTAATATGTCTACAAAGGACAAGAAGATCGAGGTTTTCAATTATATCAAACGCCGTCTCAACGAAGGCACTTCTCCGTCTGTCAGGGAGATAATGGACGCTATGGACTTCCATTCGACCTCAACAGCCCATCGCTATATCGAAATGCTGGTCAGTGACGGTCTACTTGAAAAAACCGACAACCTGAACCGTACACTCCGCCTGCCCAACAGCTCAACTACATCTGTTCCGGTAATAGGAACGGTAACTGCCGGTCAGCCTATCACTGCTATCGAGGATATAACAGGATATATAGGCTTTGAAGCCGAGGGCTATGATCCTGCTGAGCTGTTCGCACTGAAGATCAGGGGCGAGAGTATGATAAATGCCGGTATCCTTAACGGAGATATTGTCATTGTCCATAAGACTGATTATGCAGAAAACGGCGATATCGTTGTAGCTATGGTGGATCACGAGGAGGCTACTGTAAAGACCTTCTACAAGGAAAGAGGTCATTACCGCCTTCAGCCGGAAAATGATACAATGGAGCCTCTTATCTTCGATGAAGTCGAGATACTTGGCAGAGTTGTAGGCCTTAAAAGGTATTACTGATAAGCAGTACAAGCAGACTTGATTAAAATAAATATGTTAATTATAAAAAACTCTTCCATATTCAAATAAAATGTAGTATAATGTAGAGTGGAGTATATTTCGCTCAGAAAGGAAAGATACAAAATGGCTAACGAAGTTAAAGTTATGATCTGCGGCAAGGAGTATAAGCTCAAGACCTCAGAATCACCGAACTATGTTTTCGCCCTTGCAAGGGCACTGGAAACAAAGATCAATGAAATAGTTAATTCCGGAAGCGGTTCTTCTCCCTACGGAGCTTCTATAATGGTCGCTCTGAGCCTCCTTGACGACCTTAACAAGGCCAATCAGAAGCTGGATAATATCCGCACTCAGACCAAGGAGTACGTTGACGAAGCCGGAAGGACACGCATTGAGCGTGATGCTGCACAAAAAGAGATCGATGTACTGAAGTCAAAGATCGTACAGCTTGAAAATATGGTCAAGCTGAAGCAGCTCAGCGAGACAATATAATGAGATCAGCCGAAGTCCTGGCTCCTGCCGGGAGCATGGAGACTCTGGCGGCAGCTCTGAGAGCAGGCGCTGATGCCGTCTATGTGGGCGGAAAGAAGTATTCCGCCAGAAGCAGTGCGGCAAATTTCAGCATGGAAGAACTGCGTGAGGCTGCCGGACTGTGCCACAGATACGGCGCTAAACTGGATCTTGCTGTAAATACGGTGATATCCGATGATGAGGCTCCCGACTTCTGCGAGTATATCAAAGACGCCGCATCTGCCGGTGTGGATGCATTTATAGTTCAGGACTGGGGCTGTGCGGAGATCATCCGCCGCTGTGTGCCTGATGCTGTACTTCACGCTTCAACGCAGATGTCGGTACATACTGCTGCCGGAGCAAAACTCCTCAGCAGCCTTGGATACGCAAGAGTAGTTCCTGCAAGAGAGCTTGACAGGCAGACTATTGAGAAGATATGCGCCGAGGATATCGAAACGGAGCTATTCGTCCACGGTGCGCTTTGTATGTCCGTATCGGGACAATGCTATATGTCGGCAATTATGGGCTCACGCTCAGCCAACCGTGGCTGCTGCGGACAGGCCTGTCGCCTGCCGTTTTCAGCATCAGGGAACAAGAATGCTGCTGCTCTTTCCCTCAAGGATCTCTCACTTCTCCCACAGGCACGTGAGCTTGAGGAGATGGGTGTCGACTCATTCAAGATAGAAGGCCGCATGAAGCGCCCGGAATATGTTGCTTCCGCCGTACATGAGCTGAAAAGTGCCCTGAACGGACAAGCTCCGGATATGTCTCTGCTCAAAGGCATTTTTTCAAGAAGTGGCTTCACCGACGGATACTTCACAGGAAAAAGACAGGATATGTTCGGCGTCCGTGAAAAGGAAGACGTAACGGCTGCCCGTGAACTTATCCCTAAGATACATGAGCTTTACCGCTTTGAGCGCAAGGCCTATGAGATAAGCTTCAAGGCTCATATAAGCGCAGATTCTCCTGTAGAGATAAGCGCCTGTGCAGACGGGATAACGGTATCCGTCACAGGCGATATACCGGAAAAGGCTCTGAACAGACCTACTGATGCAGCTTCCCTTGAGAAACAGCTCTCCAAGCTTGGCGATACTGTATTCACATTCTGCGGTATGGAAGCAGATATCGATGACGGATTGATAGTTCCCACCGGAAAGCTCAATGAACTCCGGAGACAGCTCTGCGAGAAAATGACTGCTGCTGTAACAAATAAAAACACCCCTGTGTACAGCATTTCCGACTGGAAGCCGGAAATCCCACGCTATGCCGCATCAGCAAAAAAGCCTCAGGTACGTGTTATGTGCCGTACCGCCGGACAGCTCAATGCTGCCGCAGGCACAGCAGATATGATAATAGCTCCAATGGAGCTTCTGACAAAAGATACCACAGTCATCAAGGATAAAGACAGTATCATCATTTCTCCTCCCCGATTCATAACAGACGAGGAGAAGCTTTTTTCACGCCTGAGCGAACTTCGTTCAGCAGGATACACACGGCTCTTTTGTCACACTCCTGACTGCATCGCAGCAGGCAGAGAGCTGGGCTTTAAGCTTCATGGCAGCTTCACACTTAATATGACCAATTCATTCAGTGCAGAAAGACTGGCAGAGATCGGACTTGAAGATTTAGTATGTTCCTTTGAACTGGATCTTTCGCATCTTAATAAGCTGCATTCGCCTGTTCCAGTGGGAGCGGTCGTTTACGGAAGGCTTCCTCTTATGCTGACGAGAAATTGTCCCATAAAGAACGAAGTCGGCTGTGAAAAATGCAGAAAACAGCTTACCGACCGCACCGGAAGAGCGCTGCCGGTACAGTGCTCAAAGGAATATGTGGAAATATTGAACCCGGATGTGCTCTTCATGCAGGACAGGCTCAGTGAGATTACTGCTCCTGATTTCCTGCTGTATATCCTCACGGATGAAGATGAACAGCAAACAAAAGCTGCTCTTTCAGGCAGCAGAACATCCGAAAAGATCACCCGTGGACTTTACTACAGAGGAATATGATATGAAGATCACTTTCAAAA
>LVAK01000114.1 GCA_001604035.1 Clostridiales bacterium Firm_05
GAAAATTGCAGCTTCCGTGCAATAATCGAGGCTGAAACAGAGGGAGTAAGGGACATCGCTGCAAAAGAGCTGTTCGGGCAGGTGAAAGCATGAGCGGGATAAAATATGCAAAGGCTGTTGCAGCATTGAGAGCAATGGAAAGCAGTCTTCTCAGCAGAAACGATATCGATCAGCTCATTGCATCAAGATCAAAGGCGGAGATGAACGCACTGCTTGCGTCAAAGAAGAATACAGACACTCCACAGTCTACTCTGAAGGATGTCTGGGAGCTGATAAGGAATTATGCGCCGGATTGTGAAGAGCTGAAAATACTGCTCTACAGGAATGATTTTCATAATCTGAAAGCGGTAATAAAGGCGATGATCCACAATCGTGATCCGAAGATCTACTACATAGAGCCTTCAAATGTGAGCCTTGAAATACTGACCGAGGCTATCAGAAAGAAGGAGTATGAGCTTCTTCCGGAGCATATGAGGCAGACTGCCGAGGAGGCATACGATCTTGTTACGGAAACGCTTGACGGACAGTTGTCGGACACTCTCATAGACCGCTCCTGTCTTGAGGCAATGCAGGAGGATGCGGCAAAGTCCGGCGGAGAGTTCATGCAGAGATATGCAGAGCTTACAGCAGCGGCGGCAGATATCAAGACCGCCTACAGGTGCAGTCTACTTAAGAAGCAGTATCCCTTTATTGAGAAGGCGCTTTGCGGTACAAAGGAGCTTGAAAAGGGAGACCTTGCAAGAGCAGCTGCGGAGGGAACTGAAGCTTTGTTTGCTGTCCTTGAAAATTCAGGCTACAGCGAGGCGGCGGCGCTTCTTAAGGAATCCCCTGCAAAGTTTGAGAAATGGTGCGATGATATCATAGTTGAGCTTGCCGAAACAGCAAGAATGCGGGCATTTGGTCCTGAGCCTCTGGCAGCATACTTTATAGCAAAGGAAGCTGAGATAAAGGATATCAGGATACTGACCGTATGCAAGGAATCCGGTGCGGATAATGATACTATCACGGAAAGGATGAGGAAGCTATATGTATAAGGCAGCAGTCATAGGCGATACAGCAAGTGTATCCGGCTTTGCGGCATTAGGCCTCACCGTTTTTCGTGAGACTGAACCGGATAAGGTGAAAGGACTTATAGCAAAGCTTGCGGCAAGTGATTTTGCAGTTATATACATTACAGAACCGGCAGCCGCTCTTGTCAGTGATACGATAAACAAATACAGGAGCAGCCAGCTTCCGGCAATAGTGCTCATCCCAGCCATAGAAGGCAATACCGGAGACGGTATGCGGGGAGTACATGAGGCGGTAGAAAAGGCTGTAGGTTCAGATATACTAAAGTAGGAAAGAGGCGGATAAACTTAAATGAGCAGCATAGGAACAGTTGTAAAGATCTCAGGACCTCTTGTTGTAGCAGAGGGAATGAGAGATTCAAATATGTTTGACGTTGTGCGTGTCAGCAGCAAGAGACTGATAGGCGAGATAATCGAGATGCACGGTGACCGTGCGTCCATACAGGTATACGAGGAGACATCAGGTCTCGGAACAGGTGAGGCGGTAGAATCTACCGGCGAGCCCATGAGCGTTGAGCTGGGCCCGGGACTTATCGGAAGTATCTTCGACGGAATACAGCGCCCTCTGGACGATATCCGTAAGGTATGCGGAAATAATCTTCAGCGAGGCGTAGAAGTTCCTTCACTGAAGAGAGATCCCCTTTGGAAGTTCACGCCTACAGTAAAAGTCGGCGACAAGGTCATTGGCGGAGACATTATCGGAACAGTTCCGGAGACTGATATAGTTCTCCACAAGATAATGGTGCCCAACGGCGTTGAAGGAACAGTAAAGAAGATATACGTAGGCGATTTCCATGCAGATGACGTGGTATGCGTTATTGATACAGGCAAGGGCGATAAGGAACTGACACTGATACAGAAGTGGCCTGTAAGAAGAGGCCGTCCGTATAAGAAGAAGCTTTCACCTAATATGCCTCTTGTTACAGGACAGAGAGTTGTAGACTGCCTTTTCCCCATAGCTAAGGGCGGTGTAGCAGCGATCCCCGGACCGTTCGGAAGCGGAAAGACTGTAACTCAGCATCAGCTTGCCAAGTGGGCAGCAGCGGATATCATCGTATATATCGGCTGCGGAGAGCGTGGAAACGAGATGACGGACGTTCTTAATGAATTTCCGGAGCTTATAGATCCTCATACCGGAAAATCCCTTATGGAGAGAACAGTTCTTATCGCCAACACATCTGATATGCCTGTTGCAGCCCGTGAGGCATCAGTCTATACAGGTATAACTATTGCGGAATACTACCGTGACATGGGCTATTCAGTAGCTCTCATGGCTGATTCGACCTCACGTTGGGCAGAGGCACTTCGTGAGATGTCAGGCCGACTTGAAGAAATGCCCGGTGATGAAGGATATCCTGCATACCTTGGAAGCCGTCTTGCACAGTTCTATGAGAGAGCAGGACGAGTTATCTCAAACGGTACAGAGGGCAGGGAAGGTGCTCTGTCTGTTATCGGAGCAGTATCACCTCCCGGAGGAGATATCTCCGAGCCTGTATCACAGGCCACACTGCGTATAGTGAAGGTGTTCTGGGGACTTGACTCCAATCTTGCCTACCAGAGACACTTCCCGGCGATAAACTGGCTCACCAGCTATTCGCTGTATGCTGATTCACTTGCAGACTGGTACAAGAACAACGTATCTGCTGACTGGATGAAGTACAGGGCAAGATTCATGGAGATACTCCATGACGAATCCGAGCTCAAGGAGATCGTAAAGCTGATAGGTATGGATGCGCTTTCTGACGGAGACAGACTTAAAATGGAGACAGCCCGTTCTATCCGTGAGGACTTCCTGCATCAGCTTGCCTTCCATGAGATCGACACATACACGAGCATGAAGAAGCAGCTTTACATGATGATGCTGATACTGAACTTCAATGACGAGGCGCTGGAAGCATTGAAAAAGGGCGCAGACATAGAAGCTGTAGCCGGACTGCCTGTACGTGAAAAGATAGGTCGATTCAAATATATCGAAGAGGATAAAACAGACGAAGAATACAGCAAGCTCTCACTTGAGATATCCACAGAGCTTGATGAGCTTCTCAGACTGGAGGAAGACTGATGCCAAGAGAATACAGAACTATCGAAGAGGCAGCAGGACCTCTGCTTCTTGTAAAGGACGTAGAAAATGTCAGCTATGGAGAGCTGGCGGAGATAAGACTGTCCAACGGTGAAAAGAGAAGATGCCGTGTGCTTGAGATAGACGGCAGCAATGCACTTGTACAGCTTTTTGAAAATGCAGCCGGTATCAATCTTAAGGACAGCAGTGTCGTATTTTCAGGTCACCAGATGGAGCTGGGAGTATCTGAGGATATGCTTGGCCGTGTATTTGACGGAATGGGACGTCCCATCGATGACGGCCCTGAGATAATACCTGAGATGAGAATGGATGTCAACGGACTTCCTATGAATCCGGTTGCAAGAAAATATCCCCAGGAATTCATACAGACAGGCGTATCTGCCATTGACGGACTGAATACACTCGTAAGAGGACAGAAGCTGCCGATATTCTCAGCCAGCGGACTTCCTCACGCACAGTTTGCCGCACAGATAGCCCGTCAGGCTCGTGTTAGAGGAAAGGATGAGCAGTTTGCCGTTGTATTTGCTGCAATGGGAATAACCTTTGAAGAATCCGAGTACTTTGTACAGAGCTTCAGGAGCACAGGCGCTCTTGACAGGACAGTGCTCTTCATAAACCTTGCCAACGACTCAGCTATCGAGCGGCTTGCAACACCTAAAATGGCACTTACTGCTGCGGAGTATCTTGCCTTTGAGAAGGGTATGCACGTACTTGTAATACTCACAGATATCACAAACTATGCCGACGCTCTCCGTGAGGTATCGGCTGCCCGTAAGGAAGTACCGGGAAGAAGAGGATACCCCGGATATATGTATACCGACCTTGCAACAATATATGAGCGTGCAGGCAGACAGGACGGCAAAGATGGAAGTATCACCATGATACCTATTCTCACCATGCCGGAGGATGACAAGACACATCCTATCCCTGACCTTACCGGATATATCACCGAGGGACAGATAATCCTGTCCCGTGAGCTGTACCGAAAGGGAATAAATCCCCCTGTAGACGTTCTTCCTTCACTTTCGAGACTTAAGGATAAGGGTATAGGTGAGGGCAAAACAAGAGCAGACCACTCCGATACCATGAACCAGCTCTTCTCTGCATATGCAAGAGGAAAGGACGCAAAGGAGCTCATGGTCGTACTTGGTGAGGCAGCCCTTACTCCCACAGATCTGATATACGCAAAGTTTGCCGATGAATTCGAGCGCAGATACGTATCTCAGGGCTTTGAGAACAACAGAACTATCGAGGACACACTTTCCATAGGCTGGGAGCTTCTGCATCTGCTTCCGAGGAGTGAGCTCAGACGTATCAGAGAGGAATACCTTGTAAAATACTACGATACACAGGACTGAGGTGAGCTTTAATGGCAAGATTGAATGTTAATCCCACCAGAATGGAGCTTACGAAGCTGAAAAAGAAGCTGGTATCGGCAAGGCGTGGACACAAGCTGCTGAAGGATAAGCGTGACGAGCTCATGCGGCAGTTCATGATAATGATAAGGGAGAACCGTCAGCTTCGCAGCGAGGTCGAGGCAGGCATATCCGAAGCAAACAGATATATGGCTGTAGCCGGTTCTGTAATGCAGAGAGAGGTGCTGGAGACTGCACTTATGCTTCCGAAGCAGGAGGTCGAGCTGGATGTCAGCGAGAAGAATGTAATGAGTGTTGAGATACCGGTATTTAATACCAAGTACCGCACCAGCGACAGCAGCGATATATACTCTTATGGTATGGCGTTTACTTCCATTGATCTTGATGGTGCAGTGAATGCGCTGAGTGATGTTTTTCCTAAGATGATAAGGCTTGCCGAGGTAGAGAAAGCCTGTCAGCTCATGGCGGACGAGATCGAAAAGACACGCCGCCGTGTAAATGCTCTTGAGCATATTATGATACCTGATTACGAAGAAACGATAAAGTTTATCACAATGAAACTTTCGGAAAATGAAAGAAGCACCACTACCTCACTTATGAAGGTGAAGGATATGGTGCTCAAAGAGAGTCATAATTATCATTAAATAATAACGAGAGTGCGGATGATACGATCATTTACACTCTCATTTTATATTAAAGATTAGTCCTTATTCTTAAGCAGTCTGAATTTGCGCTTGGAAATAGTCAGGACGCCTTCTTTTTTCAGCTTGGATATCTCACGCTGGAGGGCGCTTCTGTTGACGCAAAGGTAGTCAGACAATGCAGTCGTTGAGAAGGGGATCTGCGGTGTTTTTCCATCAGGAGTCTTATCTGCGATTATTTCAAGGCAGCTTATGAGCTTGTCACTGATAGAGCGCTGACTCAGCACTTCGATCCTTTCGCTGAGAGTGATCGTCTTTTCAGACATAAGTGCCAGGAGGTTTTCGACGACTTTTGAGTGACACTGACAGGCGTTCTCGCAGCGCTTTGTCAGCTCTGAGCGGCGCACGAACATGATCTCGCAGTCAGTTTCGCTGATGATCTCCATATTTGATCTTCTTGATACATTGAAGGTAAAGAAAGCACCAAAAACGCTTTGCTCCTCAAGAGTTTCTATGATAGTCCTGACACCGTTGATGTCGTATCTGACCATAACGGCTCTGCCGCTGAGAACAATGCCGATCTTATCGCTGTAGTCATCGTATCCTGCGATAGAGCTTCCGGCTTTATAGCGGCGTATATCGGCATTGAAACAGGATATCATCCTGCGGCAGTCATCGGAATCGATGCCTTTGAATAAGATGTTATCTTCTGGTAACATAAAAATTTCCTCCGATGTTGCAAAAGCAACAGATTTTTTCATGCTTTTATGATACAATATATTCAGACGAAAGTCAAGTCTAAATAATAATCCACAGGAGGTAGATCGTAAATGAAGGTAAATGTGATCGGCGGAGAAATTCCACAGGAAGAGATCGACGCATACATCGACTATGGCAGAAAGAAGTACAAGGATAAAGAGATCGCTGCAATGACTGTCACTCTCGACGGCGAATACGTTGACCTCAGATATGATTTTGCCGATATCCCCTTTGACAGGATAAGGAGGATAACCGGATATCTTGTAGGAACTCTTGACAGGTTCAACAACGGAAAAAGAGCCGAAGAACACGACAGAGTAAAGCATAGTGTATAATGCTGCGGCAGCGCAGGAAATACCTGAGCTGCTGGCATTTTATTTTATTTAACGGAGGTATAAAGTTATGGCAAAGTATGTATGTCCTGTATGCGGATACGTTCACGAAGGAAACGAGCCGCCTGAGAAATGTCCTCAGTGCGGAGTGCCCGGTTCAAAGTTTATCAAGAAGGAAGAGGGCGAAAAGCTTGTATTTGCCTGTGAGCATGAGGTAGGAATTGCAAAGGCAGTTTCAGATCAGGAGATAGTTGAAGGACTTCGTTCAAATTTCAACGGAGAGTGTAGTGAAGTAGGTATGTACCTTGCAATGGCAAGAGTTGCATATAGAGAAGGCTATCCTGAGATCGGCGCATACTGGGAGAAGGCAGCATTTGAAGAAGCAGAGCACGCAGCAAAGTTTGCTGAGCTCCTCGGAGAGGTCGTATCCTCATCAACAAAGGAGAATCTTGAAAAGAGAGTTATGGCAGAGCACGGTGCTACAGAGGGCAAACTCAAGCTTGCTAAGAGGGCAAAGGAGCTCAATCTTGACGCTATCCATGACACAGTTCATGAAATGGCAAAAGATGAGGCACGCCACGGTAAGGCATTTGAGGGACTTCTCAAGAGATACTTTGGCTGATTAATATATAATACCTCCGGTTTATCCGGAGGTATTTTGTTTTAGGTACATTTTACTGTTTTTCTGAATATAATGGATAGAAGCGGATAGATACAGACCGGACAGGGGGCGGAGAGTTGAGAAGGCGGCATAAAAGGAACTCCTGCATCCGTATAAAGGCTGGCGCAGGAGTTATCATGATTCTATTTGTTACAGGAGCAGTTTTATGGCATAAAGCTGAAAAGGCCATCGGACCTGTAGCGGAAATGCAGGCTGAAAAATATGCAAAGAGGTCGTCAAATGAGATAATTTCCTCTGTTGTATCGGAATTTCTTGATGAGACAAGATATACATACAGTGATTTTTCGGCGGTCATGCATGATGAGGCCGGAAGAGTCGTATCAGTAGAAGCTGTGCCCTATAATATAAACAAGGCTCAATCGGAGCTTGCGCTGAGAGTTAATCATGATCTGAAAGAAGCTATGGAAGGGACGATGGAGATACCTGTGGGAACGCTCACCGGAAAGTATCTTTTTGCCGGAAAAGGTCCCAGACTCAAAGTTAAGCTATGTCCGGCAGGCGAGGCGGAAGTAAGCCTTAAAAGTACATTTGAGAGTGCAGGCATCAACCAGACAAGTCACAGCATTACGGCAGTGATAAACGTTGAGATAAGTTCATCAATGCCTATGTACAGCTTTGTGACGGAAGTCAGCTTTGAGTACCTCATTGCGGAGAGCATTATTGTAGGAGAAGTGCCAGAGGTAAGCCGATACGCATGGAAAAGTATATAGTCTTATTTTCTTGCCTCAGCGCATATCCAGGTCTTATCCGGTCTTGTATGAATGATGACCTTGGAGAAGCCTGCGTTTATCAACAGTGTTTCAAACTCTTCGGGTGTAGGATTGAAAAGGCCGTATTTGCGTATATTGGCCAGATCCTCATCGCTGAGTTCAGCTCCGCCGTGGATATCCGCAACAATAAGGAACTGACCGTCCGGAGCGAGTACACGGCATACTTCCTTCAGATCTTCCGCCGGATCAGGCCAGAAATAAAAGCTTTCCACAGTGATTATCCTGATGAAAGAGTTGTCCGGAAACGGAAGAGCGTTCACAGAGCCGAGGATTATTTCCATTCTTTCCGCATCTATTGAGCTTTTATTGCGCTCAATGCTCATGCTGACTGACAATTCTGAATGATCCAGTCCTGTAAATTTTCCCTCCGGAAGCATTTCTGCAAGCTTTCTGAGAGTTTCTCCGCCGCCGCAGCCAATATCAAGTACACAGTCATCAGGTGACAGCTCAAAAAATGACAGAGCCCATTCAGTAACAGGGGTATGCCTTTCGTTCATACCGCTGAGCATTTCCTTTCCTGCTTCGCCATGCGGTCTTGAAGGATCTCCAAGTTCAGTGACAGACCTTTTTTCTTCGTTCATAAAAATACCTCCGATCATTAAAATGAGCGGCCGTCAAGCCGCTCATATTTTTATTCAACAGTAACGCTCTTAGCAAGATTTCTCGGCTTATCAACATCATAGCCCTTAGCTACAGAAACGTAATATCCCAGGAGCTGAAGCGGGATAACGGCAAGACTTCCTGCGAAGTGAGAATCAGTCTGGGGGATATATACAGTAAAGTCGGCGGTATCCTCCATGCTGTAATTGCCGTAGGTAGTCAGTCCCATAAGGGAAGCTCCACGGCTCTTTACTTCGACCATATTGCTTACAGTTTTTTCGTAGAGATCCTGCTGAGTGAGGACACTTATAACGAGGATACCGTCTTCAATAAGGCTGATAGGGCCGTGCTTGAGTTCTCCGGCAGCGTAGGCTTCGGAGTGGATATAGCTAATCTCCTTCATCTTAAGGCTGCCCTCAAGGCTGATAGCGTAGTCGATGCCACGGCCTATGAAGAAAGCGTCCTTAGCGCCTGCAAGCTTGTTAGCGAACCACTGTATACGCTCCTTATCTTCGAGTATCTTCTCTATCTTATCCGGGATAGTATAGAGCTCCTTAAGGAGTTCTGAGCACTTCTCATCTGACATTTCTCCTCTTGCGACTGCAAACTGCATAGCAAGGAGGTAGCCTGCGATAAGCTGAGTGCTGTAGGCCTTAGTTGTAGCAACAGAGATCTCAGGGCCGGCGAGAGTATAGAACACATTATCAGCTTCACGGGCGATAGACGAACCCACAACATTAACGATACCAAGAGTCTTGATACCCTTATCCTTAGCCTCTCTGAGAGCAGCAAGACTGTCGGCGGTCTCACCGGACTGGCTGATGATGATAACGAGGCTGTCCTTAACAAGAGTCATCTTCCTGTAGCGGAACTCAGAAGCGAGCTCAACTCTTACAGGTATAGTTGTAAGATCCTCGATGACATACTGTACAGCCATGCCAACGTGATAAGCGGAGCCGCAGGCAACGATATATATCTGTGATATCTTCTGCATCTCCTCATC
>LVAK01000115.1 GCA_001604035.1 Clostridiales bacterium Firm_05
TGGCTGGGACTTACAGTCGGCTGTATCCTCCACGGACTTACCAACGATGAGAGAAGAGAAGCTTACAACTGCGATGTTACATATGCTACAAATAACGAGCTGGGCTTCGATTACCTCCGTGACAACATGGTGACTCACAAGGAAGAAAGAGTACAGCGTGCTCCAAACTTCGCTATCGTGGATGAGGTGGACTCTATCCTTATCGATGAGGCACGTACTCCTCTTATCATATCCGGACGTGGTGACAAGTCCACAGAGCTCTACTCTATCGTTGACCGCTTCGCAAAGACACTTACTTCCACTACTGTCGTTGAAATGGACGACAAGGTGGATCAGGATTCTATAAATGAAACTGCTGATTACATCATCGATGAAAAGGCAAAGACTGCTACTATCACACAGCGTGGTGTTAAGAAGGCTGAGAAGGCATTCAATATCGAGAACCTCATGGATTCCGAGAATATGACTCTTCTCCACCACATCAATCAGGCTATCAAGGCTAACGGCTGTATGAAGAATGAGGTAGACTACGTTGTAAAGGACGATGAGGTAATCATCGTTGACGAGTTCACCGGCCGTCTTATGATGGGACGCCGTTTCAACGACGGTCTCCATCAGGCTATCGAGGCTAAGGAAGGCGTTAAGATCAAGAGCGAGTCAAAGACTCTTGCTACCATTACTTTCCAGAACTTCTTCCGTCTCTACACAAAGCTCTCCGGTATGACCGGTACTGCTATGACAGAAGAGGGAGAGTTCAAGGAGATCTATAAACTTGATGTTATCTCTATACCTACCAACAAGCCTGTTATCCGTATCGATCATAACGATCAGGTCTACAGCAGCGAAAAGGGTAAGTATTCTGCTATCATAGACAAGATAATCGAGTGCCATGAGAAAGGTCAGCCTATCCTCGTTGGTACAGTATCTATCGAGAAGTCAGAGCTCCTCTCTGCAATGCTGAAGCGCAAGGGCGTAAAGCATGAGGTGCTCAACGCTAAGCATCACGCAAAGGAAGCCGAGATCGTTGCTCAGGCCGGTAAGTACGGCGCTGTTACTATCGCTACTAACATGGCCGGACGTGGTACCGATATCATGCTGGGCGGTAACGCTGAGTTCCTTGCAAGAGCTGAAATGAGAAAGCGTGAGATCCCTGAGGAGATCATTACTGAGGCTATCGGCTTTGCTGATACCGACAATCAGGAGATACTCGATGCAAGAAAGCTCTATCGTGAGCTCTATGACAAGTACAATGCAGAGGTAAAGGAAAAGGCTGTAAAGGTCAAGGAGGCCGGCGGTCTCTATATCCTCGGTACAGAGCGTCATGAATCAAGACGTATCGACAACCAGCTCCGTGGACGTTCAGGACGTCAGGGCGACGAGGGCGAAAGCTGCTTCTTCCTCTCAGTTGAGGATGATCTTATGCGTATCTTTGCCGGCGACCGTCTTGAGAATATGATGAGGACTCTCCGTGTTGACGAGGGTATGCCTATCGAGAGCAAGCTCCTTACAAGGATAATCGAGTCTTCACAGAAGAAGGTAGAAGGCCAGAACTTCAGCATAAGAAAGAACGTCCTCAACTACGACGACGTTATGAATACACAGAGAGAGATCATCTACAAGCAGCGTTCACAGGTGCTTGACGGAGAGGATCTCCACGAGAGCATACTCAAGATGATGGAGGATCTCATCGATTCTACAGTTGATCTCTATCTCATTGACGATGATGAGAAGGATAACTGGAACCTTGTAGGTCTCAAGGATTATTTCCTCGGTTGGCTCATCAATGAGGAGGATCTTAACTTCGACGAGGACGAGCTGGATGATGTCACAAAGGAGGATATCAGAAACGCTCTCAAGGAGAAGGCTGGAGAGATCTATCAGGAGAAGGAAGAAGAGTACGGTTCTGAGATCATGCGTGAGCTCGAGCGTGTTATCCTGCTGAAGGTAGTTGATACAAAGTGGATGGCTCATATTGATGATATGGAAGAGCTCAAGAAGGGTATCGGTCTCCGTTCCTACGGCCAGAAGAACCCTGTTATCGAATACCGTTACGAAGGCTTCGAGATGTTCGATGCTATGGTTGATTCTATCCGTGAGGATACAGTCCGTATGCTCCTTACAGTAAAAGTACGCAAGGATGCTCTTCCTGAGCGTGAGCAGGTTGCTAAGCCTGATGCTCCTAATGCCGGTGCAGGCGACGGAAGCTTCTCCGAAACTGTTAAGGCAAAGAAGATCGGCGATAACGATCCTTGTCCGTGCGGAAGCGGTAAGAAGTACAAGAAGTGCTGCAAGAACAAGGACAATAAGTGATTTGAGAAGGGCGGACTTATCTCCGCCCTTTTTTAAAAAAAGGAGCTGATGCCATGAAACGTGCTTTGCCGATTATATTATGCGGCCTTTTGCTGACAGGCTGTGCAGACAGAAGCAGCAGTTCAGGTAACAGCGCAGCAATTGAAATTGAGACTGCTGCGGAGACTGCGGCAGCAACAACTGCTACGGTCACGGAAAAAGCCACTGCTGCCTCAGAAACTGAACTCCCGGGGCCAGAAGAAACCGATATCGGCCGGGCTGTTGTCTATTGGACTGACAAGGGTGTTTCAGTGGGGATGAGCCTGCAAAAGGACTATTACCTGAGCAAGGTCATACCTGCCGAGCATGACGCTTCAACACCGGCGCCTGTAGCTGAGGACTTCGACTTTGACGGCTATGATGAGGTCTATATACCAGCAAATGAGTTTTCAGGGGAGTACTATCACCTGAATCTGGGGAAAAGCGGCTTTGAGAGCTGGGATGTGATGAATGAGGTCACAGGATCACAGCTCGCTGACCTTGATGACAGCGGCGAGCAGATGTTTAGCGTATTTGTATATGATAGCCGTAAAGGGAGCACCAGGTATTATAAATGGGAGAACAAAGAGCCTGTTCTTGTAAGAGAAGATGAAAGCTATTCCCGTGATTACTATTACAAGGATCACTATGTATATATCGGCGGTGAGAAAAAACTGAGCAGCAGGGAGTATTTTAACGCAGACACTCTGGTAAAAACTGATGATATGCCGGTATATTTCCGGGTGAACGATGATTCTATAGATGTTTTCAGAGATGATAAGATAATTCAGAACATACCTGATATCGGACTTTATGAACTTACCGAAAAATGGAACAGGTATACTGGGGAGAATAGATCAAGCACGTCGTTGCTCACTTCCGAGGAACTCATCTATGAGAGCGATTATGACTCTGACGGCTATAACGACTTCTGTATACCTGTTGACTTTAGATCAATCGGCGAGGATAATAAGTACATCTATTTCAGATTTGATCCTGATGAGGATAAATATGTTCCGTGGGATGA
>LVAK01000116.1 GCA_001604035.1 Clostridiales bacterium Firm_05
GTACTGCTTTCCGTTCATCAGGCTCCTTCTGCCTTGATATGTTCTTCAAGGCCGGCGCTATGAGAAATTCCACAGCCCAGGAAATAGAGACCGCTGTAACAAGAGCCTACGCTGAGGATCCCGACAAGACAATGAAGATAATCTTCTTCGCCCGTGATGCAAGAGGCGGACTGGGTGAGAGACGTTTCTTCCGCTGTGCAGTATCTGCGCTTGTAAAGACAGCACCTCGTGCTGTGGAGAAGAACATCCCTATGTTCGCAGAATACGGCCGTTTCGACGACCTCTGCGTGCTGATAGGAACTTCCCTTGAAAATGCAGCGATAACAGTGATAAGAGAACAACTCAACACTGATATGGCAGCAATGAACGCAAACCGCCCTGCATCCCTGCTTGCAAAGTGGCTGCCCTCCGTCAACACCTCCTCAAAGGAGACAAGGAATATTGGCAGACATATCGCCGCAAAGCTGGGGATGAGCGAGCGTGCTTACAGAAAGACTCTTTCCATGCTCCGCAGATATACCGACATCATAGAGAACCGTCTCCGTGAGCGTGACTACACCTTCAGATACGAGGCTCAGCCCTCATGTGCAATGTTCAAGTACAGAAGAGCGTTTATCCGCAACGACGGTGAGCGCTACACTGAATTCCTGAACATGGTAAACAGCGGCGAGACACATATGAACGCTGACAGGCTGTTCCCATATGATATAGTACGTGCGGCTATGGCAGGCAATATCTCCCCTGAGGAGGTAATGTCCCTGGATGCAGCATGGAAGTCAATGCCTGACCTGACAGCTTCAAAGCATGAAAATGCCATAGCAGTTATCGACGGTTCAGGCTCAATGACCTGCGGCTGCGGAGGTATACGTCCTATAGATGCGGCGCTGTCGCTGGGAATATACTTTGCCGAGCACAACACAGGCGGATTTGCCGGCCACTTCATCACCTTCTCGGAAACACCACGACTGGTTGAGATAAAGGGCAGCAATATCGTTGAAAAGGTGAGATACTGCCGAACCTTCAACGAGATAGCCAACACCAACCTGGAGGCGGTATTCACACTGATACTGAAGACAGCATTGAGGAACAATGTATCCGCAAGCGATATGCCTGCGAAGATATACATAATCTCCGATATGCAGTTCGACCGCTGTATCGTGGGTGGAAACAACGATGTACTGTTCCGTGCCATGAGAAAGCTGTATCATAATCACGGCTACATCCTGCCCGAGATCATATTCTGGAACGTAAACGCACGCTGCGATGCAGTGCCTGTTAATCGTTCCGAAACAGGTGCAGCACTGGTATCAGGCTATTCACCTGCGATATTCGATATGGTCATAGGCGGCGAATGTTCGCCTGAGACAATAATGGACAGAATACTCTCCTCGGAGAGATATGCATCCATAACGGCGGCATAATACACGTAAAACAGCAGGATAAACAGGTTTTATCCTGCTGTTTTTATGAGCTGACACAAGTTGACATACAGGCATATATGTTGTATAATCCAATTATAGAAACAGATCATATCCGAGAATAGCGGAGGGAATATATGGATACTTTTTTCGGCACTCTTCGCTTTATGCTTGCCAAGCCAAACAAGATACATATGATATGGTGCGGAGTGCTGCTGCTGACAATACTCATACTTGCCATACTGCACCACCGCTGGCGTGACTATACAGATAAGATGAAGCGCTGGAAGGAGCTCTGCGTAATACCGTTCCTGATAACATTTATACACTACCTGATATACGTTGCCGGAGCCTCTGACTTTCTGGCCAATTACACGCCCATGTATCTTATTGCGCTGCTTGCATTCATACCGATGCTGTGTGCGGAGCAGGAAAAAGGCTACAGGATATTTGCTCCGCTGACAGGAGTGTTTTCTGTTATCTTTGCTGTCCATTTCTGTCTTTCCTCGGTCAGTATGCACAATTTCTCCCGCAAAAGCTACACTGATTCCTTCCATGCATTAGTGGAAGAAATGGACAGGAGCTATGTGCTCAAAGAGTGGAAGGGCATAGATTTCTCCGAACTTGAAGAAAAATATATGCCTATGGTGGAAAAGGCAGAGCGTGAAAAAGATCCTGCCGGATTTGCTGATGCCGTGACAGCATTCTGTAATGAGCTTCACGACGGTCATGTCATGGTGTATACAGACAAAGAATACCATTCCGCTC
>LVAK01000117.1 GCA_001604035.1 Clostridiales bacterium Firm_05
TTGCCGTAAATTTTGGTCTTGGGATAATCCGGATCCTCTGTGCGGTCGTACCATGTGCGCTCACGGACGCTGTTTTCGTCAAAGTCGTATATGGAAGAGCCGAACTCCTTTTCAGCAGTCTCCTTGTCGAAACCTGCGTTTATCGCAAAGGTGGAGAGCAGGTCTGTGAAGTATATGGGAGCGTTGTTCACTTCAAAGCTGTCATGTGTGGTGTTGGCCTCTTTTATCATAAATATGGGAGTAGCGCCTGTTTCTCCGGAGGAATGTTCTCCATGGTCGGAGGTCACTATGATAACGGAGTCGTCGTATACGCCCATATCCTTAAGCTGTTCCATATAAGAGCGTGTTATCTCGAAGCAGGTATCCATTTCAGCGTATGTGTCGCAGGGATAATGGGTACCTTCGGTATGCTGGATTATAAAGTAGTTATCGTCATTGTCAGCCTGTTCAAGTTTTTCATGGTCGAGGAAATCGGAATTTTCATAGTATTTGTAGCCGAAATCAAATATGACAATGTTTTCAAATGTGAGCCTTTCATCGTCTACCAGTCTCTTTGCCGCAAAGGGGAGAGCTCTGTACATTTCAAGGCTGTGGAAATGCTGCCGCATTTTCCTGCGGTGGATGATATCTGGTTTAATCTTTACAGCCTTTTCGCTGTAGGCTGCGTTGTCGAATATATCCTTCCAGTCACTGGCAGTACCTCCGTTCATGTTGTAGGCGTTGACACGGTAGCCCATATCATGAAGGCCGCCGTAGAACGCCTTTGCCTTGGGGCCCTGCCATGCTTTCTCGAAGAATTCGCTTCCGGTGAGGGTGTTGTCAAAATCAACTCCGCTGAACATCTGGGCGAAGGACATAGTGGTAAAATCATAGACACTGCAGGTGTTTGTATACACGGTGAAGTCCTTGAAGCCGTCCATTTTTTCCGGATGCTCGTCCATTATTTTTTCGATATACCTGTTGTCTGCGGCATCAAATACAAGAACGATGACGTTTTTATGCCTGGAGACGGTGTACATCTCGTCCGTGGTCATGTATGCATGGTTGTGGTTGCCGAATATATCGTTTTTTGTGGTAGTTATCATAGTCACGGCAGTCATTCCGTGAAGTGCAAGCATTACTGCCGGAACGATAGTTGTCAGCTTCTGCCAGAGCTTGTTGTTGAATTTCAGCATCAGCAGGGGGACAGCAATAATGAAAAGCCATACTATCCCGTTGAATACCGCATATCCTGCCTGTCCCTTCCAGTCGTACTCCTCCATGCCTATCATATCAAGCCGCTTGTTCATGAACATATACTGAACATATACCGCAAGGATAAGTCCCATTAACAGGCTGAGCCCGATATTGAAATGCTTTTCCTTCATACAGATGATGATAGAGGAAAGCCCTGCCGTCATCAGGAGGAAATCTGTCAGCAGCGTGGGAAGGAGCTGCTGGTAATAGAAGGGAAAGTCTGCAAAGTTATTGACGAAGGTATCTGTGGCAAGGTACACAGTGAGTATAAAGCTCGGTGCGGCGGACATAAGCAGTGCGGATCTTATCCTTTTCTTGTCTGTTTTCATCCATGTGCCGATCACTGAAGCAAATAGTATGCACAGAAATATAAACGTCAGCGGCATGGGTATCATATTTGCCAGCTTTACTCCGGATTTTAACTGCGAGTTGTTCACAGTGAAGAATGTCATGTAAGCCGAGAGCAGAACGGCAGCTGTAAATGCCGTGATATGTCCGAGAGCAGGCAGCTCTGGGATATTTTTCTGCAAATG
>LVAK01000118.1 GCA_001604035.1 Clostridiales bacterium Firm_05
CCGGAAAACTCCTCGCTTATAAGCTTATGAAGATCACATTTCATTACGTCTTCATTGAATATTTTTATATTGTCATAGTCTGCGAGTGTTTCATCAAGTATCGGCAGAAGCCTGCTGTCGATCTCTACAGCACATACCTTGTCCGCACGCTTGGCCAGCTCAGCAGTAAGTACGCCAATACCTGTGCCGATCTCTATAATGCCGTAGCCCGGCTGAGCATTGCCGTTCTCTGCGATCTTCGGACATATATCCGGATTGATTATGAAGTTCTGCCCCAGCCCCTTTGAGAAGCTGAAGCCGTGGCGTGACAGTATCTCCTTCACTGTCCCGATGTTTGTAAGTACCATTCTATTCCTCCGTCTTATGGCGCTGTTTCTGGGAAAATTCACTCTGTTTAGCGTCATTGAGCTTATCCATGCTGTTCACCAGATAGTCTGCCGACCGGAAAGCCCTCTGAAAATCCATATCGCTGAAATAGAATTTCAGATCTACATACTCTCCATCAAGGATTATATCCATCTGACGTATCTGCCGTCCGGGGTGCTTCTGACCTGCATACTTTATATATGCATCGATCTCGCTTCGTTCCAGTTCTCCGCCAATAACATTGATCTTCATAATTTTCCCTCCTACAGCAGGGCGTGACCCTGCGCTTTTTAAGTTATCGCTCGGCAGCGTTGTGCTGCCCTCTTTCATGCTGCCTCAAATTAGTTATGATATATGGAAATGACCTCTCATTCTCCATTTCGATCCTCAATTATAGAAAAGCAACAAGTATATCCAGTAGTGTGCTACAAAACACGCTTCAATAAAAGACGGTACATATGCTGTTAACCGTATTGCTTTTCTCCTGATATTCTTAAACACCGTGCGAAAACACAGGCTGTTTGCAATTATCATGGGAACGAGTCCAAGTGTCATTACCATTCCTGCCCCGTCCCATCCCGCAAGCGGTAGCATCGCCTCCGGATTTGCTACACTTGTATCGTGTTTTATATATGGAACGGCACAATAGATAAGACAGCAGATCCCGATGATATTCAGAAGAATTATCAGCAGTTTGCGTATGTTCATTGCTTCGTTATGACAGCCACGGCACAGGGCATACGTCCTTCAACAACATGATAGCTGACGCTGCTGTAGCCCGCATCCGCAAAGAATTGCTTATAGCTATCGATATTGAATGTGCTTTTAAACTCAACTCCGATCATTGCGAGGAACTTTGCACTTGTCCGGAGCGTTTCGTTTTTATCATTTATATAAGTGGGAATTATCACCTTTCCACCCTTTTTGCACACCCTGACCAGTTCTTTTACGGCATACTGCGGATCGTCAAGAAGATGAATGACGTTCCCTGCCACAACCTTGTCAAATGTCTCATCCCTGAACCTCAGATTCATAATATCAGCGCAGCCTATCTTCACATTGTCAAATTCACGGCATTTCTTCCTTGCCTGCTTTCTCATACCGCCGGACATATCTGTGGCGATCAGCTTACGGCAGTACGGAGCGATCTCACGGCTGATAGCACCTGTTCCGCAGGCACATTCCAGCACCAGATCATCCGGCTCTATCTCCGTTGCAACAACTTTTCCCGTACTGTTAAATACTTTTCCGTTTATCAGTGTTTCAGTTCCGTCATACAATGACGCTACCTTATCCCAGAACATTCCTATACTCCTTTCTTCATCAAGGTGATGCACACTCTCATAATCAGCTTTACGCCCCTTCTTTTAACTAAGGCTACCTGGAGTCGACTAAACTGCCCCACATTCAATCCTCAATTTCATTGAACCTCTTACAGACAGCCTCGGCGCATTTCATACCGTCCACGGCAGCGGAAACAATACCTCCGGCATAGCCTGCGCCCTCTCCGCAGGGGAAAAGTCCCCTCAGGGATACGGACTGCAAATCGCCGTCACGGTCTATCCTTACCGGCGAACTGCTCCGGCTCTCGATACCTGTCAGGAGTGCATCCGGCGAATCAAAGCCTTTTATCTTCCTGCCCATTTCCGGTATTCCCAGTTTCAGAGACTGAACGGCGAAATCCGGAAGATATTCCTCAGGACTTACATACCTCACTCCCGGACGGTAGGACGGCCTGACACTGCCCTGTCCGGAAGGAATATTTCCGCCCAGGAAGTCCCCTACTGTCACCGCCGGAGCGCTGTAGTCTCCTCCGCCGGCGATAAACGCCTTTTCCTCCAGCTTCCTCTGGAACCACATCCCTGCCAGCGGATGATCGCTGCCGTAGTCGCTGGTGTCGATATTCACCAGCAATGCGCTGTTGGAGTTCTCGGCATCACGGGCAAAACAGCTCATGCCATTGACCGCCAGCCTTCCCTTCTCTGAGGATGCCGCAACCACCTCGCCGCCCGGGCACATACAAAACGTGTAAAGCGTCCGTCCGTTGGGAAGATGCACTGCCAACTTATAGTCAGCAGCCTTCAGCGCCGGATGTCCGGCAAAATCGCCGTACATAGCCTTATCTATATCCTCACGGCGGTGCTCGATACGAACTCCCACCGCAAAATTCTTCTGTGACAGACTGATCTCCTGACTGTACAGCAGCTCAAAAACATCCCTTGCACTATGACCTGTGGCAAGGATAATGTTGTCCGTCAGAACAGTGTGCCTTTCACCTGCCTGCTCATATTCCGCAGATGCGATATGTCCGTTATCAGTGGAGAATCCACAAAATCTCGCCCCGAAACGTACCTCGCCGCCAAGGGATATCACCCTTTCACGCAGAGCTTTCACCACATTCCGCAGCATATCCGTTCCGATATGAGGCTTTGCCAGAACAAGTATTTCCTCAGGCGCACCGAACTCCACAAGGCGCTCCAGCACCCAGCCTATACGCTTGTCCTTGATACCTGTAGTGAGCTTGCCGTCGGAAAAAGTCCCGGCTCCTCCCTCTCCGAACTGTATGTTGCACTCGGTATCAAGACGGCCTGTGCTGCGGAATTCCTCCACCGCACGGCAGCGTGAGTCCACATCTCCGCCTCTTTCAAGAACTATCGGTTCAGCTCCTGCCATTGCAAGCACCAGTGCCGCAAACATACCTGCGGGGCCAAATCCTACTATTACAGGGCGTTTTCCCGGCTTTTCCGCCTTTGGCACGGAATACTCATACCGCTCCGCTTTAACAGCATTTTTCAGGCTTTTCAAAAGCTTCTGCTCTCCGTCAGCCTCAATGTCAAGTGAAATTATAAAGTGTACGTCGGACTTTTTCCTTGCGTCAACTGATTTTTTCGCCAGCTTCACGCTATGCAGCTTTTCCGGACGTATACGGAGCTTGCCTGTGCAAAGTCCCCTAAGGTCTGAAAAGTTGAAGTCCAGCGGAACGCTGATATTGTTCACTCTTATCATCTGTCCGCTCCTTTCAGGGAATCGCCGCAGTTTCTTCCGGCAGCCATTCCCGATGCCCATGCCCATTGCAGATTGAAGCCGCCGCAGTCGCCGTCCATGTCCAGTATCTCGCCGCAGAGATATACTCCCTTTTCCAGCAGCGAGCCGAAGTCGTCTCCGACACAGCTCTTGTGTACGCCGCCTGCCGTGACCTGAGCACTTTTCCAGGGAGAACTGCCTGTTACGGTAAAATCAAGCGACTTTATTCTGCAGCAGAGCTTTTCTATCTCTTTGTCAGCGATATCCGCTATCCTGTCAGTCATAGGTCTGCCTATGGTATTCTTCACAAGATATACCGCAAGATTCTTCGCAAATACTCCTGTAAGCAGATCATTCAGTTCCAGTTCGGCACGCTTTGTCCTCTGTTCAAGGACATACACTTTCAGCTCATCATACGTCATATCAGGAGCAAGATCAAGTCTTATCTCAAGCCTGCCCTCGTACTCCTGACAGTATCTTGCCATATTGAAAACACATATGCCGGAAAGCGAATTCTCTGTAAACTGTATCTCGCCCTCTTCTCCGGCAAGCAGCTTGCCTCCGGAATATGCCTGAACAAGTCCCTTTGTACGGACTCCCTTCAGTCCCTTCACACTGTCTGGCGATACCCTGAGCGGAGCAACTGCCGGACAGATCTTCTCAATGCGGTAGCCCTTTTCACGAAGGAGACGTATAACAGCACCGTCTGTTCCGTACTGTGGAGCAGCATAGCCTCCGGCGGCAAGTATAAGCTTACGGCAGATGAACTTCTGTCCGCCGTTCGAAGACAACTCATATGTGCCGCCTTTTCGCAAGTATGTACTCATTTCAAAGCCGCAGACCTCTTTCACTCCCAGCTCATCAAGCTGCATACGCAAGGCACTGAGGACTGTAGCCGCAGCATTGCTTCGTGGATACATACGCCCCTGCTCATCGGCTGTGCAGAGCACACCCATTGAACGAAAAAACTCATCCGCCGGGATGTTTCCGAGAAGGCCGCTCATGCTCCGGAATGAGCCGTGATAGTGAGCCGGAGATACGTCCTTGTTTCCGAGATTGCAGCGGCCGTTTCCGGTAGCAAGCAGCTTTTTTCCTACCCTGTCAAGGCGCTCGGCGATCACTACTTCCGCCTCCGGAGCTGTCTTCTTTGCGCCTATGGCAGCCGCCATGCCGGAGGCTCCTCCGCCGACTATAACTATATCAGCAAACATCGCTGCACCACCTTTCATGGCTCAATGTCTATGACTGCGATCTCAGGACGATTGTTGAATCTCACCGGCGCCGGTGAATCACCAATGCCGGAAGTTATAAACATATTGCCGCCGTCATATTCAAACAATCCTTTGTCATAAATGGTCTCGCCGCCCATAGTAAGCTGTGGGAACCAGCTGTTGTAATCCGAGGAGTAAACAGGGCCCATATCAAAAGGCAGCTGCATCATTCCGCCGTGAGTGTCAGCGCAAAGCGTCAGATCTGCCCCAAACACCGCAAACTTCTCATAGTTAGGGATATGGGCAAGGAGTATATTATAGCAGCTCTCCTTGATACTGAACTCATTTCTCAGATCAAAGGTATCGCTGTAATACACATTGTCTACGCCCATTATTTGCACTTTATTGCCATTGACTTCTATTATGTCGTACTCATAGTTCATAACATGAGCACCTGTATCCGCCACGGCTTTGAGATAGTCCTGATCGTTATCGTGCTCTCCGCTGACAAAGTAAACCGGAAAGCCCTCGTCCACGATATCCCCTATCAGATCGACAGCGATCTGCTGCCTGTCCCAGGGGCTCTCGCTGGTGTACATATCTCCCAGCACCATGACCAGATCCGGATCAGCCCTGCGTATCTTCTTTTCGATACGGCGGTTGCTGATACTGTGGTGTGTGGCGTGGAGATCACTTATCACTGCTATACGCATACTATTTTTCACCTTGTCAGAGTGCAGCGTGACCTTAGTCACCTTGAGGGTGTAATTATTGAACCACCATATAAATAGTATCATCAGCAGCACGAAGCACAGCCTGCGCCGCACAAATTTTCCGTTTTTTTTCTTTCCCTTGCTTTCAGGTGAAGGGAAAGCATTGGTTTCCTCTGCCATTCAGACCCTTTCCTTAATGTGAAGATCAAGCTGATTAAAGGGTATCTCAATACCGTTCTTGTCGAAACACTCCTTGACCGCCTCTATCATATTGTACCTTTCGTCCCTGTAGTCCTCATTTTTGACGTAGATCAGAACGTCTATCGACACCGAACTGTCGTTGTGTGAGCTCATACGCACCACCGGCTCTGGAGTTTTGAGTATCAGCTTCTCATTTGCTATTACTTCAAGTATAAGTTCCCTTGCCCTGCGGAAATCAGCATTGTAGCTTATATCGAATTTCAGGTCGATACGCCGCTCCGGACTCTCTGTGTAGTTTATCAGTTTTGCATCCGAGACCTTTCCATTCGGGACGTACACAGTCTTTTTGTCGAATGTCTCGATCTTTGTGTAGAGGATGCTTATGGACTGCACCTTGCCCACCGTGCCGTCAAGCTCGATGGTATCACCGGCTGTAAACGGCTTTGAAAAGAGGATTATGAATCCTCCGCAAAGATTTGACAGGCAGTTCTGAAGTGCAAGGCTGACTGCAAGTCCGGCAGCACCGAGAATGGTGATAATGGAGGACATTGGTACCTTCAGCACCGACAGCACCATTATCAGCAGCACCATATACAGTATTATCCGCACAAATGACACAAGGAAGCTTCTTGCTGCGCCGTCAATGCTGGCCTTGTTCAGCGTCTTTCTGAACATCCTGCATATCAGCTTTACTACCATCACTCCGATGATAAGTATGACCAACGCCATTATAAGCATAGGCACTGCCGCCCCCAGGTGGGACAGGACTTTTTCAAAGAATGAGGCAGTTTTTGACACCTGCTCCTGTATAGAATCATGACCGGCGGAAGTTGTGCCGGAGGAATTATCCTCAACGGCGGTAACTGTAGTCACAATATCCTCGTAGTTGTCAACGATAGCGGAAACGATTCCGGGTTCCATTTTTATCAGCTCCAGAAGGAAAGCGTGAAGGCGTGTTTATACGCCTTTCGCCTTATATTATTATCATTGAAATAATACCGCCATAAGCTTTGGCATTATTTTTTACTTTAATTCTGCTATTGTTACGCCGTCCTCGCCCTCGCCGAAAAGTCCCAGACGGAACGTCTTAACGGAAGGATGAGATTTCAGCCTTTTGTGTACAGCCTGCCTCAGCAGTCCTGTACCCTTGCCGTGTATGATAGTAATTGTTGATATATTCGACATGACAGCCTGATCGATAAACGAATCAAGCTGATAGATACCGTCATCACAGGCACAGCCCCTGATGTCCAGCTCCATTTTACCACGGCGTTCGGCTTTTACGCCTATCTTGTTCATGCGTCTTCCGGTCCTTGCAGCCTTTCCGCCAACAGTGACCTTCTCCGGCTCTTCAAGCCGCAGACGTGATATGTTCATCTTGGTCTTCATTACGCCCATCTGCACGAATACAAATTCGCTGCCGTCCGGTTCACCGGAGATTATGCCCTTGCGCTGGAGGTCTACAACGTATACCGTATCTCCCCTGCGGAGCTTTCTCGGCAGGACATACCCCTCATTGGGATCACGCTTCTCTACCGGATTCGCAGTGTCGTACATCTTGTTGAAGCTCTGCTTTGTCTTGGACTTCATGCCGGAAACATTGCTGCTGAAATCCTTCTTGTCCTTTTCCTTGCGAAGCTTTTCCAGCTCGTCAAGCAGCTCATTGGACTCGGCTTTTGTCTGCTCGATTATAGTCATCGCACGCAGTCTCGCCTTTTCAAGCTCATCTGCCTTGGC
>LVAK01000119.1 GCA_001604035.1 Clostridiales bacterium Firm_05
AATGAGAAGCCAAATACTGGTATCTGTATGAGTATGGACGCAAGTCCGAAGATAAATCCTATCCAGAATACTCCTTCACGCTCTATCGGTATCAGGAAGGCAAATGCTGAAAATACCGCTGCGATAATAAGGATAATGGCATATGACTGAGCTTTAATATTTTTCATGATCATTCTCCTTTCTTCTTTCCGCAGTTACGGCAGAAGTTTCCGGTATTGTTCTTTTCACCGCAGGAGCAGTCCCATGTATCGTCTGAACCGGGGCGCTTTGCACCGCAGTTATTGCAGAAGTTTCCGACTACGCCCTTGTTTCCGCAGGAGCAGTCCCACGTTTCAGCAGCTGCCGGACGCTTTGCGCCGCAGTTATTGCAGAAATTACCGATTATACCTTTATTTCCGCAGGAGCAGTCCCATGTGTCGGCAGGGCCGGGGCGCTTTTTTCCGCATACATTGCAGAAATCTCCCGAGGGAACATTATTGCCGCAGGAACAGGTCCAGCCGCCGGCAGTAAGTCCGCCTACAGCAGCTGCTGCACCGGCTGTCATGGGATTCATGGCGTTCTTGGTCATATCCATAACGCCGCCCATGGCTCCCAGGGCAACTCCAAGGCCGGCGATATCGCTTACGGCATTTCCGCCGCCGGAGCCTCCGCCCATGTGTGTAACGGCTCCGAGGCCGACTTCACGGGCTGTCTGTTCACGGTAGGTGAAGCCCTTCATTCTCATTTCCTCAGCCTCAGCAGCAGCCTTAACTACCAGTGCGTCAGCTTCTCCCTTTGCACTGATGACCTTGAGCTGAGCAGCAGTCTCGGCTTCAACAGCCTGACGCTCTCTTGCCTTTTCAGCCTCAGCCTTGAGGATCTCTTCCTGACGTACCTTGAGGTACAGGTCAGCGTGCTGCTGTTTCAGGCGTCTGTAGTTTGGATCGTCGTCAGGAGTGAGGATAGTCTCAACGAAGAATTCAGGCATATCAAGTCCGTATTCGCTGAGGTTCTCGTTGATAACTCCGCAGAGCTTGTCTGATATAGTATCAAGTCTCTCGTCGATCTCAAGTATGTTGATATTGTTTTCCTTGATTATACGTGCAAGGCTGCTCTTTACCCTGTTGATTATCATTGCCTTGAACTTGGCAACAGTGGGCTTGAGGCCATAGCTTCCGTTGACCATATCTGCCTGAGTGAACTCACCGGCAGTTCCCACCAGCTTCATGAGCAGGCGGCGTGAATCGCTGATGCGGAGATTGAACTGTCCGCAGGCGCCTATCTCGATAGGAAGGCCGGATTCAGGCTCGATGAAGCGTACCTTTGTATCTGTTCCCCATTTTATGCCCATCTGGACGGTCTTGTTTATGAAGTAGACCTCACAGTGGAAGGGCGTTTCTGCATTTGTCGGCAGCTTGTAAGCCTTGCCGATTATGGGCAGATTCTGTGTTTCAAGAGTGTGCCGTCCGGGGCCGAACAGGTCGAGAGCCTGACCGTCACGGAAGAATACTGCCTCTTGAGTCTCGTGTACGATGAGCTGTGAGCCAAGGTTGAAATTCTGGATCGGGTGCTTGTATACGAAGGTCTTGTTGTCGCCTTCGTACATTATCACGCTGGCAAGGCCGTGATCCGGAGTTTTCGGCTCGTCTTTGCCTTTGAACATAAATTTTCCTCCTTTTTTAAAGGGGGACGGTAGTCCGTCGCCCTATATCATTATTATTGAAAGTATGTCTTATTGTTCGTAATACTGGTGTGCTTTTTTTCCTGTGAAGCTGCCGGCAAACATTGCTCCGATATGGAGTGCTGCCGTCATTCCAAGGTAGAGTATATCCCCGCCTGATCTGTGCATACAGAAGCAGGTGAAGAGCATTACTACAACTGCAAGAAGTATGGATACTGAGCTTGCAGTGCCTCCTTTTTCGGAGTTCCTCGATGCGGTGTGCATCAGCAGGAAACAGAGCAGCGGTGATGCTATCAGCATTTTTGTCCTGTAGTTATCCGCCATGACAAGGCCAAAGCCTCTTGCGGCTGATACACTCTGCCATATCATTACGAATGTGATGGCTATCAGTATGCCGATAGCGACTGAACCAAAGAATTTCTGCTGCCTGAGCTTGCTGTTCAGCTCTGCACGGATACGGTTGCGCTCTATGGCTTCCTGTTCCGCACGTTCTCTTTCCGCAGTTTCTTCTGCTGATCTGCGGTTGAGCTCCTCCTGTCTTGCGAGACGTTCGCAGCGCAGTCCCAGCGGGAGAGCGTCCTTGTAGTCTGCCAGCCATTTGAATTTTTCTGCCGCTTTGCCGTTCTCACCGGCCTCCATATGTGCGACTGCTTCGCCGTATACCTTTGAAAGCTGAGCTTCGGCTTTTTCTATGAGGCTTTCCTTGCTGTAGACATCTCCGGCTTCGTTCAGCAGCCTTATGGCGTTTGTAAGCTCCCTGCCCGAGGCAGGGGATGCAATGGCTTTTTCGGCCTCCTCACAGGATATCCTGCGGAGCTCTTCAAGCTTCCGGCGTGCTTCTCCTGCAAGGCGGAGAGAGTCTCCTCGGCCTTCCAGCTTTTCAAGAGATGCAAGCACTCTTTCTGCGTCTATAGGATAGTGACAGCGTTCAAGCCGGCGTGCTGCATCGTTTATACGGCACTGATCGCTGTATCCCTGAAGCGTATTGCGAAGCTCCGGATCGGCAAATCTCATGGCCTTTTCAAAGCTGTCGTTCTCGTCAATTGGTTTTCCGTATGCGGCAAGTGCCTTCAGCGAGGGCAGCTTCAGCTCCTTCAAGGCTCTTGCAAGGTATGCCTTCGCATTTCTCGGATCAGCGTCCAGTGCTTTTTCACAGTATTCTCCGGCGCTTTTCCAGTTTTCATCCTCAAGGAAGAGAAATGCTCTCTCCGCAAGGGAATCTGTATTTGCTGCGGATACTGCGGAAACAGATTGACCTCCGCCGATCATTCTTTCAACAGCTCTTGCGAGCTCCTGTACTGCTCCCGGCTTTGAGAGATCCTGTCCCTGAAGGGAAACAAGCTCCTCAGGAAGATCATACGGATTCATATTTTTATAGCAGGGGACGATGTATTTCTTCTGTCCCTGTGACATAAGGCCGAGGAATCGTGACCACTCGTTTTTCACCCATACGGATGAGAAGTGATCCGGCTTTGTACCTACAACGAGCATGACACCTGCACTTTGCAGGGCTGCAAATATGTATGGTTCATATTCCTGACCGAGTTTATCTTCAAGTGTTATCCGTGAAAAGAATACCTTATAGCCTTTCCCTGTCAGCTCGTCATATATCTTCTGAGCTTCTTTGCTGGCTTCTGAACGTTCTCCTGATGCATCGGTCTCCTTGTAGCAGATGAATACATCAAAGGGCTCCTCCTGACCGGAGACTGAAAGAATCCTTTTCTGCACCTGATCTATGTAAGCGGCCTCTCTTTCGTAGAGGCTGCGTGCAGCTCCGTCGGCATATCGTAAAGCCATAAGGTAGGAGCTGTCATCGAGTATGCTGTCAAATCTTGTCCTGTGACAGGTGGGGAGCATTTTTCCGGTCTTCGGATCACGGACATATTCTATACCGTAGCGGCAGAGACATGATCCCCAGTAAGCTTCTGCCTCCTGAGGGGATTCTGCGATGATACTTTCGTATACCGCTTCCGCACGGTCAAATTCACTGCTGCGGCGGTAGTAATTGGCTCTGTCATAGAGTCTGCTGCGGGCTTCATTGTCAAGCTTCGGAACTGTCTGTTCTGTGCCGCAGTAGGAGCAGCGGCAGATCGTGCCGCCTGAGGTCTCCAGTGAGCCTCCGCACATTTTACATTTGTATATTGCCATTCTTACCTCCGCAGCCCTACGCTATGATCGATGATATCAGCAGGCCGATGAAGAAGACAATGAATAATGCGCCTGAGCTGTTGTCGTCTGAAAATAGTCCTAAGGCTATGAAGAGGCTTATGATCGCAAGCAGAAGGAGTATTCCTTTTATCCTTTTCCTGCCCACCTTTTTTTCAAGCTTCTGGACGTCAGCCTGCTGGCGCTCATAGGCGGCCATAACTATCTGCTGTTCCTGTTCCTCGAGCTTGCGCTCACGCTGGGCGATATCATTGCGGACGATAGATACTACCCCTTCATAAACGTGCTCGATCTCGTCATGCTCATTGCCTTTTGAGAAGGCAAGAGCGTTTTTCATAGAGTGGCCAAGGACGTAGTTTATTCGTGTCCGGAATATCTCTTCGTTATCGGTTTTGAAGCCGTAGCCGGATATGTATCTTGTCGCAAAGAAGGTGATCGCCTTCGGACGATACAGCTCCTCCGGTGTTGAGCAGCTATTCTCTGCGAGGAATTTGAAGAAATATGCCTGAGCACATTCAGGATCGTTATCCAGCACTCTTTCACAGTAGCGTGAAGCATTCTCGAAATCCTTATCGCTGAGGAATATCTCTATTCGCTGTAGCATCTTCTCCGGATCAAGATTCTGGGGAGCAGGGCTCCTGTCCTCAGCGGAAGAGTGCTCATATACAGTGCTGCCTCCGGTGATGATCTTTCTGATCCCTCGTATTATATCATTTATGAAGCCTATGCGGGACATATCCTGTGCCTGAAGGTGTGAAAACTCCTCCGGCAGGTCATATGCATCCATATCCCTGTAGCAGGGGATAAGTATACGTCTGCGGTCTGCTTTCATGAGCCGCAGATATCTGCTCCATTCGTTCTTCATCCACGGCGATGTATAGTATTCCGGCTTTGTACCTATGACCAGCATCACCTTTGCACTCTGGAGCGCAGAGAAAATATACGGTTCGTATTCTGTTCCCAGCTTGTCTTCAAGAGTTATGGCAGCGTAGAAGACCTTGAAGCCCTCCTGCCTGAGCTGGTGGTAGATATCATTTGCGATGACGCTGTCCTGAGTACGGCGGCCGTGCTCGTCAGTTTCTTTGTAGCATATGAACACATCGAAAGGCGATTCACGCCTTGCAATATCGAGGATGTTCCTCTGAAGCCGGTCTATCTCGGCAGCTTCCTGCGAATACAGCCTTCTGCTTTTAGAGTCTGCATAGCTTAGGGCTGATTTGTAGTCTACGTCTGCCATTATCGATTCAAGGAGTGTACGGTGGCAGGTGGGGACTTTCCGTCTTGTTGCCGGATCATCCACATATTCTATGCCGTATTTGCACAGCACCATTCCCCAGTATGCCTCTGAGTCGTCCGGGGCAGTATTTACGATCTTTTCATATGTTTCCAGTGCCTTGTCAAATTCACTGCTGAGTCTGAGACTGTTTGCACGATTAAAGAGGTTTGTTGTTATATCGTCCCGTGATTTCGGCAGAGTCTGCGTTGTTCCGCAGTATTCACACTGACATACGTTTATGCCGTCGGCGGCATTGAGGGTTCCGCCGCACATTTTACATTTAAAAACAGCCATAGTGGACCTCTTTCCCGAAAGACGGCCTGATGGTTCCGTCCTGTTGTTGTTTTATAAAAGGGAAGCTCCCCTGTAGAAGGGGAGCTTCCGGATCAATTGCTGTTCTTTTCAGCCGTATCCTTTTCGAGGATAGCTTTAAGACCTGTTGCAAGACCTGCGAGTCCCTGTATTTCGCTTGGGATAATGATCTTGGTTGCTTTTCCGTCTGCGGCTTTTGCGAAGGATTCAAGTGATTTGAGCTGGATAACTCTTTCATTTGGATTGGCGTTATTGAGCTTGATGATACTTTCTGCAAGTGCCTGCTGTACCATTTCGATGGCCTTGGCTTCACCGGTAGCTTCCAGTATCTTCTGCTCTCTTACGGCATCAGCCTTCAGCACGAGAGCCTGCTTCTGAGCCTCAGCTTCAAGGATCTGAGCTTCCTTCTTAGCCTGAGCTCTGAGGATCTGTGATTCCTTTTCACCTTCTGCCACGAGGATCTGTGACTTCTTGTCACCCTCTGCCTGGAGGATCTTCTCACGGCGCTCACGCTCAGCCTTCATCTGCTTTTCCATGGCATCCTGTATCTCACGGGGAGGGAGGATGTTCTTGAGCTCTACACGGTTTACCTTGATACCCCAGCGGTCAGTAGCCTGATCGAGGATAGAGGTGATCTTGGTATTGATAACGTCTCTTGAAGTGAGTGTGGAGTCGAGCTCCAGCTCACCGATGATGTTACGGAGAGTAGTAGCGGAGAGGTTCTCGATAGCCTGAAGAGGTCTCTCAACGCCGTAGATGTACTGCTTTGCATTAGTTACCTGATAGAATACAACAGTATCTATCTGCATAGTAACGTTATCCTTTGTGATAACGGGCTGCGGCTTGAAGTCTACTACCTTTTCCTTGAGGGATACCTTGCCGGCGATCCTGTCAACGAATGGCCAGAGGTAGTGGATACCTGTCTCCCATTCGCACTTGAATGAGCCAAGGTGTTCGATAACGTAGATCTGAGCCTGAGGAACGATCCTGAAGCCCTTGAGTATGATGAGCAGAAGTATTATGAGTACAGCTGCTATTACTAAGCTGAAAATTTCCATGATAGTTTTCTCCTTTTACTATAAGTAATGTAGTGTTTACTTCCGGATCACTGTTCCGGAGGTGTTTTAAGTGATACAGTCAATCTTGCGCCGTCCACCTTTACGACAGTGACGATACTTCCCACTGGGATGATATCGCTGTCCGGAGTAGGCTCTGCGCTCCAGTCAACTCCGCTGAGAGTGACACGGCCTGTACCCTTATCCTTGTTGATCTCTTCGATAACAGTTGCTGTCTTGCCAATGTCAAGGCCCGTATTTGTAGGAATATGAGCCTTGTTCCTTACCTTTTTCAGATAAGGGAAGGTTATGAGCAGGAATATTGCTGACGACAATATGAATATACCCATTTCCGCAGGCAGTGACAGATCAAAAATGCATGAGAATATTAGTGTGACCAGTGCTCCTGCGGCGAACCATATTGAGACCAGCTGTACCGTAGCTGCTTCTGCGGCTACAAATGTAACGAATGCGGCTGCCCAGAAAATAATATCCATAAAGGTTCCCCCTTTCCTTACTGCGGCGGTCAATGCCTTAACATGGCCGGAGCAATAATAATAATCCCTACGGCGATATTATACCATATATCGGGGGATTTTACAAGTATCCGGCATCAGGTTTCATCATTCTTACACAAATTCAAAGATGTCATATTTTGTAAGATATAGAGGTCTGTATTTTCATATATGAATATCGTCGATGATATCATAGTGTTCGTCAACAGCGTTCATACATACCGATGGGTTCTTGTCGAGGATGCTGTTGAATATCTTTTCGTGTGTCTGATTTATCTGCTCCATTATGTCACTTTCAGCGGCGAGCATTATAGTTTCTATCCAGTTCCGGTAGGTCTGGGACACCGCTTCGATAATGGCTATCCAGAGGCGGTTGCCGGTGGCGTGGAGCAGGGCGTGATGGAAGTCCCTGTCTGCCAGCATCTCCTCTTCTCTGACGGAGGCGCTCTTCATTCTTGCAAGTGAGTCGGCAAGGGCGGTTTTTGATTCTGCTGACATACCTTTTTTTATAATGTATGTGCAGATAGTCTTATCCATAGTCCTTCTGAACTCGAAAACTTCTTGGCGGGTTATCTTGTGCGTCAGTAGCATTAGATTTACGGATTTTGCAATGGAATCCTTTATATTGTCCGCAAGGTAATTGCCGGAGCCCTGGCGGCATTCGATAAGTCCGAGAGCTTCAAGGCTTCTTATAGCCTCACGCACAAAATTACGGCTCACCCCCAGCTTTGCCGAGATAGCTCTTTCTGTTGGCAGCTTGTCTCCCAGCTGGAGCATACCGTTTTCTATCAGTTCAAAGATATAGTTTATGGTTTTCTGAAATTCCTGATTTTCCAAAGTAACATCCTCCTTTAACCGGAATTGCTGCTGTTGCGTCACAATACACAGAAAGTTGAACTGGCTGCATATTGTTATGTACATTATACCATATGCAATAGGCGACTGTCAATAATAGATAAGAAAAATTAATAAAACGCTCAGAATTTGTCAGAATAACGCAGGCCTTTTTATAGCGGAAAGTTGATTTTTTGTTACGGAAGATATATAATAGTATCATATTGTATATTTTTGGAGTGATATGATGAATTGCAGATTCTGCGGAAGGACAATAGATGACAGGACGAAGTTCTGTCCGGGCTGCGGAAATTCTCCGGATCTGTCTGAGCCCATAAGGGAAAAAGCTGAGGCCGGAGCTTCCGGCGTGCCGTTCAGGCCTCGTAAAAAAGAAAAGACAAAGAAGACAAAGGCGTTCTGGGCGGGAAAGCTTGTGATACTTGCTGTGCTCGTATGCTTTGCAATGCCGTTTTTCAGCAGCAGCGTCAAGCTGGTCAGCGGCCATTCAAGGCATTATTCCGGCACATATATCATGCTCGATGCAGTTGATGATGCGGATTCAAGATTGATTCCACGGGATAAAAACGTCATATATTCAAGCATGAAGGAGCTGTCCTATATAGTATCGGCTGCGGCGTTGCTTGCGGTCATAGCGTTGTTCCTGCCTAAGCTGTCCTGGATATGCTCCGGCGGAGCGGCTCTGGCACTGATGGCGATGTATTATATACTGAGCCGGGCTGACCTGAAACCATTTGGCAGCAGGATGACTCTTGGCGTGAAGCTGAAGCCGGAATACGGACTTGTCATAGCTATAGGACTGCTGATATTATCAGCTATTATAACGGCTTCTGATGAGTGGGTGGCAAGGAGAAAACAGCTTTTCAGCAGTATCAGTAAGCCTGACGACGCAGGGGCTTGAAAAAAATATTCATTCATGTTATAATTATATGTTACCGGATATTTGAGAGAGCGAGGGATGGATCCTGAAAAATAATACCGCTTATATAAACGAAATAAAGGGAATACTCGGCGACAGCACGAGAAAAGCCTATGTCCGCAGCTTCGGCTGTCAGCTAAATGTATCTGACGGCGAGAAGATCAAGGGACTGCTGAAGAAAATGGGCTACAGCTTCACTGAGGACGAAAATGAAGCCGACCTTATCATCCTCAATACCTGCGCTGTCAGGGAATCTGCTGAGGACAGGGTGTTCGGCATCGTGGGCAGCATGAAAAAGCTCAAGGAAAAAAAGCCATCATTGATAATAGGCATCGCCGGCTGCATGACGGCTCAGGAGCACATTGCGGAGAAGATAAAGAAGTCCTATCCGCAGGTGGATCTGGTGCTTGGCACCTCCGCTATCAATGCCTTGCCGGAGCTGCTGCTGGACTGCCTTAAAGGAGCAGGCTTTGCAGCGGATATTTCCGAGTACGATGATTTCTCAGCTGCGGCCGAGCAGGTGCGTGACAGCAGCTTCAAGGCCTCTGTGCCCATAATGTTCGGCTGCAATAACTTCTGTACCTACTGCATAGTCCCATATGTAAGAGGAAGAGAACGCAGCAGAGATGCTCAGGATATCATCAGCGAGGTTAAAGAGCTGGTATGCTCGGGCTACAAAGAAATAATGCTCCTCGGTCAGAACGTCAATTCATACGGAAAGGATCTCGGCGGCGGGATGAGCTTTCCGCAGCTTCTGCGTGAGCTCAATAAGATAGAGGGCGACTTTGTTATACGCTTTATGTCCTCACATCCGAAGGATGCTTCGCATGAGCTGATAGATACTATCTTTGAATGCGACAGGGTGGCAAAGCACCTGCATCTTCCCGTACAGAGCGGAAGCAGCGATGTGCTGAAAAGGATGAACAGGAATTACAGCGCTGAGAAATACCTTGATATAGTGGACTACATCTACTCGAAGGATCCGGATTTCTCACTGACAACTGATCTTATAGTCGGTTTTCCGGATGAGTCTGACGAGGATTTTGAGGCGACTCTCGATATCATAAAGCGTGTGAAGTATGATAATATATATTCGTTCATCTACTCGAAGCGTTCAGGCACAAAGGCAGCAGAAATGCCTGATCCCATATCCGATGAGGTAAAGGGACTGAGAATGCGAAGACTGCTGGAGGTGCAGAGGGAGATATCCACTGAACACTACAAGCGCTTCATCGGCAGAACGATGCGTGTACTGGTGGACGATAAGGCAAAGAAAAAGCCGGGCTTTCTTACCGGAAAGAGCAATGAATTCATAATAGTTGAATTTGAAGGTGATGCCTCACTGATCGGAAGGTTCGTTGATGTGGAGATAACCGGTGCCATGAACTGGGCTGTTACCGGAAAGCTCAAAACGGGCTGAGGTTCAATGCCGGATACGGCGTCAGCGACAACGATAATAATTATCTTTGTATAACAAGGAAGTGTTTGACATGAAAAGATTTATTCCTTTGATATGTATAGCAGCAGTACTTGCCGGCTGCGGAAAGGTCGACCAGGCAAGCAAGAAGGACTCTATGCCTGTTGTAAAGGGCGGGATGCTGGATACAACAAACGAAACAGAGGAAAATACCGATGAGGAGAAGGCTGAGAAGACCTCCGAAGCAAAGGGGCAGTCTGATAACTTCAAACCGGTGGATAAGGTGCGTGGTGAGGAGAAGCAGCAGCCCTCCACCAGAAGCGCATATATCGCAGGACAGCGTACAGGCTCTGCTCCGCCGCAGGTGTACATCCCGAAGCCGGTAAAGCCTCCGGCACGACAGAGCAAAACCAATGGAAATGAATCCGGCCAGGAGGATCCCACACAGAATACCCCTTCCAACGAGAGCCCTGAGAAGGCTCCGCCGAGAGCAGTTTTCAGCGCAGCTCTGGGAGGCATTTTCAAGGAGGGAAATATTCCCGGCTACGGTCAGATCGATATCAGCTCGGATTCCGGCAACTGCAAGTTTGCTGTGACTGATCTTGAAGGCGACGGCAATGAGGAGATGATATTTGTATGCGGCGGAACTTCAGCACAGTCAATAGCTGTGATCTACGGTATCGACGAAGAGGGAAAGCTGTTTGAGAAGGCAGGCGTTTCCCCTGATATAACCCTTTACAGCAACGGTACTCTTATTTCACGCTATTCACACGCTGCCGGACCAAGCGGTGATTTTATGCCGTATACTCTGCTGAAGCTTAGCGCCGACGGCAAGAAATATGAGGCGGTCGCAGCGGTTGATGCCATTGACAAGGCGAGTGTGGAGGCTGCTGCACAGGAAGCTGCCGGAGTCGGAGCTGAGCCGCCGTATGCATACCCGGAGGAGTATGATACAAGTAATTCCGGAAAAGTATATTTAATAAGCTCACCTGACGGAAGCGGAGACCTTCGTACAGTTGATGTTACAGAATATGAATCATGGCTTGCACAGTATACAGGCGGTGCTTCGGTGATCTCACCTGATTACAAGCAGCTCACAACAGATAATATCAGCGAACTCACAAGATGATAGGAGGACGGAACAATGATAAAATTTATTGCGCTCATATGCCTGACAGCTGTGCTTACAGGTTGCGGAAATGCCAGCGGCAGCAGCTCTTCAAAGCAGGAGAAGACATCTGCTGAGCCGGCAACTGAAGTAACAACTGAAGAAGTTCAGGATGGACCGTCCGATGAGATATTCAATATGGAGGCTTCATACAGAAATACACTCGAAGAACTGAAAAAGGAGGGCGCAGAGAGCTTTTCTCTTTGCGATCTTTCCGGAGGCATAGGGCCTGAGATACTGGCAGTACGTGTCAAGGACGGCGATGTCAACAGGATCAAGCTCTACCGCTATGATCAGAATAACGGTGAATCCAAGCTCCTCGGAACATTTGATAACTATATCAGCTATTTTGCCGGATCAAATACTTTAAGCTACGGAACATATGACAGCAATACCAGAGTTGATACTACGACATATTTCCATATATCTGATGACGGAGAGCTTGTGACAGACAGCGATTTCAGACATTCTTACGCATCGGAAGAAGAAGGAGCCGAAAATTTCTGGAAGGGTGAAGAGACTATCACAGAGAGCGATTATCTTGAGTATATGAGCTCCATAAATATCGGCCCTGTAAGAGATCTTGGCAGTGATTTCAAGCTTGAGGATGATATTATTGACGCAGTCCTGAGTAATACTGGTACATGGCAGGATAACTACAGCAAATACCTGCTTTCATGTCTGCCGGATGTCAGCGAGGAGGATAATGCAGGCTTCTCTGTAATGGATATAAACGGCGATGATATCCCGGAGCTTTTTTATGCTTCCGGCTACTATCATGTTTCTCCCGTAACAGTTCTTACAATGAAGAACGGCAGCCTCAGATGCCTTGGCAATTTCGGCTCTTATGGCTCTGTAATGTATTATCCTGACAGCAAGGAGCTTCTCAGCGGAAATATGGGTATGGGCTATTATTCCGGAGCATATTATACCCTCGGAAGCGACGGCAAATTCACACTTGATCTCTCCTTCAATGATGACAGCGGGGCAGTTGATCCTGAGGGCACTCAGAAGCCGGTATACAATATAAATAACAGTCCGGTTGATGAAAAGACGTACAGGGATACTCTCAACAGCCACAGCAATAAGCCTGGCTATAGCCTTGGAACTGATAATGAGCTGACCGAGGAAAATATAAAGGCTCTTGCCGGCGGAAAGTATGATCCGGCAGAGCTCTATGATCCTACTTCATTGCAGAATACACCTGTTGCGGCAGAGGATATCCCGGACAGATACAAGCAAATACTCAGCAAATTCTATTATAGCTGCCAGCTTGACCTGACTCCGATAGAGATAACAGGTTCAAATAATATCTCTGACAATACATTTGCTGTATATGATGTTGACTGCGACGGCAAGGATGAGCTTATAATCAATGTTACAGCGACCTCTATGGCAGAAATGGTAACTGTTATCTACGGTGAGGACAGCAGCGGCGATGTTAAGGTAGAACTGCTGACAGCGCCTTTCTACACTGTATATGACAACGGCAACATAGAGGTGGATGACTCACACAATCAGGGTATATCCGGACGCTTCTGGCCTTACACTGTATACCATTATGATGCTTCATCAAATGATTATAAGTTCTATAAGTATATAAGCGCATGGGATAAGGAGATGTATCCTGAGGGCTTCCCGGAGGAGTTTGACAAGGACGGCGACGGCATGGTCTATTATATTAACGCTGACTATGTTGATTCCAACGTTGATCCTGTGGATTCCGATGTGTTCGACAAGTGGCGCAGTGATGAAAGAAACGGCGCAATGCCGGTCAATATCCCTACTCAGAATATCACTGAGGACGTTATATCATAAAAAAATTAAGGAGTAAATTACAATGGATATTATTGAAATGACAAGAGAACTGGGAAAGGCTCTTCAGAACGACGACAGATTTATTGCCTATAACCTTGCAAAGCAGGCAAACGATAACGATAAGGAGCTGAATGATGATATCGAGAAGTTCAGCGCCCTTCGCGCTGATCTTACAAATGCAATGAGCGCTGAGGATAAGGATACAGATCTCATCAAGCAGCTTGATGAGGATATAAAGTCCACATATCAGAAGATCATGAGCAATAAGAATATGCTGGTATTTCAAGGCGCACAGGCTGCTCTTGAGAACCTGGTAAATAATATAAACCAGATAATTTCCATGTGTGCTAACGGAGAGGATCCGGCTACCTGTCAGCCTTCGACCGGCTGCACCGGAAGCTGTTCCACCTGCGGCGGCTGCCACTAAGCAGCCGAAGGCTGCGCTTTTTACGTTGGCGCTCGCCAGCGTGACGCTGGATCCCTTCACGTTGCCGCTCGCCAGCGTGACGCTGGATCCCTTCACGTTGCCGCTCGTAAACTCGCTCACTCTGTACAGAAGGCTTACTCTGCTTTCGCTTACGGCGCTTTAAATGAAGCGGAACCAAAAAACTAATTTCTAATTTCTACTTTCTGATCACTCCCTAAAGAGACAATAGTAGGGGAGGCCGCCCCCGGCCTCCCGTCCGGTTTAAAAAACTTCCACCCAAGAAAGGAGCATCACGTACATGGATATCGACAGAAGTAAGATCTCTCCCATGATGCAGCAATATTTTGAAGTAAAGGATAAGTATGAGGACTGCATCCTGTTCTTCCGTCTGGGAGACTTCTACGAGATGTTTTTTGATGACGCAGTTGTAGTTTCAAAGGCTCTGGAGCTCACACTGACAGGCCGGGACTGCGGACTTGAAGAGCGTGCGCCCATGTGCGGAGTTCCTTATCATGCGGCTGATATGTATATCAAGAGGCTCATTGACATGGGCTTCAAGGTCGCTGTCTGTGAGCAGCTCACTGATCCTGCCGAGACAAAGGGCATAGTTGTCAGGGATGTTATCCGTGTGGTGACTCCCGGTACGCTTACCGAGAGCAGTATGCTGGATGACGGCAGCAATAACTATATATGCAGTATTTACTATGATGAAACTGAAAAGACCTGCGGAGTAGCTTCTGCGGATATATCAACAGGTGAAGCCTTCCTCTGCACCTTTGAGGGAAAAGACCTTGAAGCCGGAGTTATAAATGAGCTTTCAAGGTTCCGTCCGGCAGAGGTCATCTTCCCGGAGAGCTTCCTTGCGCTGAAAAATGTGGCTGACTTCATAAAGCTGAGGCTGAAATGTGCAGTTACTCTCCGTGACAGTGTATGCTTTTCTCCTGAGGAGAGGCGGACAGCAACAGCTCAGGTATTCGGAGCAGGTTCAATGGCTGAACTTGGTATAAGCGAATACGGTGCAGATTGTTCGGCGGTATGCGGATTGTTTGATTACATATGTGATACGCAGAAGACCTCTGTTTCACGCTTTACCTCTATCGAGATACTCAACGGTGACGCATATATGGGACTTGATCTCAATGCAAGGCGTAACCTTGAGCTGACGGAGACGCTCCGCAGCAAGGAGAAAAAAGGCTCACTGCTTTGGGTGCTGGATTCCACAAGGACTTCTATGGGACGCAGACTGCTGAAAAACTGGCTGGAGCAGCCGCTGAAAAGTCCCGCAAGGATAATCGAGAGACTGGATGCTGTTGAAGCACTGACGAGAAAAAGTGTAGTTCTCGGAGATATGGGAGAATTGCTGGACAGGGTATACGACCTTGAAAGGCTTATGACAAAGGTCATGTACAAGAGTGCTAATCCCCGTGATCTCCGCTCACTTTCTGCGACAGCAATGCAGCTCCCGGCTCTTAAGGCCGAGCTGGAAAAGCTCAGCAGTTCAAAGCTGCTGGCAAGATACAATGCGGAGATATCCACACTTGATGAGATAGTAAGGCTTGTTGAGAACGCCATAATGGAAGAGCCGCCAATATCAGTCAAGGACGGCGGTGTCATAAAGGACGGCTTCAACGAGGAGCTTGACAGCCTCAGACACATAATGAACAACGGACGGAGCATAATAGATGAGATAGAGCAGCGTGAAAAGGAAGCTACCGGCATCAAGAATCTCAAGATCGGATACAACCGTGTATTCGGATACTATCTTGAGGTGACACGCTCCTATTACGACCTTATACCTGAGGGCTGGATACGCAAGCAGACTCTTGCAAATGCCGAGCGCTTCATCACCGAGGAGCTGAAAAACGCTGAGAATACCATACTCGGTGCAAAGGATAAGGCTCTGTCCCTTGAAGCAGATATATTCTCGGAGGTGAGAGACTTCCTTGCTACAAAGCTTGAAGCAGTACAGAAGACAGCTTCTGCTGTAGCGTCTGTAGATGTTCTCTGTTCATTTGCAGAGGTGGCTCTGCGGAATCAGTACGTAAAGCCTGACATCACTCTTGACGGAGCTATCGACATAAAGGCAGGACGTCATCCCGTTGTCGAGCTGATGCTCCAGGATGAAGTCTTTGTGCCCAATGACGTATATATCGACAAGAAGAATGACCGTATGTCTATCATAACCGGTCCGAATATGTCCGGTAAATCCACATATATGAGACAGGCAGCGCTGATAGTCCTCATGGCTCAGATCGGAAGCTTTGTGCCGGCGGATTCCGCAAGGATATCAGTTGTTGATAAGATCTTCACCCGAGTGGGCGCTTCCGATGACCTTACAGCCGGACAGTCCACGTTCATGGTGGAGATGAGCGAGGTATCGGATATACTGAAAAATGCCACTCCCGACAGCCTTGTAATACTCGATGAGGTTGGACGTGGAACCTCCACCTTTGACGGAGTCAGCATTGCCCGTGCTGTTGCGGAGCATATCTGCAATTCCAAAAAGCTGGGCTGCAAGACGCTTTTTGCAACTCATTATCATGAGCTTATCGGACTTGAAAATGAGCTTGCCGGAGTGAAGAACTACAGTATCGCCGTAAATAAGCACGGCGGCACTATACGCTTCCTGCGAAAGATAGTCCGTGGCGGAGTAGATGAGAGCTACGGCGTTGATGTTGCAAAGCTGGCCGGACTTCCTGCGAAGGTGGTCAGCCGTGCAAGGGAGCTCCTGGAGGAAATGGAGAAAGCCCACGGTACAGGTATCCGCACAGCGGCGGAGGATGTTCCGGAGCAGATGAGCTTCGGTGCAGTCAATCGTGAGAGCGCTCTTGCTATGCTTGAAAAGACCAATATCGATGAGCTCACCGACGCTGAATGCCGTGAGCTGCTCAAGGATATGCTCAGTGTTATGGGCTGATGAATGGAGTGAGGTCAATGAATTATTTCTGCACAAAAAATGAACTGGACGGAACAGGCTATCACGAGTTCTTTGCAGGGCAGTGGGATGACCGCTTCTGGAATGAAGATTCGCTGTATATCGACGATCAGCTGTTCAGAGACTGCGGCCTGAGAAAGGCTCTTAAGGAAGTTATCCCTGATTATTCGCCCTATGATACCACAGAGGTGTTTCCGGACGAGTGGGAGCAGATAAAGGAGAAGTGTGAGGCGGCATCTGAGGCTGACCAGTGGGTACAGGATGCCTTTGACGAACACGGGATGTTTACTATCCTTGGTATTTGATGTACGGAGCCTGAGAAGTATGTTGGGAAATGTTATGGGACGCCGGCAGCCAAAAGCTGCGCTTTTCACGTTGCCGCTCGCCAGCGTGTCAACATATACCGGAAAGTTTCGGGACGCCGAGGGCGGCATCCCCTACAAAGACGAATACCTACAGTGCAATAAACAGAGCGGCACACCAAACTACTTTCTACTTTCTGTTCACTATAAACTGCAAACGAAGGGAGGCGCCGTATGCCGGCGATAAATGTACTCAGCAAAGAGGTCTCGGAGCTTATTGCAGCAGGCGAAGTCATCGAGAGACCTTCATCGGTAATAAAAGAGCTTGTGGAGAATTCAATTGATTCCGGTGCAAGGCATATCACAGTCGAACTGAAACACGGCGGCAGCACATATATGCGTGTCACCGATGACGGCTGCGGAATGTCCTTCGATGATGTTCCAACAGCTTTTCTTCGCCATGCCACCAGCAAGATCAATCTGAAAGAGGATCTGGATAATATATTGACACTCGGCTTCCGTGGCGAGGCGCTTGCTTCAGTTGCGGCGGTTTCAAGAGTTGAAGTGATGACAAAGCAGCGTGACGAGGTATACGGAACGCTGTACAATATAGAGGGCAGCACTGAGGTATCTCACGAAAAGGGCGGCTGCCCTGACGGTACTACTATAATAATACGTGATCTTTTCTACAACGTCCCTGCAAGGCAGAAGTTCATGAAAAAGGATGTAACAGAGGCAAATGCGGTCAGCAATATCCTCCAGAAGATAACTATGTCCCACCCGGACATCGCCTTCAAGTTCATCCGTGACAACCGTGTGGAGTTCAATTCCAGCGGTGACGGAGAGCTTTTTTCTGCTGTGTATGCGGTCTACGGAAGGGATTTTGCCCGTGATCTCATCCCGGTGGAGTATGAACACGAGGGGATAAAGGTCAGCGGATTTACAGTGAAGCCGCTGTATTCCAAGAATAACAGGGCTTTTCAGAACTTCTTCGTCAACGGAAGATACGTGCGTTCAAGGCTTTGTTCGGCTGCTCTTGAAAATGCCTATACGAATATGATCATGACAGGCAAATTCCCTGCCTGTGTTATGATGCTGGAGCTGTCTCCGGCGGCAATGGATGTCAATATCCACCCTACCAAGGCAGAGGTGCGGTTTACCGATGAAAAGGCGGTATCCGATGCTGTGTATTTTGCCGTAAAGAACGCTTTGATGAACGATGGGCTTATCTATGAATTTGAGCTGAAGCCCCGTCCGGACTGGAAGGACTTTAAGCCTGAACCCGAGGAGCTCAGGCAGCAGGAATTCATGTTTACCCCTGTCTCTGAGATAAAGCAGACTGAGGAGAGACTTGCTGCTCAGGAGCAGCAGATAAGTCAGCAAGCTGCTGAAACAGCTCCGATACAGCAGACTGCTGCTGCACAGCCAGCCCAGGCGGAAGCAACTGAGCCGGAGGAAGAATTGCCGACAGTTGATCTTGCTCCCTCAAGAGCCTTTGATACGGTAAAGCCGGCTGCGGTATCGGTTGTATCGCAGATCCGTCCGGAGCCGGCTGAGGAGCCTGAAAGAGTCGTTCCAGCTCCTGAGCCTGTCAAGCAGGAGGCAGTGGAGGGGTTCAAATACCTTAATACAAGCTCCTTCGCCCAGCAGAAGCTTCCGGAGGAAAAGCCGGCGCCTGCCGTCCGGAAAGAGCAGTCAGTCTGGACTGAAAAGCCTAAGATACGTGTGATAGGCGAGGCATTCGGCGTATATATAATCGCTGAGATAGACGGTAAGACAATGGTAATGATCGATAAGCACGCTGCACACGAGAGGATAATATTTGAAAAGCTGAAAAGCCGTAACTGCCGTCAGTACAGCCAGATGCTCATGAACGGAGTGAAGGTGCTGCTGACAGCGGACGAGTTCAGTGCTCTTGAAGCAAATACCGAGCTTCTGGCAGATATGGGATTTGCCTTTGATCTTTCACAGCCGCCATATGCTGTGGCAACGGCTGTTCCCACATTTATAATGGAGCTGGATATGGAGGAGATAATCTCGGAGATAGCGAATAATCTCCGTATGTACAGCCATGATCCCCAGTCCCATGCGTTAGATGATATACTTCATACAGTTGCCTGCAAGTCAGCTATAAGAGGCAATGACAAGAACAGCATTGCTGAGCTGCAGTCTCTTGCAGAGCAGGTGTATTTTGACGAGCGTATCAGGCATTGCCCCCACGGACGGCCTGTTATGTTCACCATGACAAGATCAAATATAGAGCATCAGTTCGGACGAACATAAGACGTCCGTCAGACAGGAGGACATAAATTGCATTTTCATTTTAACCATAGACTCAGATTTGCATTATTATCATTTGTTATTGCTTTTGCTGCGGTAATGTTCCTTTTTATACGCAAGCCCCATATAATCCGCAGCAAAAATAGGTATATACGCACATTTTTCATTTTTGCCATAGCCTTTGTGCCCGGAGTACTGGCGGCATCGATCTGTGCAAAGACGGTGACTACTGTTTTTGAGCGTTTCTTCAATTCAGATCCTCTGGCTATAACTATGGAGGATATGGAAGAAGCCGAGGAAGAAGAGAAAGAGGAAGAATATGAGCGGAAAGATTTTGCCGGCTGAAGCGGCTGCGCTTAGTCATCCTTCAGGTATATTGGAGCTTTTTTCTTCCGGAGTTGTGATAATGCTGCTGATAATGATCGTCGGTACATTGCTCTGCATTGGTATAGCAGCTTTTGCAGTGCGCTGGCAGGAAAAGAAGCTCCGTGAGGAAAAAGAGGAAGAAGATGACAGAGAAGAATAATAAACCGAGAGTGCTGGCGGTGGTGGGCCCAACGGCCTCCGGAAAGACTGCTCTTGGCGTTGAACTTGCAAAGCTTTACGGCGGAGAAGTGATATCTGCCGATTCCATGCAGATATACAAGGGCATGGACATAGCCTCCGCAAAGCCCACGGAAGAGGAGATGCAGGGCATCCCTCATCATCTGATAGGCTTTCTCGATATGGGAGAGTCTTTCAGTGCCGCAGATTATGTAAGGCTTGCCAATGAGAAGATACAGGAAGTTCTCGGCCGTGGAAAGCTGCCGGTCATAGTGGGCGGCACAGGCCTTTATGTAGACTCCCTGCTGGAAAATGTAAGATTTTCCGAGGGGGGGAGCGATGAGGCGTACCGTGAGGAACTGAGGAGATTTGCAGAAACTCACGGCAATGAAGCTCTCCACGCAAGGCTTGTAGAAGCTGATCCTGCGGCGGCAGAAGCGATACACCCCAACAATGTGGTGCGTGTCATAAGAGCACTTGAGGTGTGCCGTGTGACCGGCAGAAGATTCAGCGAACTGAAAGCTGAGAGCAGGACTGAGGAAAGCCCCTATGATTCCCTTATCATAGGCCTGAACTATGCTGACAGGAGCGTTCTTTACAGCCGGATAGACCGCCGTGTGGATATAATGGCGGAAAACGGCCTTGTCAGCGAGGCTGAAGCCCTCTGGAAACAGAGCGGTATGACAACCGCTGCCAATGCCATAGGCTACAAGGAGCTTATCCCTTACTTTGAGGGAAGTATGTCTCTTGATGACTGTATCAGCAAAATAAAGCAGGAGACACGCCATTACGCTAAGAGACAGCTTACATGGTTTAGGAAAAATCAACGTATTCAGTGGATTATTTTAGACGAATTTGATAAATTGAATGAAATTTCAGAAAAATCTCAAAAATGTATAGCAAATTATTGGAAGTTATGATATAATGTATTGTGTGTATTTCCGCATAAGTGTGGGAATGGATGACATAATTCCATAAAGGATAGGAGAATGTGTATGAACAAGACGATCAACCTTCAGGACGTGTTCCTGAATCAGTGCAGAAAAGACAAGATAATGGTGACTATTATCCTTACAAACGGTTTCCAGTTCAAGGGCATGGTAAGAGGTTTTGACAGCTATGTCGCTATCTTTGACTGTGACGGAAAGCAGCAGCTCGTATATAAGCACGCTATTTCAACTATAATCCCCGTAAGACCTGTTTCTATACTGGACGCATCCGAAAAAAGCGAATAAGGTGATCTGAATGCGCTTCACTAAATCGGAAGGCAGTCTCATGGTCAAGATACTGCGAAATACAGTGCTGGTGCTCTTCCTTGTGATATTCATCAGTATTGTCTATAACTTCCGCAACAGGGAAAGTGATACCGTAAGCGCTCTTATCGCCGAGGCTACCGCTTCAAAGGAATTCAAGGGCGTATTCATACGAGATGAGACCCCTATCCCATGCAGCGCAAACGGCGTCCTCAGCTATAATGTCTCTGACGGCGGCAAGATAGGTAAAGGTACCGTCGTTGCTCAGGTCTATCCCAATGAGGAGCAGATCACTGTAAACAGGAATATAGAGAAGCTGACAAAGGAACTGGAGATACTCAGGAAGATCCAGAATCCGGGAACTCAGGAATCAGTACAGCCTGCCGCTCTCTCGGAGAGCATAAAGGAGAATTATCGCAGCCTTATCCTCAACCGTGACCTTGGCGATCACGGTAGTGTGGAGAATGTTGCCGAGACTATGCTGGTGCAGCTCAGTACCTACCAGATCATCACCAATGAGGTGGAGAACTTCAATCAGGAGATATCTGACCTCGAAAGTGAACTGGCAGAACTGAAAAAACAGCCCAGACAGGTCATAGAATCCATTGTTTCGCCTAAGTCAGCCTATTTCGTCAGCTACTGCGACGGGTATGAAGGTGAGCTCAGCAGCAAGACTCTGGACAAGCTCACTATCGCAAGGATCTCTGAGATAAACGATAACCGCAACGCTAACGATTATGTTGTCGGCAAGCTTGTGGACGGCTACTGCTGGTATCTTGCAGGAGTCGTAGATAACAGCCGCAAGGAGTATAAGGTGGGAAACAGAGTGAAGATCAGACTTGCATCTTCTGCTGATGTTTTCGATACCGAGATATATGATATCCGTGATGAGGGTGATCCTTCACAGAGTATCATTATCCTCTCATGCAGCCAGTTCAGCTATGACCTCGTTCAGCACAGAGCTGAGAACATCGAACTCATCAGAGGTGAGTACAAGGGCCTTAAGGTCCCCCGTGAGGCAATACGCTTCAGGACTTCTTCCGGCGAGGAAGAGGAGACATCCGGCGATGAGGATACCGGCGAGACCTCTGAAAAGGGCGTTTATATCCGCAAGGGTGAACAGATATTGTTCAAGAAAATTGACGTTATCTATGAGGGCAGCGATTATGTCCTCTCAAAGATATATGACGAGGATGATTCCTACCTCGCCCTCTATGACGATATTTTGCTGGAAGGTGATGATTGAGATGGGAGCCGGATTCGGTCACATCGATGAGAATCTCCGGATCATCAGAGAAAAAATATCCGAGACAGCGGATAAGTACCGCAGCCCGGATGATAAGATCCGCATAATGGCTGTTACAAAGACCGTTCCGCCGGAAGCTGTGAACCATGCTGTAGAGCTTGGCATAGACCTCCTTGGCGAGAACAGGGTGCAGGAGTATCAGTCAAAGAAGGATGACTATGATAAAAGCGCTGAGGTGCATTTTATCGGACATCTCCAGACCAATAAAGTTAAGCATATCATAAGCTCAGTCAGCATGATACAGTCCATAGACAGCCTTAAGCTGGCTCAGGAAACCGACCGCCTTGCGGCAAAGAACGGACTTGTAATGGATGTGCTGTGTGAAGTGAATATCGGCGGAGAGGAATCCAAGAGCGGAACTGCTCCGGATGAGCTCGGAACGCTCCTTAAGGAGATCGCTTCACTGGAAAATCTCAGACTGAGAGGACTTATGACTATCCCGCCTCCCTCAGACAGCGACGTCTTTCTGGGAAGAATGCAGGAGCTATATAATAAGTATGCCGGTGAGTATGGCTTCGATACTCTGTCGATGGGCATGACTCATGACTACGTTCAGGCCATAAGGTACGGCTCCAATATCGTGAGGATCGGTACCGGTCTCTTCGGCGCAAGAGATTATTCAAAGTAACTTGCAGCGGAATGCTGAAACAGTACGGGATGTACCGCATTTTGTCCTGTGCAGAGATAAAAAATACATCAATAATGCGGAGAAACGGAGTAAAAAATGAAACTGTTCGAGAACATCAAGGAATTCTTCTTCGCTCCTGAAGACGATGATTTTGATCCTACTGATGTGCCAGCACGTCACACTGCACCATCTGAAAGATCAGGCTTCCAGTCAATAGATCAGGATGAGCCCGCTATGGCTTCAAGCGAGAGAGAGAGTACTAACAGAAGAAATAAGGTTGTGAATATCCAGACTACAGCTCAGCTCCAGGTAGTACTTGTAAAGCCTTCTGCTTTCACAGATGCTAAGCAGATCGCAGATCACCTTATCGCTAAGAAGACTGTTGTACTCAACCTTGAGACTGCTTCTCCTGAGAACAAGAGAAGAATAATCGACTTCCTCGTAGGTGTTGCTTACGCAAACGGCGGAAGCCTCAAGCCTGTTGCTAATCTCACATATATCATCACTCCCTATAACGTTGGCTTCATCGGCGAAGACCTCGTTGGCGAGCTTGAGAATAACGGCGTATTCATCTGATGAATAATCAGGAGGATAAGCTCTTTGCCGCAAGGCTCAGCGATATGGTCAGCCGCTGTGAACGGGACAGCTGCGCTCAGTTCTCAAGTTTCCTTGATGAGAGACAGTGCGCTCTGGCTCAGCAGTGGTGCAGTGGCAATGCCGGCGGTCTGCACAGTATGCTCTGGGGAGGATTCCCGGATGCAAGAAGAAAAATGCTGGCAGTCTATCCGGATTACTATGATGACTATATAATCGGTGACTTTCCGATGAAATGCCTGACTTTTTCCTTCCGCAGGGAGGACAGGCTTTCTCACCGTGACTTCCTCGGCACTTTTATGGGACTGCGCCTGAGACGTGAGACCATAGGGGATATAGTCACAGAAGAGGGAAAGGCTCAGGTGCTTGTGACTGAGGTGGCTGCAAGGCTTATCACCGCAGATGTATCAAAGATCGGAAAAGTGGGTGTGAAGATAACTGATGACCGCCCATTTGAACTGATAGTTAAACAGGAATTTCAGGATATCAGCGGAACTGTTGCCTCTATGAGACTGGACTGCGTTGTGGGGCTTGCTGCAAAGCTGAGCCGTGAAAAGGCGGCTGCACTTATCCGCTCTGAAAAAGTTGATATAAACCACTTTACCGCTTTATCCGTTTCGGCGGAACTTCACGAGGGTGATGTGCTCTCGATAAGAGGATGCGGAAGATTTGTTCTGGCTGGCATTGACGGCTCCACGAAAAAGGGCCGCATACACATTAATCTTCGGAAATATATTTAGAGGTGAATGAAAATGATAACTTCAAAAGACGTAAGAAACAAGAGATTTGAAAAAGCAGCTTTTGGTTATAAGCAGGAAGAGATTGACGAATTCCTCTCTCAGCTCGAAGCTGAACTGGATGAGATGGAAAGAGAGCGCCAGGAGGCTAACAGCAAGATCCAGGTGCTCGCTGATAAGGTAAGAGAGTATATGCGTGACGAGGACGCTCTTAAGGACGCTCTCCTCGGCGCTCAGAAGCAGGGACATCAGGTAATAAACGATGCCAACGAAAAGGCTGAGCAGATCCTTGCAGAGGCTAAGGCTAAGGCTGATGCGCTTGAGGATGAGGCTGTACGCCAGCACGCTGAGGCTATGGAAAAGAACCGTGAGGAGATCGCCAAGGAGAAGGAAGCTCTCATCGAGGCTCAGCAGCAGGTCGCTGACTTCAAGAAGAGTCTCTTTGATATGTATAAGAGCCACCTTGAACTCATCTCTTCTATGCCTGAGACCTTTGAGGAGACTTCTTCAGATGACCTCCAGACAGCTGAGGAGATCGCCGCTGCTGTTGCTGCCGGAGAAGAAGACTGACAGAAATAAAGGACATTGTCCGGAAAATAGATCTATATGGGTTCGGCACTTGCGTTCGGATAAGCGCCGTTCATCAGTTTCATAAATCGTTTGAAAGGAGGATCCCTCAGGCTTCTGAAGAGGGATCATGGAAAAATGGCACAGGATTATAACAATACCTTAAATTTACCGAAAACCGAATTCCCGATGAGGGGAAATCTCCCTAAGAGAGAGCCTGAAATGCTCGAAAAGTGGGAGAGCGAAAGACTCTATTACAAGATGATCGAAAAGAATAAGGGCAAAACACCCTATGTTCTCCACGACGGACCTCCGTATGCCAACGGCGAGATCCACCTTGGCCATGCTCTCAACAAGTCTCTTAAGGATTTTATCGTTAAGTATAAGAATATGACCGGATTCTGTGCCCCGTATGTTCCCGGCTGGGACACTCACGGACTTCCTATCGAGCTCAAGGCTATGAAGACCATAGGCGTCAAGGACGGAGCTATCCCTCCGACAGCTCTCAGAAAGCACTGCCGTGAGTACGCTATGACACAGGTCGCAAACCAGATGAAGGGCTTCAAGAGACTGGGTTCACTGGGCGATTATGACTATCCCTATCTTACACTCCGCCCAGCTTATGAGGCAAGACAGGTAGAGGTTTTCGGTGAAATGGCAAAGAAGGGCTATATGTACAAGGGACTCAAGCCTGTTTACTGGTGTCCTGACTGTAATACAGCTCTTGCTGAGGCTGAGATCGAGTATTCAAACGATCCATGCTATTCTATCTATGTAAAGTTCAATGTTACCGATGATAAGGGTATCTTCACCGGCCTTGGACTTGACCTTTCAAAGATATATTTCGTTATCTGGACCACAACAACATGGACCATCCCCGGCAACCTTGCTATATGCCTTGGTCCTGAGTATAACTATACACTCGTTCATGTAGGCGATGAGTACTACGTAATGGCTGAGGAGCTTGTAAAGACAACTATGGAGACTGCCGGTATCACCGACTATACCACAGAGCATATTTTTACAGGTGCTGAGCTGGAGGGAATGAAGACAAAGCATCCTCTCTATGACCGTCCGTCACCCATAATCGTAGGCGACCACGTTACACTTGAATCCGGTACAGGATGCGTACATACTGCTCCCGGATACGGTGTCGAGGACTTTGAGGTCTGCAAGAACTATGACGATATCGGTATAATCGTATGCGTTGACGCTAAGGGCAGACAGACTGCTGAGGCAGGCGAATTCGAGGGACTGGATACAGATGAGGCAAACAAGGCTATCGCTGCAAAGCTTACAGAGCTTGGCGCAATGCTGGCTACTCAGAAGATCGTCCACCAGTATCCGCACTGCTGGAGATGTAACAGCCCGATAATCTATCGTGCTACAGAGCAGTGGTTCTGCTCCGTAAACGGCTTCAAGGATGAGGCTGTAAAGGCTATCGAAAGCGTCAAGTGGATCCCTGAGTGGGGCGAGGATCGTATCAAGGGAATGGTACGTGACAGAAGTGACTGGTGTATCTCCCGTCAGAGAACATGGGGCGTTCCGATCCCTGTTATATACTGTAAGGACTGCGGAAAGCCTATTTACAACGATGTTACTATAAAGGCTATCGCTGATCTCTTCCGCAAGGAGGGCTCAGACGCATGGTGGACAAAGGATGCCTCCGAATTCATCCCTGCAAGCGTAAAGTGCGACTGCGGCTGCGGTGAGTTCACAAAGGAGTACGACATCATGGACGTATGGTTCGACAGCGGCGTTTCACATACCTCTGTTATGGAAGGAGAAGACTTCCCGAGCCTTACATGGCCTGCTGACCTCTATCTTGAAGGTGCAGACCAGTACAGAGGCTGGTTCCAGTCATCACTCCTCACATCAGTTGTGTTCAAGGGCAGCTCTCCTTATAAGGCTGTCTGCACACACGGATGGGTAGTTGACGGTGAGGGCAAGACCATGCACAAGTCCCTCGGAAACGGTATAGATCCCAGCGAGATCACAGATCAGTACGGCGCAGATATACTCCGCCTGTGGGTAGCTTCTTCCGATTATCACAGCGATATCCGTATCTCAAAGCCTATCCTCAGCCAGCTTTCTGACGCTTATAAGAAGATCAGAAATACTGCGAGATTCATCCTCGGAAACCTTGGCAACGGCGAGGGATTTGATCCCGACAAGGACAGCGTTTCTGACGATAAGCTCACAGAGCTTGATAAATGGGCAATGATGAAGCTGGATAACCTTATCGATAAGGTAAAGGAAGGCTATGAGGCATTCGATTTCCACATCGCATTCCATGCTATCCATAATTTCTGTGTAATAGATATGTCCAACTTCTACCTTGATATAATCAAGGACAGACTCTACTGCGAGAAGGAGAAGTCCGAGCTTCGCCGTTCAGCACAGACTGTAATGTATCGCATCCTCAGTGCAGTTGCAAGACTGGCTGCACCTATCATTTCATTCACCGCTGAGGAGATCTGGCAGTTCATGCCTCATACCTCAGAAGACGATACAGACAGCGTATTCCTTAACCAGATGCCTGAGAAGTCCGGTATCGAGTACAGTGCAGAGTTCGTTGATAAGTGGAACTTCATATACGAGACAAGACTTGCAGCAAACAAGGTGCTTGAAGATGCAAGAAACGAGAAGCTCATCGGTAAGTCACTTGAAGCAAAGATCATCATTAAGAGCTCAGAGGCTGACTATGAGAAGTACAACGCTCTTGCAGGCCACCTTGCTGAAATACTTATCGTGTCCGGCGTAGAGGTCGAAAAGGCTGAGGGCGAGACTTCATTTGAAGTTGCTAAGGCAGACGGTGAGAAGTGCGAGCGCTGCTGGTGCTACTCAAAGTACGTTGGAACTAATCATACACATCCTACACTCTGTGAGAGATGTGCAATGGCTATCGAGGTTTGATTTGTAACTATATTGCCTGCTGTCTGAAAGGCGGCAGGCGTATTGTTTGATTGAAAGGATAATGATCTTGGGAGCAATTCTGCTTGTTTTGGCGATCGCAGCTCTTGTGGGGGCGGATCAGCTTATAAAATACTGGGCTGTTCACGAGCTGAAGCCCAAGGGGAGTATGGAATTCATACATTTCGGCAGCTTCAAGGTGTTTGACCTGACTTATCTGGAAAATGACGGCGCTATCTTCGGAAGTATGGCCGGACAGCGCTGGTTTCTGATAGGCTTTACAGGCATCGTGCTTGTGGCCGGAGCCGTTGCGCTGTATATTTTCAGAAAGCGCTCGAAGCTCCTTACAGCGTCGATCACACTGTTCGTAGCCGGAGGCATCGGCAATATCATAGACCGTGTGCGCTTCGGGTACGTAGTGGATATGTTTGAATTCAAGATATTCAAGTTTGCAATCTTCAATTTTGCTGATATATGCGTTACCTTTGCTTTCATAATGCTCCTTGCATACGGCTTGTTCATCGATCCTAAGCTTGAGAAGGCAAAGAAAGCTGAAAAAGAGGCTGCCGGAAATGAGTGAGACTGTAAGCCTTATTGCAGGTGACGAAGCTGTTGGCAGTAGGATCGACAAGTATATCTCGGACAATATTGCTGAACTGACGAGATCCGCTGTACAGGGACTCCTGTCAAAGGACAGCGTTCTTGTGAACGGCAAAGCGGTCAGCAAAAACTATAAGCTCCGCAGTGGAGATGAGGTTTCTGTTGAGATACCCGAGCCCCAGCCGATGGATGCTGTGCCAGAGGATATCCCCCTTGATATAATCTATGAGGACAGCGATCTGCTGGTGGTGAACAAGCCAAAGGGAATGGTGGTACATCCTGCTCACGGCAATTATACCGGAACCCTCGTAAATGCACTGCTCCACCATTGCGGTGACAGCCTTTCAGGTATAAACGGAGTCATCCGGCCGGGGATTGTACACCGCATAGATAAGAATACCAGCGGCCTTTTGATAGTGGCAAAGAATGACGCTGCTCATCTTCATCTGGCCGAGCAGATAAAAGCCCACAGCTTTACCCGTGAGTACGAGGCCGTAGCTGTCGGTGCTTTCAAAGAGCCCTCAGGAACAGTGGATGCACCAATTGGCCGTCATAAGACAGACCGCAAGAAAATGTGCGTAACACAGGAGAATTCCCGAAATGCTGTCACGCATTACGAGGTGCTGAAGCAGTACGGCGGTTATGCCCATGTAAGACTTCGGCTTGAGACCGGAAGAACTCATCAGATACGTGTTCATCTGGCTTATATCGGGCATCCGGTGCTGGGGGATGATGTTTACGGAAAGCCTTACAAAGGACTGGAGGGACAGTGCCTCCACGCTCGGAAAATAGGCTTCATCCACCCGTCAACAGGTGAATACATGGAGTTTTCAAGCGAGCTGCCGGAGTATTTTCAGGCGGTGCTGAGAAAACTGGAGAAAATGTAGGAGGTCGGCTTCTTGTTTGAAGATATAACAAAAGTTATCCTGCTGAGTGACATGGACGGAACTCTGTTGGATTCAAAAAAGAACATAACTGATGCCGACAGAAACGCCATAAGGCGGTTTACCGGGCTTGGCGGTCATTTTTCCGTGGCAACGGGAAGAACGATACAGTCCTTTGAGCAGTATCTGGAAATGCTCGATCTGAAAGAGCCTGTGATAATGTACAACGGAGCGGCTATCCATGATTATACTTCCGGAGAGACGCTTTTCACACATCCTCTGCCGG
>LVAK01000120.1 GCA_001604035.1 Clostridiales bacterium Firm_05
ATAAGGCCTATGAGGGCGTATCAAAGATCAGCTTTGACGGCGCTCATTTCCGAAAAGACATTGGCCAGCGTGCCCTGAAAGCTCTGAGCTGAGGAGAATACCATGCATAAAAAGCTTGATCTTGGACTGAAACTCGGTCTTACAGGAAATATACTGTTCCTTTTGTTCGGCTTTTTCACCTTTATCTACTATAAACTGGCGTATAAAGGAACAGCCCAATCAAAGCTCCTCTTACTGGAAAGAGTTGAATACTTCCTGCTGTTCCTTGGTTTCGCCATGTTTTTTGCCGCAGCCTATTTCATTACGATATCAGTGCGTATGAGATTAAAGCTCAAGCTGGCAATGTGGCTGTACGGCGCTATGGAAGCATTCCTGATGTACTGCGAGCTGCACTCATATCAGACAATGAGCTTCTATCACCCCTATTCACTGACGCTGGCTATCGGCCATGCACTCATCTCAGCGGCTATATGCTTCCTGTTCCTTGATTTCGATCCCTACAAGAAGCCCTTCGAGATACTCATTATCGTTACTATCGGCATTATACTTGCCGGTATGATGGGCAACATCTTTGAGATACGCCTTTATTTCAGCATCCTATTCAATGCTGTCGCCCTCACCGTTCTCTTTGCCGGCATTATCTATATGCTGAATAAAGAGATCATAGAGATCGATTGTCACGGAGATAAAGCAAGAGTCGCTGAATACCGTGGATTCTTCGACGGCGATGATCCCGAGGAAAAAAAGACGGATGCTCAGAAAGCTTCGGAAAAAAGCTCCGAAAGCAACGAAGAGAACAAGGATGAATAATATCTGTATATAGAATTGCGGACGTTCATAAGACCGTCCGTTTTTTATAGTCCGTACTCCTCAGCAGTTATCAACGGGCGGAGCTGGATACCATTCATTGCGGCAGCAGCAGCTTCCGGGATAAGGCTGAATTCCGCCACAAGCGAAGCTGGCTTTCTGATCCAGTCATCCTGCCGCATGGGTACGAAATAATAGCTCTTCCGGTTAAAGAGCTCCCCGAGATTTTTAGCCGTTCCCAGCAGTGAATCATTTGAGGCTATGGCCAGCAGTACCGGTTTGCCGCTGCGGAGATGAGACTTTACCGCCATTGTCACCGCTCCGTCTGTTATTCCTGCGGCCAGCTTTGAGGCTGTATTTGACGTACATGGAGCGATGATCATAAGATCCGTCATCCCATTTGGACCTATGGGCTCGGCGGCGGAGATATCCGTTATTACTTCTCTGCCGGCTATATATCTGAGCCTTGAAAGATTGTCACTGCCTTTTCCGAATCTGCTGTCAGTTCCGCAGGCTTTCTCCGACATTATTGGTATGAGTTCAGCTCCTGCCTCACGGAGCACTACTGCCTGCTCAAAGCTCCGTTCAAATGTACAGAAGGAACCGGTCATGGCATATCCGATCTTAAGTCCTTTCAGTGATTCATACACGGCTGCTGCCTCCCTCCTCCCTTATGATCGCATCTATGGTGTCGGCAATGATATTGCCTGCTGTTACCGGAGCAGTCCTGCCCGGCAGGCCAAGTGCCCATATAGTTTTTATGCCAAGCTGCGAAGCGGAATCGAAATCTATTCCGCCCGGCTTCGAGGCAAGGTCTATAAACAGCGTATCTGCTTTGAATCTGCCCAGAACGTCCCTGCTGAATACCAGCCCCGGTACGGTATTGAACACAACATCGTGATCATAGCTCATATCTGATGCGTATACCGGAGTTATGCCGTGGATACGTGCCCGGGCAGCCCCTTTCATGTCACGTATAAGGACGGATATATCTGCTCCGAATCCCTTGAGTATTTCCGCAAGGGCAGTTCCTATCCTTCCCATACCCACTATCAGCACTTTGGCTCCGCTCAGCGTAACCGGCAGTTCTTCAAGAGCTATCTGCACTGCACCTTCCGCTGTTGGTATAGCGTTGCTGAGACAGAGCTCCTCACGCTCCATATAATCGATCAGCCTGTGACCAGGGAAACGCTCCCGGAGCTCCTTGTCTACTCGTCCTGCAAGCACTAAAGCATCAGGGCGGATCAGCTCTGTTACCTCTTCAATTGTCAGCTCTTCTTTGCTGAGTGGGGTACTCACATTTCCGTCCTCGTCCAGCGGCGGGACCGGCAGCACAAGGTAGTCAAAGCAGTCGTTTTCCGGTGCGTCAAGGCCATCCGGATAATGTGTCCTGTCTGAACCTATGACTGCAACCGGATATTTCCTGATAAGCGATGCAGCGCAGGACAACTGTCTCATATCACCGCCGGCAATAAGTATACTGTTTCTATTCATATATTTACTCCATTCAGATGTTTATCCAACGGCTCCCCGTTTGTCACATTATATGAATTTGAAGCCTTAGGTGTTACAAAAAAACGCCGAAGGCGGCAGAAAATGGGAGTCCAGAGGGATGGGATTCCTCTGGCAGGTGGGTGTACGAGGGAGGGCAGAGCCCTCACTGAAAAGTAGTAAAACGAGCGCAGCAAAGTTTTACGGCTGGTCAGTATTACTTCACCTCGGCTTGACCGACACATGATCTTGCCGGTCAAGCCGGAAGATACATATGCAGCCCGTCCGGAGACGCTGCGCTGTCCGGACTGCTTTTCAGAAGGGACGCTGTCCCTCCTCGTACACCTCCCTGCCAGAGGAATCCCATCCCTCTGGACTCCCCTTTTTTCCGCCTTCACCATTGCCTTCCCCCTTTTCTGCCTCGGAAAATCGCAAAAAACGCTTGCATTTCTCTTTGATCTGTGTTATAATAAATTGTATGTCGTAAAAGATCGCCGCTGCGGCGGCAGAAAGAGAGAATAATTATAATGAAAAGATTTTTATGTTCACTGTCCGCTTCTATAACAGTTGCAGCTGTTGCTATGATGAGCGCTATGTCAGCTTTTGCTGAAGACGCTACTGAGGCTGCTACAGAATCCGGAAAAAGCGGTGGAAGTGCCGGAGCAGGCCTTCTTATGACATTTCTGCCACTTGTCATAATGTTCGCCCTCCTCTACTTCATCGCTATCAAGCCACAGAAGAAGAGAGATAAGGAGCTTAAGGAAATGCAGCAGAGCCTCGAAGTCGGCGATGAGATCGTTACAGGCGGCGGTATCGTTGGTATCGTTGTCCGCACAGGTGATGATACTGTTGTTATCGAGACCGGCGGTGAGAGACAGAAGCTCCGTATAAAGACCTGGGCTATCACAGAAAATGTTACCGCTATGGAGAGAATAAAGGCTGCAAAGGCTTCAGCTTCTTCAAAGAAATCTGAGGCTGCCGGACTTGCTTCCGCAAAGCTGGCTGACGATGAAGATGAAGAGATCGCAGAAGAAAAGAAGTCAAAGAAGAACAAGAAAAAGTCATCTGAGGAAGAATAATAAAAAAACCCTCCGCATAGAATTGAACAAATTCTCATGCGGAGGTTTTTATGCGCCGTCAACATAATTCCTTATGGACATCTTTCCCTCTTAGCATAGCCGTTTCAGCTTTATCCGGCATTGCAGTCATAGCTGCTACCTCATTACTTCTCGCCGGAATTACCCTGTTTCTGCTTCATGAGATGATATTCGTAAAGTACATTGCCTTTCTCGATATCTGTCTCGGAGGTATCTCCGCCGGCTGGATATGCGGAAAATTCCGGCGAAGACATGGCATGAAGGAAGGTGCAGTCTGCGGCATTGTCGTATACAGCTTTTTAGCCGCACTCTCCATACTCATTACAGGATGCTTTACATCCCCGGGCAAATTGCTGCTGCTCGCTCTCATGGGTGCTGCAGGCGGTGTATGCGGTGTAAATACAAAACGTTTCTCCAAAGTATAAACAAAAAACCGTCCCGAAGGACGGTTTTTTTATATCTCAGATCAAACGAGCTTGATGATAGCCATTTCTGCTGCGTCACCACGACGTGGACCGATCTTTACGATCTGTGTGTAACCACCGTTTCTGTCAGCATACTTAGGAGCGATCTCGTCGAAAATCTTCTTTGCAACGGACTCCTTTGTTACGTATGCGTATACCTGACGCTTGGAGTGCAGATCATCATTTTTACCGATAGTGATCATTTTCTCGGCAACTGCACGTACTTCCTTAGCTCTTGTTACGGTTGTTTCGATCTGGCCGTTCTCGAGCAGGAAAGTTACCATGCCTCTGAGCATAGCCTTTCTATGGTCAGTTGTTCTGCCCAGCTTTCTTGTACCCGGCATTGTAATTCACTCCTTTTTCGTATCGGTGCGCTTTCCGCACCAGTTATAGGTTTATTCCTCTTCTGAGCTAAGATCGAAGCCAAGTGACTGGAGCTTCTCCTTAACCTCATCGAAGGATTTCTTTCCAAGGTTTCTAACCTTCATCATTTCTTCCTCAGACTTGTTAATCAAGTCATCCACGGTATTGATTCCGGCACGCTTTAAGCAATTGAATGAACGTACCGATAAGTCAAGGTCCTCGATAGTCATCTCAAGGATCTTCTCCTTGCCCTTTTCATCCTTTTCTACGAGTACCTCAGCAAGTCCTGCCTCTTCAGAGAGGTCGATGAACAGCTTAAGGTGTTCGCCAAGGAGATTTGCTGCCTGTGATAAAGCTTCCTTAGCGGAGATAGTACCATCGGTCCATACCTCCATTGTAAGCTTATCATAGTCGGTCACCTGTCCCAGACGAGTATCCTCGACTGTGTAGTTTACCTTCAGAACAGGAGTATAGATGCTGTCTACGGCGATAACATCAACGGGGAGATTGATCTGCTTCTTATTCCTTTCGGCTGAAACATATCCTCTTCCTCTGTCTATTGTGATCTCCATGTAGAGCTTAGCGTCCTTGCCCAGTGTTGCGATGTGCATACCGGGATCAAGAATATTGACCTCAGAGTCGGTTTTTATATCTCCGGCGGTTATTTCGCATTCGCCCTCTGCCTCTATATAGACCGTCTTAGGTCCTTCTCCGTAGAGCTTGGCAGTCAGTCCCTTGATGGAGAGGATGATCTCTGTGACATCCTCTTTTACACCGGGGATAGTTGACAACTCATGGTGTACCGTACCATCCTTGCCCGAAAGCTTTACAGATGTTACGGCAACGCCCGGAAGTGAGGAGAGCAGCACACGTCTGAGGCTGTTTCCAAGTGTGATTCCGTATCCACGCTCCAGCGGTGCTAAAACGAATTTGCCGTATTTGCCGTCACTTTTAAGCTCGACAATTTCAATATCAGGCTTATTAATTTTTTCCAGCATAAAAACCCTCCTATTTCACAATAAATATTTGTATTGAGTTCTGACGATTCAAGCAGCTTATTACTTGGAGTACAGCTCGACGATGAGGTGTGTAGCAACCTCGTAATCGAGATCCTCTGTGTTAGGAAGACGATTTACTGTTGCTGAGAAGTCATCCTTATTAGCTGTGAGCCATACAGGAACGAGTCTGTCCTTAGTCTCTTCAACTGTAGCCTTGAACTTTTCAGAGGTCCTGTCCTTTTCACGGAGAGCGATAACGTCGCCGACCTTTACTCTATAGGAAGGAATGTTTACCTTCTTGCCGTTTACTGTGTAGTGGCTGTGAACAACGAGCTGTCTTGCTTCTCTTCTTGTGAGAGCGAGGCCCATTCTGTATACTACGCTGTCCAGTCTGGATTCGAGACAAGTGATAAGGTTATCACCGGCCTTACCCTCCATTTTCTCAGCGATTGAGAAGTAGTGTCTGAACTGCTTCTCGAGTACGCCATAGATGAACTTGAGCTTCTGCTTTTCCTTGAGCTGAAGTCCGTATTCAGAGATCTTCTTTCTGTTATTTGCATTCTTAAAGCGGATGGACTCCTTCTTGGAAACTCCCATAACCGCAGGGCTGATACCTAAGTATCTGCATCTCTTGAGTATTGGTTCCTTCTGAACTGCCATTTTAATTACCTCCTCTATGATTAGACACGACGTCTCTTAGGCGGACGGCATCCATTGTGGGGAATAGGAGTAACATCCTTGATCATTCTAACCTCAAGGCCAACGGTCTGGAGTGCTCTGATAGCAGCTTCACGACCTGCGCCAGGTCCCTTTACGTAAACCTCAACGTTCTTGAGACCGTGCTCCATAGCAGCCTTTGCAGCTGTCTCAGCAGCTGTCTGTGCAGCGAAAGGAGTTGACTTCTTTGAACCTCTGAAGCCGAGCTCGCCTGCGCTTGCCCATGAAATAGCATTACCTGCTGTATCTGTGATAGTAACGATGGTGTTATTGAAAGTGGACTGAATGTGTACAGCGCCGCTTTCGATATTCTTACGCTCTCTACGTCTTCTGATGGTAGAGACCTTTTTACCCTTCTGCTGTGCCAAAGCTCATGACCTCCTTACTTCTTCTTGTTAGCGATAGTCTTTACAGGGCCCTTGCGGGTTCTTGCGTTGGTCTTGGTTCTCTGTCCTCTTACAGGGAGACCCTTTCTGTGACGAACGCCTCTGTAGCAGCCTATTTCAACAAGTCTCTTGATGTTGAGTGCGACCTCACGGCGGAGATCACCTTCAACTGTATAGTTTGCGTCGATATAGTCACGAAGCTTTGCTACATCCTCTTCTGCGAGATCCTTGACTCTTACGTCAGGGTTAACGCCTGTATTCTTGAGGATATCTGTTGCAGTCTGACGACCGATTCCGTAGATATAAGTGAGACCGATCTCGATTCTCTTATTCTTGGGAAGGTCAACACCGGCTATTCTTGCCATATTAATCTTGCACCTCCATTAAATGCATTACGTTGATTAACCCTGACGCTGCTTGTGCTTAGGGTTTTCGCAGATAACCATGATTCTGCCTTTACGCTTGATAACCTTGCACTTTTCGCATATAGGTTTTACTGAAGGTCTTACTTTCATTTAAAATACCTCCTTTAGCGGATGGACGCTGTATATCCTGCGTCCTTGTATTATTACTTAACTCGCCATGTGATACGGCCTTTTGACAGGTCGTATGGTGACATTTCAAGCTTAACCTTGTCACCTGGCACTATTCTGATATAATTCATTCTGAGCTTGCCGGAAACGTGGGAAAGTACCTCGTGACCGTTTTCAAGCTGTACCTTGAACATTGCATTCGGGAGTGCGTCTGTTACAACGCCCTCAACCTCGATAACGTCTTCCTTTGACACTAAGACAACCTCCTTTTACTCTGAACGGAATGCTCTGAGCAGCGTTCTGAGCTTCTTATCGGTAATATCATTGATATCTATCATACTGTCTGTCAAGCGGATATGCTTTATATTCTTCCGTTTCGGTGAACCGAGCTTTCTGCTCTTCCCGTCGGCTATGAAGCAGTACCTTTCCCCGCAGGCTGTCACAACGAAGTAGCCTCCGCTGTCTCTTCCCGCATTTGCTATGACGACACTTCCTGTTTGTATCTTCACGATCGATCCCCCTGTCAGGGCTGCGTCAGTATGACGGGACCGTCAGGAGTTATTGCGATCATGTGCTCAAAATGAGCTGACAGTGAACCATTTTTGGTAACCACGGTCCAACCGTCTTTGAGGGTTTTGACATCGTCGCCCTTTGCATTTATCATAGGCTCGATGCATATTGTCATACCGGCCACCAGTCTGGGACCATGACCTGGCTTCCCCCAGTTCGGTACTTCCGGTGATTCGTGAACCTCTCTGCCGATACCGTGGCCGCAGTAATTTCTTACGATTCCGTAGCCTCGTGAAGCACAGTATTCTTCAACAGCATGAGAAATATCTCCGATCCTTGCGCCAACCTGAGCCTGAGCTATACCTTTGTAAAGGCTCTTCTCAGTTACCTCAAGCAATGCCTTGGCTTCATCAGAAATCTTGCCTACAGGGAAGGTCCAGCAGCTGTCTCCGTTGAAGCCCTTATAGGCTGCTCCGGTATCAATGCTGACGATATCGCCTTCCTTTAATCTGTGGCTGGCCTTCGGGATCCCGTGGATGACCTCTTCATTAACAGAGATGCAAGCATTTGCGGGGAATCCGTATAAGCCCTTGAAGCAGGATTTACAGCCGTGTCTTGCAAAGTATTCCCCTACAAGTTTATCAACGTCCATTGTGGACATTCCCGGCTTTATCCTTTCGCCCGCATACCATATTGCGCCGCAGGTTATACGACCTGCTTCACGCATTATGGCAAGTTCGGACTGTGACTTTATAGTTATGCTCATTACTTTTCTACTCCTACAGCAGCAAGTGTGAGCTTAGATGTGTCTGCAACTTCCTCCTGTCCCTCTACGGTAACAAGCTTACCCTGTTTCTCGTAGTAGTCCTTGAGAGGAGCTGTCTTTTCGTGGTATGTTGCGAGTCTGTCCAGTACGACTTCCGGCTGGTCATCCTTACGGATAACAGTCTTTGCGCCGCACTTATCGCAAACGCCTTCAACCTTTGAAGGTTTATACTGAATGTGGTAGGATGCGCCGCAGCCTTCGCAGACTCTTCTGCCTGATACTCTCTGCTTGATAGTATCATCTGCAACGTCGATCTCTATCACCTTGTCGATCTGAATGCCCATAGCGTCCAGAGCCTCAGCCTGAGGAACTGTTCTTGGGAAGCCGTCGAGGATGAAACCGTTCTTGCAGTCGTCCTCAGCGATCCTGTCCTTGAGGATACCGATAACGATATCATCTGAAACGAGAGCGCCGGCATCCATAGCTGCCTTAGCCTTGAGGCCGTACTCGGTGCCGTTCTTGGCAGCCTCACGAAGGATATTGCCTGTAGATATCTGGGGTATATTCAGCGCATCGGAAACTACCTCTGCCTGTGTACCCTTTCCTGCGCCGGGAGCGCCTAAAAAGATAAGGTTCATATGCTGTCCTCCTTACGATAAGAAGCCCTTATGATGACGCATCATAAGATGGGATTCAAGTGTACGTGTTGTTTCCAGTGCTACGGATACCGCAATGAGTATTGTTGTACCGCCCATTGAGAGAACCATCAGGTTATTGTCTGCCTTACCGATGAGTATCGGGATAACAGCGATAACGCCGAGGAAGAATGCTCCGACGAGAGTGATCTTGTTGAGAACTCTCTGGATGTAGTCTGAAGTGGGCTTACCAGGTCTGATGCCGGGGATACCACCGTTGGACTGACGGAGATTGTTAGCGATCTCTGTTGGGTTATACTGGATCGAAACATAGAAGTAATTGAATGCGATGATGAGGATGAAATAGAGTATAGCGTAGCTCCAGTTTGTTCTCTTGAAGAACTCACAGAAGTGATAGTAGAAGCCTGATGTCGTTGTTGGTTCGCCCTTGAACATCTGGATTGTCTGAGGAAGAGCCATGAATGACATTGCGAAAATGATTGGCATAACGCCGCTCATACAAACTTTTATCGGGATGTGTGACTTCTGTCCGCCGTACTGTTTCCTTCCTACAACACGCTTTGCGTACTGTATCGGGATACGTCTTTCCGCCTCGTTCATAAAGACGATAAAGGCGATCTCAGCAATTATGAATAATACATAGCCGATAGCAACGAAGAGGTACTTTGCGGGCTGATCCTTAACAAGCTGAACAAGAACGCCTGCGTCAACAGGGAATCTTGCTGCGATACCTGCGAAAAGGAGCATTGAGATACCGTTTCCGATACCCTTATCGCTGATACGGTTACCCATCCAAACAACGAGAGCAGCACCAGCAACGAAGCAAAGTATGATGATCGCTGCGGAGAAGTACTGATCGAAATTCTTTCCTCTGTACTTTACAGCGTACTTTGTTACGCCGTCGATATCGATATGCATTCTGTAAAGAGTTACATAATATGCATATGACATAAAGAATGCAAGGATTATTGAGACTACAGCTGTTATCTTGTTCAGCTTTTTCTGTCCCTCTTCACCCTCATCCCTCAGTCTTTCCAGAGGAGGCAGCGCATATGTCAGCAGCTGCATAATGATGGATGCGTTGATGAATGGAGTTATTGAAAGTGAGAAGATAGTGGCCTGTGAAAGGGCACCACCGGTGATGATATTCAGATACTCCAGGAAGTTGCCGTTGGTAGCGGACTTATCCATCCACTTACCAACAACATCCGGATCCAGGAAAGGCACTGTTACAGCGCTTCCGAATCTGAAAATGACGATCATGAATAATGTGTAGAGAAGCTTTTTCCTGATCTCAGGAACACGCCAAGCGTTCTTCAGCGTTTTGAACACATTACATCACCTCTGCCTTCCCGCCAGCCTTTTCGATTTTTTCGATAGCGCTCTGTGAGAATTTAGCAGCCTTTACAGTTAAATTAGCAGTAAGCTCTCCGTTGCCGAGGATCTTAACGCCGTCTTCTACCTTCTTAACGAGACCAGATGCTACGAGGAGCTCTGTGTCAACTACTGTACCGTCCTTGAACTTGTTGAGGTCGGATACGTTTACGGTAGCATACTTTGCAGCGAATATGTTCTTGAAGCCTCTCTTAGGGATTCTTCTTGCGAGGGGCATCTGTCCGCCTTCAAAACCGATTCTTACGCCGCCGCCGCTTCTTGCATTCTGGCCCTTATGGCCCTTGCCTGCGGTCTTTCCGTTACCCGAGCCGTGGCCTCTGCCTATACGCTTAACAGCCTTGTTGGAATCGAGTGCAGGAGTTAATTCGTGAATTTTCATATCAGTGCACCTCCTTGCTTACGCTTCTGTAACCTCGATGAGGTGAGAAATCTTGTTGATCTTGCCCTGAGTCTGAGCATTGTCAGGCTGAGTTGTTGTGTCGCCGACCTTCTTTAAGCCGAGTGACTGAGCAGTAGCGATCTGGTCTTTCTTTCTTCCGATAAGGCTCTTTACGAGCTTGATGTTCTTAGCCATTGTTACTGCCTCCTTAACCTAAAATTTCCTTAACAGTCTTGCCTCTCTTTTCAGCAACTTCCTTAGCAGAAGTGCAGTTAACAAGGCCGTTGATAGTAGCTCTTACTACGTTGCAGGGGTTATTGGAACGAAGTGACTTTGTTCTGATATCCTTGATACCAGCTACTTCGATTACTGCACGGACAGGACCGCCGGCGATAACACCGGTACCAGGTGCAGCGGGCTTCATAAGAACTCTGCCTGCGCCGAATGCGCCTACGATCTCGTGTGGGATTGTTGTTCCCTTGAGAGCGATCTTTACAAGGTTCTTCTTAGCATCCTCGATACCCTTGCGGATTGCATCCGGAACTTCTCCGGACTTTCCGAGACCGAAGCCTACAGTGCCGTTTCCGTCACCGACAACTACGAGAGCAGCAAACTTCATTACACGTCCGCCCTTAACTGTCTTGGAAACTCTGTTTATAGCAACGACCTTTTCAACGAACTCAGGAGCCTGTGTTTCAATATTAGCCATTGTTGTACCTCCCTCTTAGAACTTTAATCCGTTTTCACGAGCACCCTCAGCGAGAGCCTGAACACGGCCGTGGTAAAGGTAACCGCCTCTGTCGAATACAACTTCGCTTATACCCTTGTCAGCAGCATTCTTTGCGATCATCTCGCCTACCTTGCGAGCGCCATCAGCATTGCCGCCGTTGCCCTCGAAGCTCTTATCCATGCTGGATGCAGAAGCAAGAGTAACACCGTTTACGTCGTCGATGAGCTGAGCGTAGATGTGCTTGGATGAACGGAACACATTGAGACGGGGACGCTCGGGAGTTCCTGAGATCTTTGCACGAACTCTGCGATGTCTCTTTAATCTTGCCTTATTGCTGTCAAATTTCTTAATCATAGCAATTTGCTCCTTTTAATTACTTCTTGCCCTTACCGGCCTTACCTTCCTTGCGGATGATGTGCTCGCCGGCATATCTGATACCCTTGCCCTTATACGGCTCAGGGGGACGCTTCTCACGTACTTCAGCTGCAAACTGACCTACAGCCTGCTTGTCGATACCGCTGATTATGAGCTTGTTGGGCTGAGGAACTTCGATCTTTATTGCATCTGTCTCCTCAAGTACAACAGGATGTGAGAAACCGAGGTTAAGAGTAACCTTGTTTCCGCTCTTTGCTGCACGGTAGCCGACACCCTCGATCTCGAGAGTCTTGGAATATCCTTCTGTTACACCAACGACCATGTTGTTGATGAGTGTTCTTGTAAGACCGTGAAGTGAACGGTGACGCTTGTCATCGCTTGGTCTTGTTACTTCAATACTGCCGTCCTTGACCTCGATACCGAGCTCTGTGCTGAACTGTCTGCTGAGCTGGCCCTTTGGTCCCTTTACGGTGATGAGATTGTTCTCGTTCTTGATCTCTACACCTGCGGGAATGCTGACGGGCATTTTACCGATTCTTGACATATCAGCTTCCTCCTTACCAGATGTATGCGAGAACTTCGCCGCCGACATTGAGCTCTCTTGCCTTCTTGTCAGTTACGATTCCCTTTGAAGTTGAAACGATTGCTATACCAAGGCCTTTTCTTACCTTGGGCATATCTGCGCAGCTTGAATAGATACGCAGACCGGGCTTAGAAACTCTTCTGAGACCGGTTATAACGGGTGACTTGTTGTCGCCGTATTTAAGTGTGATCCTGATAACGCCCTGCTTTCCGTCCTCGATGAGCTGGAAGCCCTTTACATAGCCCTCATCTACGAGGATCTGTGTGATATCCTTCTTTACTCTTGAAGCGGGAACGTCAACGGTGGCGTGCTTAGCAGTATTCGCATTGCGGATTCTTGTTAAAAGATCTGCGATTGTATCAGTTATCTGCATACCGAATGACCTCCTTTTAGTATTTTACCAGCTTGCTTTCTTAACACCAGGGATCTGACCATCGTGAGCCAGCTCTCTGAAGCAGATACGGCAGATGCCGAACTTTCTCAGATAAGCGTGGGGTCTGCCACAGATCTTACATCTGTTGTAAGCTCTTGTGGAATACTTGGGAGTTCTCTGCTGCTTATTGATCATTGCCTTTTTAGCCATTTTTCTTCCTCCCTGATTACTTTATGAACGGAGCGCCCATAAGTGAAAGCAGCTCTCTTGCCTCTTCATCAGTATTAGCTGTTGTGATGAAGTTGATATCCATACCTCTTACCTTATCGATCTTATCGTACTCGATCTCAGGGAAGATGAGCTGTTCCTTGATTCCTGTTGAGTAATTGCCCTTTCCGTCGAAAGAGTTTGCGCTGATTCCTCTGAAGTCACGAACACGTGGGAAAGCTACATTGAAGAGCTTGTCAACGAATTCGTACATCTTCTCGGATCTCAGTGTTACCTTTACGCCGATCGGCATACCCTCACGGAGCTTGAAGTTAGCAACTGACTTCTTAGCTCTGCAAACGATGGGCTTCTGACCTGTGATAGCAGCGAGGTCAGTCATTATAGCGTCGATTACCTTTGCATTGTCCTTAGCTTCGCCGGCACCTACGTTGATAACTACCTTTTCGAGCTTCGGGATCTGCATTACGCTCTTGTATCCGAATTTCTTCATCAGTGCAGGAGCAACGTCGCTAACATAATAATCTTTTAATCTTGCCATTGTCGTTTCTCCTTTACATTATTCAAAAGACTTTCCGCATTTCTTGCAAACACGGAGCTTCTTGCCGTCTTCAAAAACGTGGCCTACTCTTGTAGCCTTGCCGCACTTAGGGCAAACGAGCTGTACCTTTGAAGCGTATACGGGAGCCTCTGTCTTGATGATGCCGCCCTTCTCGCCCATTCTTGTAGGCTTTGCGTGCTTTGTGATAATGTTGATTCCCTCAACGATTACCTTATCTTCCTTAGGGCTTACTTCTACTACCTTACCGGTCTTTCTGTCGCCCTTGCTTGTATACTTATCCTCATACTTTCCGGTGAGAAGGATAACAGTGTCACCGGTTTTTACGTGAACTTTACTCATAATCGAATGACACCTCCATTAAAGAACTTCCGGAGCGAGGCTGAGGATCTTGGTGTACTCCTTTTCACGGAGCTCCTTAGCTACGGGTCCAAAGATACGTGTACCCTTGGGGTTCTTGTCTTCCTTGATTATAACAGCAGCGTTCTCATCGAAACGGATGTATGTTCCATCCTCTCTTCTGAGTCCCTTTGCTGAACGAACGATAACTGCCTTTACAACATCGCCCTTCTTTACAACGCCTCCGGGTGTTGCTTTCTTAACGGAAGCAACTACTACATCGCCGATATTTGCATATCTTCTGCGTGTACCTCCCAGAACTCTGATACACATAAGCTCCTTAGCGCCTGTGTTATCAGCGACTTTAAGATAAGTCTGCATCTGTATCACAGCGAGTTCCTCCTTTCAAGCATAAAGCTTCTATCAAAATTACTTAGCCTTTTCAATGATGTTTGTTACACGCCATCTCTTGTCCTTGGAAAGCGGACGTGTTTCCATGACCTCTACACGGTCGCCGATTCTGCACTCATTGTTCTCATCGTGAGCCTTGAGCTTAACTGTGCGCTTGATGATCTTCTTATAAAGCGGGTGTTTAACGTTATCAACGATAGCAACTACGACGGTCTTATCCATCTTATCGCTTACAACCTTACCTACTCTTGTTTTTCTAAGGTTTCTCTCAGTAGACATTAGCTAAATCCTCCCTTTCTTACTGCTCAGCATTGAGCTCTGCCTCACGCAGAGTTGTCTTGATGCGTGCAATATCCTTCTTTACAGCCTTAAGACGGGCTGTGTTATCAAGCTGATTGATAGCCAGCTGGAAACGGAGAGCGAAGAGCTCTTCCTTCAGGCTGGTGAGCTTCTCGTTGAGCTCGTCAACTGACATTTCTCTGATTTCCGATGCCTTCATTACTGCTCAACCTCCTGCTCTGCTTTAGTTACGAATTTACACTTGATAGGAAGCTTGTGCATAGCGAGACGCATAGCTTCTCTTGCGGTCTCCTCAGCAACGCCCTTGATCTCGAAGAGTACTCTGCCGGGCTTAACTACTGCTACCCAGTACTCAGGTGAACCCTTACCGGAACCCATTCGTGTTTCAGCAGGCTTCTCTGTGATAGGCTTGTCGGGGAATATCTTGATCCATACCTGACCGCCACGCTTGATATAACGTGTCATGGCGATACGGGCAGACTCTATCTGGTTTGAGGTGATCCATGCAGGCTCGAGTGCCTGAAGACCGAAATCACCGTAAGTTACCTTATTGCCTCTGTAGGCCTTACCCTTAAGACGTCCTCTGTGGACTCTGCGGTATTTTACTCTCTTCGGAAGCAGCATTACTGATTACCTCCTTCTCTTTTAGCGTCACGGTTGAAGTTTCTGCCGCCTCTTCTGTTGTTGTTACCGTCTCTGCGGTCATCTCTGCGGCGTCTGTCGTTATTTCTTGAATCCTTCTTCTCGAGCTTCTCTCTCTGAGCAGCAGCCTTTGCAGCATCGCCCTTAAGAACTTCGCCCTTGTAGATCCAAACCTTAACTCCGAGCTTTCCGTATGTTGTATCAGCTTCAGCAAAGCCGTAGTCGATATCTGCACGGATTGTCTGGAGCGGGATTGTACCCTCGTGGTAGCTCTCGCTTCTTGCGATCTCAGCGCCGGCAAGTCTGCCTGATACCTTAACCTTGATACCCTTTGCGCCAAGTCTCATTGTTCTGCCGATTGACTGCTTCATAGCTCTTCTGAAAGATACTCTGTTCTCGAGGTCGAGAGCGATCTTCTCAGCAACGAGCTGGCTGTCCATATCAGGCTGCTTTACTTCGATGATGTTGATGAAAACCTGCTTCTTCATCATCTGCTCGAGCTTAGCTCTGAGCTTCTCTATCTCTGCGCCGCCTCTTCCGATAACGATACCGGGCTTAGCGCAGTGGATGTGGATTCTTACCTTATCAGCGAAACGCTCGATCTCTATTCTGGGAACACCAGCAGCGTATAAGCTCTTCTTAATGAAGTTACGAACGTTATAATCCTCAACAAGAGTATCGCCGAAATCTGCCTTATTGGCATACCAGCGGGAATCCCAATCTTTAATAACGCCGACACGGAGTCCGTGCGGATTAACTTTCTGGCCCATTATTCAAACCTCCTTGGGATTATTCTTTTTCTTTAAGAACAACTGTGATGTGTGATGTTCTCTTTAAAATTCTGTATGCTCTGCCCTGTGCTCTCGGCATGATTCTCTTCATGATAGGGCCGGGTGTTACGAAGCACTCTGCCACATAGAGATCATCCTTGTTCATGCTGAAGTTGTTCTCAGCATTTGCCATAGCGGACTTTACAAGCTTTGCAACGATAGGACTTGCAGCCTTCGGAGTAAGATCTAAAGTAGCCAAAGCGATGTCAACAGGCTTGTTTCTGATCAGATCCAGAACGATCTGCACCTTTCTGGGTGATATACGAGCATTTCTTAAATAAGCTCTTGCTTCCATCTGAACTCCTCCTTCCGCTTATTTCTTACCGTTATTGGATGTCTTGGAACCAGCGTGTCCCTTATAAGTTCTTGTAGGTGCGAACTCACCGAGCTTGTGACCTACCATATCCTCTGTTACGTATACCGGAACGTGCTTGCGTCCGTCGTGAACAGCGAATGTATGACCAACGAAATCAGGGAATATTGTTGAAGAACGGCTCCATGTCTTAAGAACCTTCTTCTCTCCTGCTTCGTTCATTGCAACGACCCTCTTCAGGAGAACTTCCTGAACATAAGGTCCCTTTTTGATACTTCTGCTCATTTAATCAGTTCCTCCTTTCAGATTACTTGCCGTTGCGGCGCTTTACGATGAACTTGTCAGTCCTGTGGTGCTTATTACGTGTCTTGTAACCAAGAGCAGGCTTACCCCAAGGAGTAACAGGTCCGGGACGTCCTACAGGTGACTTACCTTCACCACCACCGTGTGGGTGATCGCATGGGTTCATGACTGAACCACGAACAGTAGGTCTCCAGCCCATGTTTCTTACACGGCCGGCCTTACCGTAGTTAACGTTCTCGTGATCGATGTTGGAAACCTGACCGATAGCAGCCTTGCATCCGATCGGAACCTTTCTCATTTCGCCTGAGGGAAGTCTGATAAGAGCGTAAGCTCCTTCCTTACCCATGAGCTGAGCCTGGTTGCCTGCGCTTCTTACGAGCTGAGCGCCCTTGCCGGGATAAAGCTCGATAGCGTGGATGAATGTACCAACAGGGATATCTTCAAGCTTGAGTGCGTTGCCGGGCTTGATATCAGCCTCGGGGCCGGACTCGATCTTATCGCCAACCTTGAGACCGTTAGGAGCGAGGATGTATCTCTTCTCTCCGTCCTCGTACTCAACGAGAGCGATGAATGCTGATCTGTTAGGATCGTACTCGAGAGTCTTGACAACTGCGATTACGCCGTCCTTATCTCTCTTGAAATCTATTACACGGTACTTTCTTCTGTTACCGCCGCCTCTGTGGCGAACTGTTATACGGCCGTAGCTGTTTCTTCCCGACTTCTTCTTCATTGGTTCGAGAAGGCTCTTCTCCGGCTCAACCTTTGACAGGATCGAGTAATCAGTTACTGTCATCTGACGTCTCGAAGGTGTCGTAGGCTTATAAGTCTTTATAGCCATTTTAACTTTCTCCTTTAATGCATTTTTTGCGGGAGCATTACTCCCATACTAAGAGGCCTCAGCCTCTGTCATCATACCATGCCCTCGAAGAACTCGATTGCCTTGGAATCCTCTGTAAGAGTGATGATAGCCTTCTTCCAATCGGAAGTCTTGCCGATGAATCTGCCGACTCTCTTTTCCTTGCCGTTGCAGTTCAGTGTATTTACCTTTGCTACCTTTACGCCGAAGAGCTGCTCTACAGCCTTCTTGATCTCGGACTTGTTTGCATCGGTAGCAACCTTGAATGTGTACTTGCCTGTCTGGAGATCGTCCATAGACTTCTCAGTGATAACGGGCTTGAGGATTATATCCTGTGCTGCCTTGCTCATGCGTACACCTCCTCGATCTTTCCAACGGCATTCTTAACAACGATGAACTTGTCATAGTTGAGGATGTCGTAAACATTGAGTGTATTTACAGCAGCAGTCTTAACACCGGGGATGTTAGCTGCGCTCTTGATAACCTTTGCATCAGCCTCTGCTGTTACGATGAGAGCCTTGCCCTCAACGCCGAGAGCCTTGAGCATTTCAACAACAGTCTTTGTCTTGTAGCTGTCAAGTGTGAGAGCATCAAGAACGATCATGTTGTTGTCGAGAACCTTAGTAGAAAGAGCGGACTTCATTGCGAGTCTGCGTACCTTCTTGTTAAGGGAATATCTGTAATCTCTGGGCTTTGGTCCGAGAGCGATACCGCCGTGAACCCACTGAGGAGCACGTGTAGAGCCCTGTCTTGCATGACCTGTACCCTTCTGTCTCCAAGGCTTTCTTCCGCCGCCGCTTACTTCTGTTCTTGTAAGTGTGGACTGTGTGCCCTGTCTCTGGTTTGCGAGGTAGTTAACTACCATAGCGTGCATTACGGCCTCGTTAGGAGTGATACCGAATACTGAGTCATTGAGCTCTGTCTCGGATACCTGCTTTCCAGCCATATCGAATACTGAAATTGTAGACATATACGCTTCCTCCTTCCTTAAGCCTTAACGCTGTCAACGATATAAACTATACCGCCCTTAGGTCCGGGAACGGCACCCTTGATAGCGATGAGATTGTTCTCTGCGTCTATTTTAACGATTTCGAGGTTCTGAACAGTAACCTGCTCTGCACCCATGTGACCAGCCATGCCCTTGCCCTTATAGATTCTTGAAGGGGATGAGCAAGCACCCATTGATCCAGCCTGTCTGTGAACAGGGCCTGTACCGTGAGTTTCCTTGAGTCTGTGCTGGTTGTGACGCTTGATTGCGCCCTGGAAGCCCTTACCCTTGCTGATGCCGACAACGTCGATTGCGTCGCCTACTGCAAAAGTATCAGCCTTGATGATGTCGCCGACGTTGAGTGACTCGCAGTCATCCAGTCTGAACTCCTTAAGAGTTGACTTGTAGCCTGCGTCAGCCTTATCGAAGTGACCCTTCATAGGCTTGTTCATTCTCTGAGCCTTAACGTCGCCGTAGCCGAGCTGGAGAGCTGCATATCCGTCGTTCTCTACAGTTTTCTTCTGTACTACTACGCACGGACCGGCTTCTACTACTGTTACAGGAACAACTTTTCCTGTCTCGTCGAAGATCTGTGTCATACCGATCTTCTTACCGATGATACCTTTCTGCATTTCTGCATTCCTCCTATAGGTTATTGGTTGATGATTTACACATCAACTTGACCGGCGGACTACCGCCATTCCGCATCCCACTGCGGTATTTTCAGCGTGACTTCGGTCAATTACTTGACTTCCATTACAACGTCTACGCCTGCGGGGATCTCAAGCTTATCAAGAGCAGCAGTTGTCTTTTCTGTAGGACGGATAACGTCTACGAGTCTCTTGTGAGTTCTCATCTCGAACTGCTCACGGCTATCCTTGTACTTGTGTACAGCACGGAGGATAGTAACGATCTCCTTGTCTGTAGGGAGCGGGATAGGTCCTGAAACTCTTGCACCGCTTCTCTTAGCTGCTTCAACGATCTTAGCTGCTGCAATATCAACAGTAGCGTGATCGTAACCCTTGATCTTGAATCTGATCTTTTCGTTGACTGCCATTATTTTCGCCTCCTTGAAGAATTTTACGGGGACGCAGATACGGGATTCACACGCTGCCGTGTGTTTCATGCTTTATCTGATAAAAAAACCCGAAAAACCGTTATGTTTTCCGGGGATTGATCCTGCATATGAGCACAAAAAGAGCATAGTTCACGCATACGCAAGCTGCGTTAACTATAAACCACAAACTGTGTTCGCTATCCCGATCGCCCGGTTTAAAATCGGACATACTCCACGGAAATTACCTGCCATACCGGCAGCAACCTTCCGCTTCTACGCATATCTTAGTGCAGTCAGTACGCTTTCAGCGCACTCAACAGGTATTATTTTACCATATTCTTCGTGAAATTGCAATAGGAACAGCTCAAAAGTTTGTGAATTATTTTGTAAATTTTTAGTGAACGATATTTTTATTTTAACTTAATATGATGTCTGTGCCGGAAGAATACCCAAGCGATCCTCCGACGCAGAACATCATGCCACAAGTCCTGAGCGCTCAATGCCCTCAGTGAAATACTTCTGTAGGAATATATACATTATAATAAGGGGGGCTATGGAAAGCAGGCAGCCTGCCTCCTTCCAGACTATCTTCTCACGCTCATCTATCTGTATCGTAGCGTTATTGAAGAGTGCTGCGCCCAGTCTTGAATCCAGATTCGTCAGCATAGTTGCCACAGTCTCGGTATGCACGAAGAAGGTCATGCTCACATAATAGTCATTCCAGTACCATACCACTGAGAACAGGAACACTGTCAGGAAAGCCGATGCCGCATTTGGTACCATTACCTGTATGAAAGTCCTCAGCGGACCGCAGCCGTCAATATAGGCGGCATCCTCTATCTCCTTCGGCAGCCCACGGAAGAACTGGCGGAAGATGAGTATCATAAGTCCGGAGCGTATACCGTTTCCGGTCATAGCCGGAAGATACATCGCCCACATGGTATCGATGAGGTTGAATCTGCCAAGGAAAAACCTGAACTGGGTATACAGCGGCAGGGCTATGACCTGCATGGGCACCAGTATCATCATTATAACGATACCAAACAGCAGCTTCTTGCCACGGAAATCAAATCTCGCAAAGCCGTATCCCGTTATTGCACATGAGATCACCTGAACAAGCGCACATCCTATATTCAGAAGAAGTGTTGTCCTGAGTGTCTCCCAGAAGTTCATCGCCTTCATGGTATCCTTTATGACATCGATAGTATGATGCCTGGTGATCCACATTACGGTAGGATCGCTCATATCGCTCCTGTCACGGAACGCACAGCTTACCATATAGATAAGCGGATAGAGGATCACGAAGCTCAGTCCGAAAAGTATAACGAACCTGAAAAGCGGCCATACCTTATCAGCAGCAGCCTTACGGCGGAGATAGCCCCTCTCCTCCTGTGAGAGCCCCTGCATACGAAGCTTTTTAAGCTGCTTCCTGCTCATTTTTTCCGGAGATGTTGTTCCAGCCACAGCGCACCTCCTATTCCACCTCATAGTAAATGAACTTATTTACTATGAAGGTTATAATACCGATAGCCGCTATTATAATAAGGAAGTATATCCATGCCATTGCTGAGGCTTCCCCGAATGCCCACTCGTTCTTCTTGTCGAGTATGCGCTTCATAACGGTATTCATAGGGTTTGTGAATGTGTCTATGATAGTAAATATAAGATTTGCCAGTATGAACGGGCTCACATAGGGGAAGGTTATCTTCCAGAAGAACTCCCAGGAGGTAGCTCCCTCTATCTGTGCAGCCTCTCTTGCGGAAGGAGGTATATTCTGCAATGCAGCCAGAAACAGAAGTATCTGTATGCCGGAGTTCCAGACGATACCGAATATATTATCCGCAACAGTGCTGATTATAAGCCCCATTTTGTCGCTGAGACCATATATTCCCAGGAACTGCATAAGCTGTCCCACAAGGTCTGTAGAGAACATGGTCGAGAACTGCTCTCCGCCGATATTGCCGGTAGAATCCATATCACCGCTTATGACCTTGAACAC
>LVAK01000121.1 GCA_001604035.1 Clostridiales bacterium Firm_05
GTTGCTCCGGAAATGCTGGTACACAAGGGACCTGCCCGTGTATTTGACAGCGAGGAGGAAGCTATCAAGGTAATATATGAAGGCGGTATCAAGGCCGGAGACGTTGTTGTTATCCGCTATGAAGGTCCTGCCGGCGGCCCGGGAATGAGAGAGATGCTCTCACCTACATCCGCTATACAGGGCGCAGGTCTCGGCTCTACAGTTGCCCTCATCACCGACGGCAGATTCTCCGGCGCTACCCGTGGAGCTGCTATCGGACACGTTTCTCCGGAGGCTGTAAACGGCGGTACTATCGCCTACGTCAAGGACGGCGATATCATCTCCATAGATATCCCGAACTACTCCATCAACCTTGAAATATCCGACGAGGAGCTTGAAGAGCGCAGAAAGACTATGCCTATAAAGCGCAAGGAAAATATCACAGGCTACCTCAGGCGCTATGCTCAGCAGGTATCATCTGCCGATAAGGGTGCGATAATCAACAGAAAGTAACGGAAATCAGCCCCCGAAGGAGAATACATATGAAAGTTCTGATAAGACAGGCTGTGCCGGAGGACGCTGCGGCTCTGCTGAAGATATATGCATACTACGTGAAAAATACTGCCATAACCTTTGAATATGAAGTTCCCACAGAGGAGGAGTTCAGACAGCGTATCGCAGATACTCTTGAAAAATATCCTTTCGTTATCGCAGAAACAGAAGGCGTACCTGTAGGATACGCCTACGCAGGCCCTTTCAAGGGACGCAGAGCCTATGACTGGTCCGCAGAGCTGGCTGTATATGCCGACAAGAATTTCCAGAACTGCGGCATAGGAAAGCTGCTTTATACCGAGCTTGAAGAGATACTCTCAAAAATGGGCGTTACAAATCTCTATGCCTGCATAGCTGTCCCCGAGGAGGAGGACGAATACCTCACAAAGAACAGTATCGGCTTCCACAGGCATATGGGCTATGAGAATGTGGGACATTTCCACAAGTGCGGCTATAAATTCGACCGCTGGTACGATATGGTGTGGGCTGAAAAGATCATAGGAAGCCATTTCAGCAATCAGCCGGAAATAGTCAACTACAACAATATAAAAAAGAAATAATAAGCGCCGAAGGCGACAAATAATGGGTTTCCAAAGGGATGCTCATCCCTTTGGCAGAGGGGTGTGCGAGGGGAGACAGCGTCTCCCCTGAAAAGCAGGACTGCGAGCACAGCTATGCAGTCCGGACTCTTTCTGCATTCCCCCCCGGCTTGACCGGCAAATAATTCTTTTTAAAGGAATGATATTCATGGCAATGACAATGACCCAGAAGATCCTTGCAGCTCACGCAGGACTTGGCTCCGTAAAGGCAGGCGACCTTATCCTCGCCGGTCTCGACCTTGTCCTCGGCAATGATATCACCTCTCCGGTGGCTATCAGGGAGTTTGCAAAGCTCGGCAAAGACAGCGTGTTCGACAAAAACAAAGTCACAATGGTAATGGATCATTTTGCTCCTAATAAGGACATAAAGGCTGCGGAACAGTGCCGTATTTGCAGGGACTTCTGCGGCGATAAGGACATCTCTCATTTCTACGATGTGGGCGAAATGGGTATAGAGCACGCCCTGCTGCCGGAAAAAGGTCTTGTCACTGCCGGTGATCTTGTCATAGGAGCAGACTCACACACCTGTACCTACGGCGCTCTCGGAGCCTTTTCAACAGGCGTAGGATCTACAGATATGGCCTGCGGAATGGCGATCGGCAAAGCCTGGTTCAAGGTGCCGTCTGCAATGAAGATCATCCTCAGCGGAAGCCTTGGCAAATATGTCTCCGGCAAGGATGTCATACTCCATATCATCGGCAGGATAGGTGTTGACGGAGCTCTGTACAAGTCCATGGAGTTCACTGGCGAAGGCCTTGCCTCGCTTTCCATGGCTGACCGCCTCTGTATTGCAAATATGGCCATAGAAGCCGGTGCAAAGAACGGTATATTCGAGGTGGACGATATCACGCTCAGCTATCTCCATGAGCACGGCGCAAATGAACCGGTAATATACAAAGCCGATCCTGACGCTGAATACGATGAGGTCATGAATATCGACCTGTCAGAAATAAAGCCTACAGTCGCCTTTCCGCACCTTCCCGGAAA
>LVAK01000122.1 GCA_001604035.1 Clostridiales bacterium Firm_05
CAGACGCTTTCCAGAAATACGAGGCGGATCTCCGCCAGGAAATGTATGACTACGGCGGAAGCGTCAATGTATCCAGCGATGAAGTGGACAAGATAACCGATACATATATCAAGGAAGAATTCGGCTTCACTAAGGGTACCTTCAGCGATTTCTTCTCAAATTTCAGCAAAACTCTCGATCTTCTTGAACTCAAAAAGCGTTATGTAAAGCATATGTTTGAATGCTACGGAATGGCTGCTCTCGGCGGCGCTTCATTCGTGATCAAGATGTTCGGGGCGGATCTAAAGTGAGGAAAGATATGAACAAACAAAAGATAGCTGCTGCATCTGCAGCCATGATCCTGCTTTCAGGCTGTTCAGCCGTTAACAGTTCATCATCAGAAACAAATGTACCTGAGATACCTACATGGGCATCAGCTGAATACTCTTCAGATTCTTTCACAGACTATGATCTGAAAAATTTCAGCTTCACTATAAACGATGACTTTATACCTGACACAATTACTGAGGACAATCCGAACAAAATATATTTTAAAAGCGACCTCATCCCATATATGGATATATCCGGCTACACCACTCTCTATTGCGATGTCTCCTATTACGGTGAAAAGCTTTATGAGGACACCTTAAAGCGTGAAGGCAACAGCGATGTGAGCTATGAGCTGATAGACCTGGACGGTTTCCAGGCTGCTGCTGTCAACTACATAGACGAAAATGAGGAAAAAGGCCCCACAGGATACAGTAATTATACTGCGGTCTGTGAGGGAGCGGAGTTTGAAATATTCGCATACTACCCTGCTGAAAATGCAGAAAAGGCTGTTCCCATGATAAATGACATCATCCGGAGTGCAGTCTATACCAGTGACTACAAGCTCCCCACCGAGGAACAGCACTTTGAAAATGATATCTACTCACTGGACTTCGGTCCCGAATGGTTCCTGAATGTCGGATACAAAAGCGAAAGCAAGCTTGAAGATGACGGCCTGGAGTTCTCTCATATGTTCAACTTCGCAAAGGCAGCAAACGATGCAGAGGCATCCTGTCTTCTTGTTGTGGAAGTCGGCAGTGCAGCAGGTTCTTCCGCTGCTCAGAAAGCCGATTCAGCCTATGAGATCTTATCATCCAAGGAAACATCCATGTTCTCAGACTTTGAACGCTCACAGTCAGAAATACTGGGACAGAATGCTGAAACGGTAAGCTACAAAATGAAATCCGGAGACGATCAATTAATCATAAAGGACTGCTATATCGAATACAACGGCAATGTGCTAAGATTTAAAATACACTGCCTTGACGATGAAAGCTATGATGATTTCAACGGTAAGGTCAATGATCTTATCGAATCTATAGAGCTTAAATAATCAAATTCTTTTTTGGAGGAAAACACAATGAAAAATGTATTAGTAGTAGGCGGAGGCGGCCGTGAACACGCCATCATTATGAAGCTGGCTGAAAGTCCAAAGGTTGACAAGATATACTGTACTCCCGGAAACGGCGGTATATCCAAGTACGCTCAGTGCTTCAATGTTGGTGCTACAGACATTGACGGCGTTGTTGCCCTGGCAAAGGAACTCAAGCCTGATATGGTAGTAGTCGCTCCCGATGATCCTCTCGTACTGGGAATGGTCGATGCTCTTCAGGCAGAGGGATTCATGACCTTCGGCCCTAAGGCAAATGCCGCTATAATCGAAGGCTCAAAGGTGTTCTCCAAGGAGCTTATGAAGAAGTACAACATCCCTACTGCATTCTATGAGGTATTCACTGAGTCCGACAAGGCTATCGCTTATCTCAAGGAGCAGAACAGCTATCCCGCTGTTATCAAAGCTGACGGCCTTGCTCTCGGAAAGGGCGTTATCATCGCTCAGAATGAAGAGGAAGCTATCGCTGCCGTTCATGACATGATCGACGAGCTGAAATTCGGAAAGAGCTCCGCTCGTATAGTTATCGAGGAATTCCTCACAGGGCCTGAGGTATCTGTTCTCAGCTTCACTGACGGAAAGACTGTAGTTCCGATGATCTCCTCTATGGATCACAAGCGTGCTCTTGACGGCGATAAGGGACTGAATACCGGCGGTATGGGTACTATCTCTCCGAATCCATGCTATACAGAGGATATCGCAAAGGAATGCATGGAGAAGATATTCCTCCCCACTGTCAATGCTATGAACGCTGAAGGCCGCACATTTGAGGGCTGTCTCTACTTCGGACTTATGATAACTCCTAAGGGACCAAAGGTAATTGAATACAACTGCCGCTTTGGTGATCCCGAAACACAGGTAGTTCTCCCCATGCTTGACGCAGACCTCTACGATATCTTCGAGGCTATCTACAACCATACCCTTGATAAAGTCGATATCAAATGGCATAATGGCAGCTGTGCCTGCGTAATTATGGCAAGCGGCGGCTACCCGGAAAGCTATCCTAAGGGAATCGAAATGAAGGGCTTCGACGATAAGGGACAGATCGACGGCTGCTTCGTATACCACGCCGGCACAAAGCTCTCCGATGACGGAAAATTCCTCACAAACGGCGGCCGTGTCATTGGCGTTACCGCTAAGGGCGACAACCTCCAGGCTGCTCTCGATAAGGCCTATGAGGGCGTATCAAAGATCAGCTTTGACGGCGCTCATTTCCGAAAAGACAT
>LVAK01000123.1 GCA_001604035.1 Clostridiales bacterium Firm_05
TGCCTCAGAGACCGAGCGCATCCGCAGCAAATTCGGAAACGTTCCCGTGATCGCCTATTTTCAGGCAAATACCAACACCTATGCCCCGGCAGATCATCTGAAAGCTCTTATTTACGAAGCGCTGCACTTTCCCGGGATCGCCGGCATATCCATCGGTACAAGAGGAGACTGCCTGCCGGATGATATAGTTGAGCTGCTGAAAGAGATCAGCAGTCAGACTTTTCTTACCGTAGAACTGGGTATGCAGTCATGTCATGACAGCACTATATCCTCTATCAACCGCTGCTGCACTCATGAGGAATTCCTCGACGGCTATTATAAGCTTAAAAGCGCAGGGATACGAGTGTGCCTGCACCTGATAGACGGGCTGCCGGAAGAAACTCCGGAAATGATGATACAGAGCGCCGCTGAAGCCGCTTCTCTGAAACCTGACGCTGTGAAGCTGCAAATGCTCCACGTTATAAAAGGCACAAAGCTGGCAAATATCTTCTTGCAGGGCAATATGTCCCTGCTTACAAAGGATGAATATGTGGATATCATCGTCAGACAGCTTGAAGTCCTTCCGCCGGAAACAGTCATAGAGCGCATAACCGGTGACGGAGACCGCAGAAAGCTTATCGCACCGCTTTGGAGTGCAGATAAAAAGTCCGTCATAAGCAGTATTGACAAAAGACTGGCTCAGCTCGATACCTGGCAGGGACGCAGATATAAAGAAATATAATGAAAGGCAATAATTATGAATTACTACGAAGAACTGAAGAAAATGCTTTCAATGGATATGAACTGTAAACCGGCTGATTTTGATATCGAAGAAAATGTCCTCACGATCCCGGCTCTTATTGAAGGCCGCAGGATATATTCACCGGAGAAGCACTTTTTCCATATGGTCTCCACTGGATCAAATGTCATTATAAACGCTGATGGGTGTCTCGATGAGGCTCTTGTGGCATTTCTCCGGAGAGCTAAAGGATTCAAACTGTTTGAGATCCCAAATCTCCTCACTCTTGAGCCTGAACTCAACAAATACGGTCATACCCTCAGTGAAACATATCATATGTTCCTGCCTGTGAACAAAGAGGTGATCCCTGCCGGGAAATTCGATGTCAGGTGGTATTTCGATGAAGGGATACGCAGATTCTACGGTGACAGCCGCTTCCCGAACGCTATATGCCCCGAATTCAAGCCGGAAAGGCCTGACAGGATCGTTGTCTGTGCCTGCAAAGGACGTGAGATACTGGGTATGGCCGGATGCTCAGAGGACACTAAGGGCTGGCAGCAGATAGGCATAGATGTAATGCCTAAATACCGCTCCAAAGGCATAGGAACATTCCTTGTATCCATTCTCAGAAACAAGATAATCGAAAACGGTGATATACCGTTCTATGGAACGCAGATAGCCAATATCCACTCATGGAACATCGCTATAAAAAGCGGATTCCGTCCCGCATGGATAGAGGTCGGTGCAAACAGGATATAAAAAAGCCGCTGGTCGATACCAGCGGCTCTTGGTTTATCAGCCATAAAGTGAAACGTCTTTGATGTCGAGCTTGAACGGTGCATATCTCTTGTATGCTGAATCGTTCTTCTCAACGGAATAGCTATTTGCGATACCTTCGATCCAGTCTGAGAAAGCATCAGCATAACGATTTCTGAGAACAGTCTTGACCTGATCCTCAGACCACAGATCATTATCTGTCATTCTCTCAGCGATATCGCCCTTGATGAGGATATAGACCGTGTCCTTGTCGTATTCATACTTCTCAGCCTTATATAAAGGCATATCACCGAATATCTTCTCATTCAGTGCCTTTTCAGCCTTCTCGGCATCTGTCTCTTCAGCGGGCTCGGTTGTAGTTGTATCATTTTTATTATCAGCCGGCTCTGTAGTTGTCATCTTTGTGACCGTTACTTCATTTGCATAAGGATCAGTTGTTGTAGTTGTAGTTGTTGCAGCTGAACCATCACTTCCAGTCTCTGTTGTTGTAGCTGCTGTAGTAGTTGTTGTTACAGCAGTCTCATCGCCTTCGCCGGCTAATGTTGTCGTCAATGACTGAGTGTACTCATCGTACTCTGTCTTGATATCATCCATCTTTGCGAGCTTCTTTTCGTTTGTTGGCTCTGCATTGATCTCTCTGATCCACTTGTCGATCTTTGTATCCAGCTCACGCTTAGCGTCATCTTCAAGTGCATTGCCATCAGCGTCTGTGGTCTTGATCGCAACATACTTGACTCTTGCAGTATTGTCTTTGAAGTATTCCTTCAGATCATCCTCAGAGCAGCCCATTTCGCCGTCAATACCAAAGTAGTGATCGAAAATATGCTCCTGCTTGTAGGTATTTTCATAAGTCTTCTTTATAGAATCCTCACTGATACCATTATCTGAGAAAAGGTCATTGTCAGAGATAGACTTTATATAATTCTTTATCTCGTCCTTTTCCTCATCTGTAAGTTCCTCGCCGAGCTTGTCAAATTCTCTCTCGACAGCAACAAAGAGCTTGCAGGTCTCTGTAGCCTCATTCTGGATCCAGTCCTCTGCATCCATATCCTCGATCTTTGAGCCCTTGATATCGTCATACGTAGGAAGGCTGCCTGTAGAAAGGAACTGATTGTACATTGCCTGTTTGTAGGCCACTATCTCATTATTGATGAATATTCCTGCCGGGACATCGTATCCGTCTATTGTAAGAGCATTTTTTGTTCCGTTTCCGAAAGTAATGGCTTCCGGAGCATTACATCCGGCAAAAGTTGTCGCAAGAGCAAATGAAAGTGCAGCTGCGGCAAACCTGTTTATTTTTTTCATTGAAATTCCTCCGATTAGAAATAATAGATTCCATATACGGATTATTATACTACTTTTTTTCTGATTTGTCTATAGGTAATCTGTAATTTTTTTCATTTTGTCACAATTTTTTCTCCATATGCCCTATATACATATTTTATTCAGGATTTTTCCTTGACTTAAAAACGAAAAAATGATAGAATATTAATATATGTATTTTTATAAGCGGAGGTCTTCGCATGAAAGTTGAATTGCTTGCACACACACCTGATCCGGAAAAGATCGTAGCTACAGCAGCCAAGCTCTGCTACTCCAGCAGCGATATCGGCTCGCTCAGGGATGGTCTCACCGATGAAAAAACTGAAAGCTTTATCGATATGCTCGCTTCCATCGGACATGAAAGCGTTATGGAACATGTAAGCTTCACTTTCGGTATCGAAGGCATCTCCCGTGCCTGCTCACATCAGCTCGTCCGCCACAGGATAGCCTCCTACTCTCAGAAGAGCCAGAGGTATGTCAATGAGAACGGCTTTGAGTTCATAACTCCGCCAGCCATTGCAGAGCTGCCCGAAGCAGAGGAAGAATACAACAAAGTCATAGGCATCATCACTGACAGCTATGAGAAGATCGCCGATATGCTCACTGAAAAGCATACAAAACAATTCATGGATCAGGGACTCGATGAAAAGACCGCCCGCTCCAAAGCCCGCAAGCTTGCCAATGAGGACGCTCGTTTTCTCCTGCCGAATGCCTGCGAGACAAAGATCGTCGTTACTATGAACGTTCGCTCACTTTTCAATTTCTTCGCTCACCGCTGCTGCAACAGAGCACAGTGGGAAATAAGGGCAGTGGCAAATGAAATGCTAAGGCTGTGCCTGAAAACTGCTCCCCATATCTTCTCTCATGCAGGTCCTTCCTGTGTTACATCAGGAAAATGTCCGGAAGGAAAAATGACCTGCGGAAAGATCAACGAGGTACGTGAGTACTTCTCGGCAATGAAGACTCAGGACTGAACCGGAGGAACAATATGCTTGAATTCAGAGAGATCTCTGTTTCCGACAGGCAGCGTGTCTGCTCCGCACTGAAATATTCCGACTTCATGGGCTGCGAGTACAGCTTCGCCAACAATATGGCGTGGAGAAGGCTCGCAGACTCAAAAATAGCCTTTTATAAGGATTTCTACATTTGCTGTGCCTTCGATACCGAGGACGGATATCCGCATTTTATCCTGCCCGCCGGTCAGGGCGACTACAAAGATCTGTTCAGAGAGCTTATGCGGTATACCGATGCTGCCGGGGCTCCGCTGATACTCACCGGCATAACAGACAGCTCGCTGAAAATGCTCTCTGACCTGTTCCCGGACAGATTCACATATGAGCTTGACCGTGACAGCTCGGATTATATTTATCTGACTGAGGATTTCATCTCGCTGAAGGGAAAAAAATATCACGGCAAACGCAACCACCTTGCTCGCTTCAAAGAACTTGACTACACCTACTCTCCGATCACGGAAAAGGATTTCGACGACTGCATAATCTTCTGCACTGCCGAATACAACAACAGGTCCGGATCAGCAGTTCACTCGTTCATCGCCGAGCAGTTCGCTATAAACACCTACTTTTCCTATTTCAATGAGCTGGGACTTAAAGGCAGTCTCATCCGAATAGACGGAAAGGTGGCCGCTGTGACTATCGGTGAGCAGCTCAATTCAGAGACTTTCTGTGTTCACATCGAAAAGGCAGACACTTCATACAATGGCATTTACACCGGTATCTCACACCTCTTTGCAGAGAGTGAAGCTGCCGGCCTGAAATATATCAACCGTGAGGAGGATCTTGGCATAGAGGGCCTGAGAAGATCAAAGCTCTCGTACAATCCGGCTTTCCTCCTCAATAAATACACTTTGATCTTTAAATGAAAGGATTTTGATATGATCTACATTTTTCTTGCAAACGGATTTGAAGAGACCGAAGCTATCGCTCCTATCGACTTTCTGAGAAGAAGCGGCAAGACTGTTGTTACTGTCGGCGTCGGTGACAATGTCATAACGAGCTCCCACGGAGTTCCTGTTGTGACCGATACTATCGCTCAGGAAGCTCCGCTTACAGATGAGCTGGAAATGATCATCCTCCCGGGCGGTATGCCGGGTACACTTAATCTGGAAAAGTCTGAATACGTTCAGGCTGCTATCGATTTCTGTGTAAAGAACGGAAAATATGTGGGCGCAATTTGCGCTGCCCCCTCTATCCTCGGCCACAAGGGACTTCTCAAGGGCAGGAATGCCGCTTGCTATGAAGGCTTCGAGGATCAGCTTGAGGGAGCTGTCATCAGCTATGAGCCTGTAGCCTGCGACGGCATATTCATTACCTCACGAGGCGCAGGAACTGCCATAGAGTTCGGACTGGCTCTTGTGGAGAAAGCTGTTTCCAAGGCTGAGAGCGACAGGATCCGCAGCTCTATCATGAGTTTCTGATATGGAGGACAAGAAAACTCTCCGGAAGAAATTCTCTGTTTTGAGAAAGTCACTGAAAACTGATGTGAAGGACTCAGTGATCACCGCTAAGCTCCTGTCAATGGAAGATATCATTGATGCGGACACTGTTCTGCTTTATGCTTCCTTCGGCTCGGAAATCAACACCTGGGAACTTGCACGAACACTGCTCGCCAATGGAAAGCCCGCCGCATTCCCGAAATGCGGCGAAAACGGCCTTATGACCTTCCACATCATAACCTCCGTATCACAGCTTGATGACGGGAAGTACGGGATCTGCGAGCCTGACGGCTCACTGCCGCAGCCGGATATGACAGACAGAACGGTCTGCATCGTACCCGGACTTGCCTTTACCCCTGAGGGCGGAAGGCTGGGCTACGGCGGCGGTTTTTACGACAGATTCCTTGCTGAGCATCCGGAAGCAGGCAGGATAGCTCTTGCATATGACGGTATGATAGTAAGTGAGCTTCCCCTGCTGCCCCATGATCTTAAAGTTGATACAATTGTTACAGAAGAAAGGACGGTATTCTGCAATGCCGAAAAATGATGACCTTATTAATGATATCCTGAGAGAGCTGGATTCTGCTCCTCAGCCAGAACAGGAGGAGATGCCGGAAGCTGCCCCGTCAGCCAATGATCTCCCTCAGGAGGACGAGCCCCAGGGCTATGATGACTACACTGCCTATGAGGCTGAGAACTATGGCAGTGCTCCTGAACAGGAACAGTATTCCTACGATGAACAGCAGCCTCAGGAGAACATCCCGGAGGATGATATGTACTACCAGCAGGAAATGTATCCGCAGGATGAGTACGCAGCCCCTCAGCGCATGGCTCCTCCAAGAAAAAAGAAAAAGAGAAAGAAGAAGAGGAACCGACTCCCCGGAGTATTGATCCTCACTACTCTCATATTTGCCGTATCCATCATACTCTCAATGGTAATAATCGGTTTCGGCAAGGATATGCTCGGTATCGGCAAGAGCGACGCTACAAAGCTCGTCGTCATCAAGGAGGGCGCTACTACCGAAGAGATAGCTCAGCAGCTCAAGGATGAAGGCATCATCAAGTCGCCTAAATTCTTCATGCTCTTCTCAAAAATGAGAAAAAGCGATGCGCTCTATATTCCCGGTGAGCACTTCATCCGCCCGAATATGGCTTACGAGACTATCATCCAGAACCTCACCACCAACGAAGAAGAGAACAAGGAGACTGTGGAGATCACCTTCCCTGAAGGCATTACCCTGATGGAGGCCGCTCAGCTGCTTCAGGATCAGGGAATATGCAATGCAAACGACTTCATCTTCACATTCAATGCCGGCGGCTTCAACTTCCCGTTCGAGGAGCAGATCCCGGAGGCTTCAAATCTTAAGTTCTACCGTATGGAAGGCTACCTCTTCCCGGATACCTACTTCTTCTACAAGGAAATGGAGCCGGAAAAGGTCTGCCAGAAGATATACTCCAACTTTGATCAGAAGATGACTCCTGAGAGATATGAGAAGATGAAGAAGCTGGACATAGATCTGGATCAGCTCATCACACTCGCTTCTATCGTACAGCAGGAGGCTGCAACTAAGGACACTATGACACTCGTTGCTTCCGTTTTCTGGAACCGTCTCAGAAATCCTGAGGAATTCGCCAACAAGCTCCAGTCAGATCCGACAAAGAACTACTCGCAGAAGATCAAGAAGAGTATGCAGGTACTTGATCAGGCTGTTCTTGACGCTTATAATACCTATGTAGGTACAGGTCTCCCTCCAGGAGCTATATGCAACCCGGGTATAGAGGCTATCGATGCCGTTCTTGAAGACCACAAGAGCGATTACTATTACTTCTACGCTAACGTATACACCGGCCAGACAAGATTTGCAAAGACCTATGAGGAGCATCTCCAGAACGAAGAGATAATCCATCAGGAAGAGGCCGATTATGAAGCACAGCAGCAGGAGGCTGAAAACAATGCCGCTCAGTAAACTTGAAGTTCTCGCCCCGGCCGGCGATGAAGAAAGACTCGGTGCCGCACTGAATTACGGTGCGGATGCCGTTTACCTCGGCCGTCAGCAATTCGGTATGAGAGCATCACCCATGAATTTCGATTTTGAGCAGCTTGTAAAAGCTGTGAATGACGCTCACGCTAAGGGCGTGAAGGTATACCTTACCTGTAATACCCTGCCACGAAACAACGAGATCCCTTTCTTTGAAAGATTCGTAAAGGAGGCCGTTGAAGCAGGCGTTGACGCTCTTATAGTTGCAGATATAGGTCTGCTCATGCTCATAAAGAAATTTGCTCCTGATATGGAGATACATATCTCAACTCAGACCGGTATCGTAAACTATGTGACCGCAAGAGAGCTTTACAACATGGGTGCAAAAAGAGTTGTCCTCGCCAGAGAACTCTCACTTGATGAGATAGCTGAGATACGTGCAAAGACCTCCCCTGACCTGGATATCGAGACATTCGTTCACGGTGCTATGTGTGTATCCTTCTCCGGAAGATGCCTGCTCTCACAGTACCTGGTGAAGCGTGATGCAAACCGTGGAGAGTGTGCTCAGCCCTGCCGCTGGGGATATCACCTCATGGAGGAAAAGCGTCCCGGAGAATTCTTCCCGGTATTTGAAGACGAAAAAGGCACCTACATCCTCAACTCAAAGGATATGTGCATGATAGACCATATCGACAAGCTGGCACAGGCCGGTGTCAAGAGCCTTAAGATCGAGGGACGTGCAAAATCTGCTTACTATGTGGCAGTTGTAACAAACGCTTACCGCATGGCTGTTGACGAATACTACAAAGATCCGGACAACTTCGTTCTCCCTGAATGGATAAGGGACGAGGTGTTCAAGGTCAGCCACAGAAAATACTGCAACGGCTTCTTCTTCGGTACTCCCGAGGAGTCACAGTACTACGAAAACAGCGGGTATATCCGCAATTATGATGTTGTCGCTGTTGTGGAGGAATGCAGAAACGGCACCGTGTACTGCTCACAGCGAAACCGTTTCTTCGCAGGCGATACAGTGGAACTGCTGGCTCCCTCGACCAAACCCATTGAAATGGTTTTAGATAAGCTTTATAACGAAGAGGGCGAAGAGATCGAAACTGCTAATCACGCAATGATGAACTTCTCCTTCAAGTCAGATATCGTGTTCCCGAAAGGAACTGTCATCCGCAAGGCTACTAACTGAATCATAACCACCACTGAAGTGGTGGTTTGCACAGCCCCTAAAAGGGGCGAATACAGGCAC
>LVAK01000124.1 GCA_001604035.1 Clostridiales bacterium Firm_05
GGTAACGATTGTGTTGGAACATCTGTACGCCACGGCTGCAAGTCGGTGACACAGCTTGAAATGATGCCGAAGCTCCCTGACGAGAGAGCTGAAAATAACCCATTCCCACAGTGGCCGAGAGTATGCAAGACTGACTACGGTCAGGAAGAGGCAATTGCAGTATTTGGTCACGATCCACGTATCTACTGCACAACCGTCAAGGAGTTCATCAAAGACGAAAAAGGATGCCTTACAGCAGTAAAAACAGTAAAGCTTGAGTTTGTACAAGATGAGGCCAGCGGCAGAAGGATCCCCAAGGAGATCGAGGGAAGCGAGGAGATACTGCCTTGTGAGCTTTGCCTTATTGCAGCCGGATTCCTCGGCTGTCAGAGCTATGTTGCCCAGGCCTTCGGAGTTGAGCTGGATCAGCGCACTAACGTAAAAACAGCTCAGAACAGTCATGCTTCGAGTGTCCCTAAGGTATTTACTGCGGGAGATATGCACATCGGTCAGTCGCTTGTTGTCCGTGCTATACGTGAGGGAAGAGATGCAGCTGCAGAAGTTGATGATTTCCTGATGGGCTATACGAATCTGAAATAAAGGAGGATAAAATGGTTTATACAGAAAATGAAATACTACAATATATCGATGAAAATGATGTCAAGTTCGTCAAGCTGACGTTTTGCGATCTACACGGCAGGCTTAAAAATATATCCATACTTTCATCCGAGCTCGCAGTGACATTTGAACATGGAGTACGCATTGCTGCAAAAAAAATATCCGGATTTGAAGCAGCAAACGGCAAGGACCTATTCCTGTTTCCTGATGCACAGACTATGACAGTGCTGCCATGGAGACCTCAGCAGGGAAGAGTTATTCGTATGTTCTGCTATATCAGGTACAAAGATGGTACACCATTTGAGGGAGACAGCCGCTATTTCCTTAAAAAGGCAATGAAAGCAGCCGTTGCGGAAGGTTACTGCTTCCGTTTTGGGACTTCCTGCGAGTTTACATTGTTCCGGCTGGATGATGACGGCCTTCCTACTAAAACTCCCCATGATTTTGCTGGATACTGTGATACAGCTCCAGATGATAAGGGAGAGAATATCCGGCGTGACGTGTGTCTTACTCTTGAACAGATGGGAATACAGCCTGTATCATCACGACACGAAAGCGGCTGCGGCCAGCATGAGATAGATTTCAATTCCTCATCTGCTCTTAAGGCGGCCGATACATTTCTCAGCTTCAAGTCAGCAGTGAAGTCTGTTGCGGAGACTCACGGAGTTCATGCAAGCTTTATGCCAAAGCCGCTGAGAGACGATAGCGGAAACGGTATGCACATCAGCTTCACTGTATTCCCCGACAGCGATTTCCTGGAGGAGAGAGGCTCCGAATGCTGTGACATAGTCAAGAGCGCTGCTGCCGGAATTATGGAGCATATCCGCGAGTTTACGCTGCTGACAAATTCAACTGTGAATTCCTACGCAAGACTTGGTGAGTTTACAGCTCCCCGTGATATAATATGGTCGGATGAGGAGGGAGCGCAGCTCATAAGAATGAATCCTGACAGCGATGATGTTTCTGTAGAGTTAAGAGCAGCGGACTGTGTTTGCGATCCGTATATAGTTCTTGGACTGATGATATATTCAGCGCTGGACGGAATAGCTTCCGGAGCAGTTATCCCGGAGAAAAACTGTGGTACAGAGCGCCTTCCGGAGAATCTTAATGCAGCGGCAGACGCTGCTGAACATTCGGAGTTCCTTAAAAAGTATATCCCTGGAAATATTCTTGAAGTTCTCATTGCTCACAGCCGTGAGGAGTGGAAGGAGTATACTTCTGCCTATGATAAGGGTGCATTTGAGGATAAGAAATATTTCAGCTCGCTGTAATGGAGGTTTATTTTGGAAAAGATACTTGTAGTTTCAAGTAACAGGAATGCCTCTGAAACTCTCCTTGATTTTTTCCGCAGCTCATTTAAATGTACACCGAAGATCGTTGAATCAGCCTATCAGGCTAAAACGATACTTGATTCTGACGCAATGACAGAGCTTGTAATGATAAACTCGCCGCTCCTTGATGAATTAGGAATAGAATTTGCCGAGTATGTTACTGAGAGCACACCGGCAAACTGTATATTGATGATAAAGGCTGATATGGCGGAAAAGCTTGGTGAGCGTGCTGAAAAAGCAGGCATTATCATCGTGGGGAAGCCCTTCAGCAAGACAGTGCTCTATCAGATAGTCAGGACAGTTGATGTTGCTGTCAGCCGTTCTGCCGAGCTGTACCTCAGAAACGTTCAGCTTGAGGAAAAAATAAACGAGATACAGACAATTGACAAGGCGAAATTCATGCTCATGGAATATAAGGGTATGACTGAGAGCGAGGCTCATGCCTATATCGAGCAATACGCAATGAATAAGCGGAAAAAGAAGAGTATAGCTGCTCTTGCTGTGATAGACAAACTCAGTGAGCAGTATCTGTAGAGGTGCGAAATGTTTGACACGATTCATGAAGAATGTGGAGTTTTCGGGATTTTTGAGGAAAAGACAGCTAATGTAGCTGCTTCAGTATATTTCGGACTGTATGCTCTCCAGCACAGAGGTCAGGAGAGCTGCGGTATAACGGTCTGCGACGACGGGGTATTCCGTCATAAACGTGCTGACGGTCTCGTTTCCGAGGTGTTTACCCGTGAGGAACTTGATAAGCTGGGCAGCGGAAATATGGCAGTCGGACACGTTCGCTACTCAACCACCGGCGGCCATAACCACAATAATATCCAACCCCTTGTTATACGTCATATCAAGGGAAATATGGCTCTTGTTCATAACGGCAATCTGGTCAATGCAGCAGAGCTGCGCCGTTCATTTGAGATGTCAGGAGCCATATTCCATGGTACATCTGATACAGAAGCGATTGCCTATTCGATCGTGCGTGAAAGATTGACCAGCAGTTCAACTGAGCAGGCTGTTGAGAAGGCGATGCCTTTCATAAAAGGCGCATATTCCTGCATACTTATGACTGCCACAAAGCTGATTGCTTTTCGTGATCCGGATGGCTTCCGCCCGCTGTGCATAGGCCGGACACACGACGGAGCCTATGTTGTGGCTTCTGAATCATGCGCCCTTGAGACTGTGGGTGCTGAATTCCTGCGTGATGTGGATGCAGGAGAGATAGTAGTTATCGACAAGGAAGGACTGCGTTCCATAACCACGAACTGTGGAAAAAAGCGGCATATCTGCATTTTTGAGTACATATATTTTGCCCGTCCCGATTCGGTTATCGAGGGGATATCAGTGCATCATGCACGCCTGAAAGCAGGGGAACTTCTTGCGAAACACAGCCCTGTAGAGGCTGATATAGTAATAGGAGTACCGGATTCTGGACTTGATGCGGCTCTCGGCTACTCCAATGCCAGCGGCATTCCCTATGGGATCGGCTTTATAAAGAACAAGTACATTGGACGCAGCTTCATCCAGCCCCAGCAGGATCAGCGTGAAAACGCTGTTAAAATAAAGCTGAATGCTGTCCGGGAGAGTGTTGCAGGTAAGCGTGTTGTAATGATAGATGATTCCATAGTACGTGGAACAACGAGCGCACGGATCGTCCGGCTTCTTCGTGAAGCTGGGGCGAAGGAAGTTCATGTACGTATTTCATCGCCGCCGTTTCTGCACTCCTGCTATTTTGGTACAGACATAGATTCGGAGGAGAATCTCATAGCCGGCAAATGCAGTTCTACAGAGGAGATCGCAAGAGTTATAGGTGCAGACACTCTTGCGTATCTGCCGGTGGAAAGCCTTGGAGAGCTTGTGGATGATCGTTTCGGCTGCTGCAAGGGATGCTTTACAGGGGAATATCCTGTAGATGTTTCCGGTGCCGGAAGCAAGAATAAATTTGACGAAAAGATACACAAATGAATCAAGAAAAACACCCATGAAAATCAATTGCTTTTTCATGGGTGTTTTCTTATGGGGGATTTGAAACAATACTACAAATCTGGTCAAATAACACTTTGCACAATCCAGCTTACATTATGCATAATGAACTATTGACAAGCAGAATTATGATGAGTTATAATAATGCTAAGGTGGTGATAACGTGAAAAGGATAGGAGTTATTATACCAGCCATAACCGATAATCTGCAAAACGAACTGCTTGACGGCATATATACCACGGCCTCTTCCGCAGGCTGCGATGTTATTGTTCTGACGACTGCAACTAACGGCCTTGAATTCCATGTACAGAGCGAAATAATGGAGGGCGAGGAAAGCATATATATGCTTCTTGAGCGTGCGGAGCTGGACGGGATTCTGCTGGCATCGCAGTATTTCACAAAGGAAACGATCCGCCGGAACATTTCGGAAAAGATAAAGAAAACTGCCATTCCATGCATAGATCTTGGTGGGACAGAACTGGGCTTTGAGACTGTCAGTATCGCCCAGGACAAGGCCTTACACATGATGACGGAACACGTTATTAAAAAACACGGATGCCGGAAGCTGATATTCCTTGCTGGATTTAAAGGCAATCCGGATTCCGAACAGCGTATGAAAGGATTCATTCGTTCAGCCGAAGAGCACGGCTGCTCTTATGAGATAGTATATGGAGACTTCTGGAAAGCTCGTGCAGAGGAGCTTGCAGACGAGCTCCTCGATCACAAAAGGGATATACCTGATGCAGTAGTATGTGCCAGTGACATGATGGCAGTCACGCTCTGCAATGCACTGCTGAACGGTGGATTGTCTGTGCCGGAGGACATAATTGTCACAGGTTTTGATGGTCATATAAATGCACTGTCAAATTATCCATCGATAACTACTGTCGGCGGTTCTTCCTTTGAGCTTGGCCGTGCAGGAGTTATCCGGCTTATAGAAGTGTGCGGCGGCAATCCGTCGGAAATTTCAGACAGCTGCGTTAAGATAATATGCGGCGCAAGCTGTGGTTGTCTTGAAAGAATGAACGATTATGAGACCGCTGCTTTACAGGTACAGGAACAGATACGCCGTGACGCAGAAGCGGTTGAGATGCTGGAAATGCGTATCAATTCAGATGTGATAACAAGAGCTTCTCAGGTGGAAACTCTTCAGGAGCTTATAAATATAGCAGATGAAACCGCACACACTATAAAAAAATATAAGGCATTGCATCTTTGTATACTTCCTGACTGGGATGCTGATCCGGAACAGCCGGACAGCCGCACATTAAAGCATTATCCTGAACAGATGCTCTGTGCACTGTCGAAACGCGCCTGGGAGAGCGGAAAGCGAGACGAGCTTTTCCCGACACATCAGATAGTGCCTGCACTTCAGCATCCTCACAAGCCAGTCCTGATGATAGTTCTTTCATTTCACGCTTCTTCGCAGGTATTCGGATACATGGGGCTTGAATACGAGAACGCCAACGATTACAAAGTATCGGTAATGCTTTTTAATCTTATGAGTTCTCTTGCCAATGGTATGCGTATACTTCGCCGCAAGCTTTACATTGAATATCTTCAGAAGAAGGTCGAGGAGGCCTCGCTGTATGATAAGATGACAGATATGCTAAGTAAAAAGGGGCTCTTGTTATATCTTGAAAAGCAGGAGCAGGCTTCTGTCAGGAACGGTATAATGCTTGTTACGATCTCCCGCCTGTCCGCTTCACAGCCCGGCAAAAAAAATAATCAGCTGTCTGACAGCTTCATGCAGTCTGAGCTTTTGCTGGCCAATGCGATACGTCTTGTATCAGGAAAAAATATGCAGGCTGCACGTCTTGACAAAAGCACCTTTGCTGTGATCTATCCGCTTTCAGAGGATGAATCTGCTGATAAACGGGCAGAGGAAATTATGATCCAGCTGGAAGTTCTCATAAGAAAAATGCAGGATACTGCCTCAGTTGTATTCCTTCCGGAGCCATATTATGTATGTGACTTTGCTGCATCTCCGGCGGAAAAATGTCTTTCTGTACTCTGGGAGAAGCTTAGCAGAAATCAGCCGAAAGACAGAGGCTTTACCGGGATAAATCAATTGCGATTGTTAAGACGTGAAATACACAAAGCGCCGGAGCTGAACTGGAATCTTGAAGTGATCGCAAACCGGTTGAATATCAGTAAAAGCTATGTGCAGAAGCTTTACAAGGAGCATTTCGGAATAAGTTATATTGACGATCTGCTTGAAGCACGCATGGATATGGCAAAAAAACTGCTTAATACAACCGACCTGCGGATCAGCGAGGTAGCTTCGGCCTGCGGCTATCAGAATGCCACTCATTTTATGCGGCAGTTCAAAGCTAAGACCGGTGAATCGCCTTCTGAGTTCAGAAATAAAAAATGAATAAGTATATATTTATATTGACTTTTTAACAGAATCATGATATACTTTGTTCAGACTTGGCCGAAAACGCAGTAAGATTTTCAGAGGATGGGTTTATATGAATAATTTAAGGAGCGGTCAGTCAATATTAAGGAGGAAAGTGAAAAATGGATAACAATTCAACAAATCCGATTCAGGGCGATCCACAGGAACAGTCTCCGGTGACAGCTTCGGCTCAGCCGGTACAGCCGGCGGCAAAGCCTGATCCGTCACCGGCCGGCAATGTACCGGTGTCCGGCGGAGCAGCTTCCGGTCAGAACTCGCCTAAAAAGAAGAGTAAGCTGCCGCTTATTATCATTATACTGATCGCAGTGATCGGTCTGTGTATAGGTGGATATTTCTTGTATCAGCACCTTTCAGATGATGATTCCGGCAGTAAAAAGAGCAAAAAAACAAGCAAGGCAGACAGCGGGAATGTCGTTGACAGTGACAAGATTGATCTGACTGACTATGACTTTGTTAGCGAAGAACCAACAGAAGAATCTGAAGTTTATGACGGTCCTGAGGAGAGTTATATGACTCAGCTCAGCATAAGCCGTGATGAAAATGGCGATTTTGAAATGCTCAGCGGTACATTTGATGACATAATAACATCGTCAGATGATGCTTTGCAGTTTATCGCCGCTCATTCCGACATCATCGGTGTCAAGGATACGTATAATGAGCTCAGTCTCCTTGAAGAAAACACCAGCGAGAATATAACTTATTACAAATTCAAGCAGCTTTTAAACGGGGTTACTGTTTACGGCAATGAGCTTATCGTTGCTGTAGATGCTGAAGGCAAGGTCGATTCTGTTTCCGGTTCATACACAGATGTAGATATCAGCACAACTCCTTCAGAATCTCAGAATGATGCGGAGCACGCAGCTATGCTGTATGCAGGCAAGGAGCCGCAGATACTTAGCTGTGAACTCGTTGTTCTTCCGCGTACAGAAAGTGGAACTCCAAAACTGGCTTATGATATTGAAGTTACCGGCGAATCAAAGTCAGGCGAAGTATTTGTTGATGCCGGAAATGGCGAGATCATTGCCGAGAACAAGCTTTACTACGGTGCATCAGAGATTCTTGATGTTGATGCAAACGGATCAAAGTACCGTGTAGAACTTGAACAAGCAGCTATCGGCGGATACAATCTCTATGATCCTACAAGAGATATTACAATTTCAGACGCCGGAATGACTTCCCTTGCAACAGCCGCAGCATTTGATGGATTTTTCGGTGGCTTTAATCCGCTTTCGGCTGTAAAGACATCTGAAAATTCTGACGGAAGCGTAAAGCTTCTTCTCTATCCAAAGCTTGATCTTCTTGGCCTTTTGGAGCTGCCTACCCCGGGAAGTGAGTTCGATAAGGCAAATCTGTTAAACCCGAAGATGACTGAATATGCAGTCGGCTCATTGAGCAGTATAGAGAAGGCGTATGATTATTATGATATAATGTGCGGCTGGAAGTCCATTGACGGTAATGGTATGCCGCTCAAGATCATAGTAGGCGCACAGGGCTCACTTGCAGAGCTTTCAGGCAAGCCTGTTGTAGAGACAGGAAATAAATTCAAGGACATTGTTACTATCCTTACAGTTCTTCTTCCGAGATTAAAGGATGAAGAAAATGCCTGCTACGTAAAGGATTCAAACATTATTGTAGTCGGTGCGATAAATGAAAAACCGCTTGTCGGTCCCGGAATACTCGGACATGAGTATACCCACGGTGTAATTGACAATATCGCTCATCTTAAAGCAGATGTACAGCCTGCAACAGTAAATGAGGGATATGCTGATGTAATGGGATCAGTAATTTCCGGAAGCTGGGAATTCATGAAAAATGAAGTTCCGAAGTCATGGGACAGATATGATTCTGCGGTCAGAAGTGCGATAGATCCAAATGCGTATAGTTCCCCTGCAATAAAGGACACATCAGACGAATTCTACAAGGAATATCCAACTGATGAGCATCAGAATGCTTCTATTATTTCACACACAGCCTATCTTATGACAACAAAGGGACTGACAGATAACGAGGTTGCAGGAGTTTACTTTAACTCAATGTTCAGACTTGCATCATATACAACAATGGAAAGAGCTGCCCTCGCTATTATCAGATCAGGCAGCGGATTATGCTATACACCTGATAAGCAGAAGGCAATTGCTGAGGCGCTTGCTGAAACCAAAATGCTTGAGACTGAGGGAAAGATCACTATTAACGTTCACTGCGGCAATCGCTATATACCTGATGCAGAAGTGACGATAAACGGTAAGAAAGTGGGCACAACTGACGATAAGGGCGTACTCGTTCTTGACTATGATCCTGATTGGGTATTCTATGCAGATGTAAATGCATCAGCTGCCGGCTTTGACGGACTGACACAGACGGTGTCACTTCTTGGCGATGAGGAAACACTTGACTTTGACCTTTCCGTGAACGCTGATTTCGGCAAAACTCACGGAAGTGATGATGAAAAGAAGGGTGAATCCACAGGTGAAATGGTTACTGTAACGATCCTTTCAATGGAAGCAGACGGAACAAGCAGCCATGCAAAGGAACAGGCTCAGGAATATTATGTTCAGAAGGGCTCAAGGATTGATCTCCATAAGCTTGTTGACGCAATGAATGAGGAGATGAAGAAGATCGATGATCCGAGTATGGAGCAGTTCATGCAGATCGATATTACTACAGATGGTACCAAGATCTATTTCGACACAGGGATCATGCCTGTAGAGCTGTCCTACCATATTTATGGTTCTGATGAGGTATTTGACTTCAGTAAACCGATATATGAGGATGTGGTGATCGAGCCGGTCGTTGGTCTTGGCGGTTATGGCAGCTTCGGAGGTCAGGATCTTAATGATCTTGCGGAGGAACTGGACCGTCGTTTCAACGGCGGAGGATCCTATTGATCTTAAAATACCGGACTGATTTTGTATGTGCTTGCTATGAAAGCGAAGAGAGCAGTAAAAACTGCTCTCTTTTTTTACGAATACCATGTTAAAACGTCGTTTTAACCCATGAAAAATGTTGCGTATAGATAACACCTCCTTGCAAAATTATCGGAAATGTGAGATAATATAGGGTGAAGAAAAAACATGCAGTTGCTATGAAAACAAATATATCTATATAAATATCAGGATTTGAGAGGTTAATATGACTTTACAGCAGCTTAAATATATACTCGCCATTTCCGAGACGGGTTCAATGAATAAGGCAGCGGAACAGCTTTATATTTCTCAGCCGTCGCTTACATCATCTGTACGTGAACTTGAAAAGGAGATCGGAATAAAGATCTTTAATCGCAGCGGCAGGGGAGTTACCCTGACTAATGACGGAGCAGAATTTGTACAGTACGCCCGTCAGGTTGTGGGACAGTTTGATGTGCTTTCTGAAAAATACATAAGTAAGGGCAGTGTAAAAAAGAAATTCGGAGTATCGACTCAGCACTATTCATTTGCAGTCAAAGCTTTCGTGGAAATGGTAAAGGAATTTGATACATCAGAGTATGAATTTGCGATACGTGAGACAAAAACAGCAGAGGTTATCAGTGATGTAGCGTCAATGAGGAGCGAGTTAGGCCTGATCTATCTCAATGATTTCAACCGTAAATCTATAACGAAGCTGCTTCGTTCAAATGGACTTGAATTCCATACACTTACGAAGTGCAATCCATATGTGTATCTGTGGAAAGGACATCCCCTTGCAAAAGAGAAAAAGATAACCTTTGAACAGCTTGCAGATTATCCGTGTCTTTCCTTTGAGCAGGGCGATAACAGTACCTTTTATCTTGCTGAAGAACTTCTCAGCACAGCTGATTATCAACGCACGATCAAAGCGAATGACCGTGCGACAATGCTGAATCTGATGATCGGGCTTAACGGTTATACTTTATGTTCAGGCATAATCTGTGAGGAGTTGAATGGCTCTGATTACATAGCTGTTCCGTTTGAGGATGATTCCGATGAAGTAATGGAGATAGGATATATCACACTTTCAAATGTTATTCTGAGCGAAATGGCAGAGATCTATATTGATGAAATAAGAGAATATCTTGATCTATAAGCTGAACTGATCCGGGAAAAGGGCATAGCCGCAGGAAATCCACCTGCGGCTATTATTTATGATCCATATTTATTATTGACTTAACGCAAGCAATATGATAAAATAAAAACATAATTATTCTGGCAGGAGTGATGATATGGAAGAGAACTACATATACAGCGGCACAAAAAAACTGCGCTGCGGCTATACGACAGGCTCTTGCGCCCAGGCAGCATCCCAAGCTGCCGCTGAAGCACTTCTGACGGGCAGAAAAATCAAAGAAGCGGATATAGTCACTCCCAAAGGAGCAAGACTTCATATAGAGATCGTTAACTGCGAGATCAGCGAAGATCAGGCAGTCTGTACTGTTATAAAAGACAGCGGTGATGATCCTGATGTGACAAATGGTATCAGGATATGTGCTGCGGTTTCATTAATTGAAAAAGGCGTTGAGATAGTCGGAGGCCAGGGTGTTGGCACAGTGACGAAAGCTGGCCTGGATCAGCCTGTAGGGGCAGCAGCGATCAATTCTGTTCCCCGCAGGATGATAACTCAGGCTGTAAATGAAGTCGCAGAGCTTCACGAGTATTCCGGTGGTTTCCGTATCATCATTTTTGTACCTGACGGTGAAGAGATCGCCGGAAAGACATTCAATCCCCGTATGGGTATCATTGGAGGCATTTCCATAATCGGAACAACAGGGATAGTTGAGCCGATGAGTTCTTCCGCACTTATCGAGACTATCCGAACAGAGGCTAATATACGTAAGGCGGAAGGGCGGAAAGTTCTTATCCTTACAGTAGGAAATTATAGTGAACGTTTTATTGCAGAGGATATGCCCCAGTTAAGCGAACAGTGCGTGATGTGCAGCAATTTCATCGGTGATGCTATAGATATAGGTATCACCCTTGGTTTCAGGGATATACTCATTTACGGCCATATCGGAAAAATGGTCAAGCTCGGTTCAGGTATAATGAACACCCACTCTTCATTTGCCGACGGCAGAATGGAAACATTGATGAGTTGCGGAGTTCTTGCCGGCGCTGACAGCGATGTGCTTTGCAGCTTGAATGAATGTGTGACTACGGATGCAGCCCTTGATATTCTCTATGAAAATGGCTGTGCACAGGAAGTTCTTCATATTCTTACACAGCGGATACATAATTATCTGCAAATTAGAACAAAAGGTGAAGCGAAGGTCGGGGCAGTTGTTTTTTCATACAAGAACGATCTGCTTCTGAAAACGGAATATGCTGACGAAATACTGGGAAAAGCTATGGAGGGATGATATGGTTCATTTTGTTGGTGCAGGCAGCGGAGCAGCCGATCTCATAACCCTGAGAGGAAAGTCACTTCTTGAAAAAGCAGATGTAATAATATATGCAGGTTCACTTGTAAATCCGGAGCTGCTTGATTATGCTCATCCTGACTGCAAAATATACAACAGCGCTGCCATGACTCTTGATGAAGTAATAGATGTTATGAAAAGTGCCGAAGAGAACAGTAGAGTAACTGTTCGTCTTCATACAGGTGATCCCTGTGTGTACGGAGCGATACGTGAGCAAATGGACCGGCTTGATGAACTTGACATAGAATATGATGTTTGCCCGGGAGTGAGCTCCTTCTGCGGAGCGGCCTCTGCGCTGAAAGCCGAATACACTCTCCCGGATGTTTCGCAGACTGTCATTCTTACCCGTATGGCAGGACGTACATCTGTGCCGGAAAAAGAGAGCATCGAGAGCCTTGCAGCACATAATGCAACGATGGTCATTTTCCTCAGTACAGGTATGCTGGAAGAGCTTTCTCAGCGACTTATTTCCGGTGGATACAGTCCTGATACACCGGCAGCTATTGTATACAAGGCAACATGGTCAGATGAAAAGGTATGCCGCTGTACTGTAGGAACACTTGCCCGTACAGCTGCTGAGAACGATATAAGAAAGACCGCACTCATTACTGTCGGCAATTTCCTTGGCGATGTCCGCTCACTTTCAAAGCTGTATTCACCTGATTTTGAAACAGAGTTCAGAAAGGCGAAGGAACGATGAAAGCAGCAATTATCTCGCTAACCGAAAACGGCAGAAAGCTTTCAGCAGCGATAGCTGAAAAGTCGGATCTTATCGAATCTGAGCGTTTCTGCTTTCGCACTCATTCTGACGCATCCGCAAATTCGTTCGATAATCTGAACAGCCTTATATCAGGGATCTTTAATCAATTTGAATCAATTATATTTGTATGTGCCTGTGGGATCGCAGTCCGGGCTGTCGCACCATATCTCAGATCGAAGGTTACTGATCCGGCAGTAATAGTTATTGACGACTGCGGCAAATTCGTAATACCGATACTTTCAGGCCATATCGGTGGCGCCAATCTTCTTGCCGATAGACTTGCAGAACTAATTGGTGCAAAGGCTGTTGTAACAACTGCGACCGATACAGGAGGACGTTTTTCTCCGGATAGCTTTGCGGTCGCAAATGATCTTATAATTTGTGATATGAAAGTTGCAAAAGCTGTTGCAGCAGCTGTCCTTGACGGTGAGTCAATTGGATTTGTAAGTGATTATGAATACAAGAATTTGCCTGCTGAGTTGTCGGTTTCTAAAGAATGCCGCATCGGGATATATGTCGGACTTCAGGATATCAAGCCATTCCCGGTCACCCTGAAGCTTGTTCCAAAAAACATTTATCTTGGCATCGGATGCAAGCGTGAAACAAAGTGCGATAATATTGAAAGGGCGGTTCTGGCAGTATTGTCAAGCATAGATATTGATATTGAAAGAGTCAGGAATGTCGCAACTATCGATCTGAAATCAGATGAAGAGGGATTGCTTGCATTTTGCAGAAAAAACAGTATAACGCCTGTATTTTTTTCAGCGAAGGAGCTTTCGGAAACTATTGGAGACTTTACCTCATCTGACTTTGTGAGGAGCATTACAGGAGTTGACAACGTATGCGAACGAAGTGCTGTCAGATGCAGCGGCGGCAAGCTTATACTGCGTAAAACAGCTTATAGCGGCGTAACTGTTGCAGCAGCTGAGGCGCCGGTAATTCTTGATTTTGAAAGGAAGATGTTTTGATGCTGTATGTTGTGGGAATGGGAGCCGGAAACCGTGATGGCCTGACTCTGGCCGCTGAAAAGGCTATATCAAGCAGTGAGCTCATAGTTGGATATACGAAATATGTCGAGCTGCTCCGCAATTTTTTTCCGGCAAAGGAATACTTTTCAACAGGAATGCGGCAGGAGCGAGAGCGGGTAGATGCTGCGCTCAAAGCTTCTTTAAACGGAACAGTATCCCTGGTATGCAGCGGAGATTCACAGCTTTACGGTATGGCAGGACTTGCATATGAGCTTGCCGTGAGCTATCCCGGAGTCGATATAGAGATCATACCGGGAGTAACAGCTGCATTCAGCGGCGGAGCTGTACTGGGTTCACCTCTGACGCATGATTTTGCCGTAATAAGCCTATCGGACTTGCTGACACCTGCGGAAAAGATCAGAAAGCGACTTGAATGTGCAGCTGAGTGTGACATGGTGATAGTCCTCTACAATCCGTCATCAAAAAAACGTGCTGATTATATTCAAAAAGCTTGTGATATTGTGCTGAAATACCGTCCCGGAGAAACAGTATGCGGCTATGTCAGGAATATCGGTCGTGAGGGACAGGAAAGCCGTATCCTTTCTCTTTCAGACCTCAGGGAGACATCGGTGGATATGTTCACTACAGTTTATATCGGCAGTACGGATACAAAAGTCATAGGCGGAAAAATGGTAACTCCCAGAGGTTACATAAATGTGTAGGCTATTGATTTTCGGAGGCACTACTGAGGGGCGGCAGCTTGCTGAATTTTGTTCAGCTAACGGAATTTCAGCAGATGTTTCTGTAGCTACAGATTACGGTGCATCCCTGCTCTCTGATGATATAAATGTGCTGTGCGGAAGGCTTGATTCAGAGCAGATGACAGAGCTTATCATGAAGGGGTACGAGATAGTTGTTGACGCAACACATCCCTATGCTGTTGAAGCTACAGAGAATATCCGGCGAGCCTGTTCAGCGGCCGGAACAAGGTATCTTCGGTTTTTGCGGAGAAGTACAGGATCATGCGGAAGAAATGTCAGGGATATGAGCGAGCTTATTGATATGCTGAACGATACAGACAGTATCATTCTCAGCACTCTTGGAAGCAAATCACTTTCAGCACTGACCGCTGTCAGGGATTTCAGCGAGCGTATCTGGGTAAGGATCCTGCCGGGGGAAGAAGCACTGGCTCATTGCCTTGGACTTGGCTATGACACGACAAAGATCATACAGGAAAAAGGGCCGTTCAGCGTTAGCCAGAATATAGAGCACTTGCGGAAAAGCAATGCAGGTATTCTTCTTACAAAGGAAAGCGGGACGACGGGCGGCTATCCGGAAAAAACTGAGGCAGCACGGATCTGCGGTGCAGAGCTTATAACACTTGAGCGTCCGATAGAATCAGGATTCGGCTTTGACGAGATAATCGATATCATTGAAAAGGAAATAAAAAAATGAAAGTTTACATAGTCGGAACGGGAATGGATGGCCGAAATACTCTCACAGCAGAAGCAAAAAATGCAATTGAAAATGCAGGTGTCCTCATTGGTGCAGAGCGTATGCTTTGCCCGTTCAGTGATTCCGGGAAGGAGCTCTACAACACTTATAAAACCTCTGATATAGCACAGAAAATCAATGATTGCAGCTGTGATACCGCAGCTGTTCTTATGTCCGGAGACTGCGGATTCTTCAGCGGAACAAGAAAGCTTCTGCCTGTTCTTGAAGGACATGACGTTACAGTGATCCCCGGGATCTCATCTGCTGTATATTTTTGCAGTAAGCTTGGTCTGTCTTACGAAAATATGAAATTCATTTCTCTGCACGGCAAATCCTCAAATGTAGCTGTGTATGTACGTATGAATGAAAGATGCTTCTTTCTGCTTGGCGGAGAAACGACGGCCTCGGATATATGCAAGCGGCTTTGTGACTATGGAATGGACGATATAATTGTATATATCGGAACTGATCTCGGCTATGAAAACGAGGACATTATCGTCGGAAAAGCAAGCGAACTTACCGATATTGCCACAAGAGGACTTGCTGTGCTGATAACGGCAAACAGCAGATACCTTGGATGCCTGCCGTCTGCAATTGACGATGACAGATTCATACGCAGTGAGATACCAATGACCAAATCAGAAGTTCGCAGCATAGCGTTATCAAAACTGAATATACGCAATGATTCTGTAGTCTGGGACATTGGCTGCGGAACAGGTTCTGTCTCTGTGGAAGCAGCATTTCGTTGCCCTGACGGAAAGGTATTTGCATTCGACCAAAAACATGAAGCTGCTGAACTAACATTGAAGAATGCATCTCATTTCGGCTGTGACAATATTACTGTCTCAGAGGGGATATGTCCTGATATTCTGGCAGATGCACCAATTCCTGACAAGGTATTTATCGGTGGTACATCCGGCAATATGAGCACTGTTTTTGACTGTATTCATGCAAAGAATCCTGAGGCAGAAATTGTTGTTACAGCAGTTTCGCTTGAAACATTGCATGATTCAACAGAATGTTTTGAAAAATACGGCTATTCACATGAGATCATACAGATATCGGTGACGAGGACTAAAAGGATCGGCTCGCATACAATGCTTCAAGGGCAGAATCCGGTATATATAATAAGTGGGAGACGAAAATGAGACGAATCATTATCGGCGGAACAAACAGCGGATGCGGCAAGACCACTGTAACTTGTGCACTTCTTACAGCACTGAAAAAAAGAGGTCTTAATGTATCAGCCTTCAAATGTGGTCCGGATTATATTGATCCCATGTTTCACAGAAAAGCGATAGGCGTTGCATCACACAATCTGGACAGCTTTTTTTGTGGGAAGGATACTATTCTTTCCTTACTTTATCAGTATGGAAATAATGCTGATATTTCTGTTATTGAGGGAGTTATGGGCTTTTACGACGGCAGCTGCGGAAGTGCGTATTCCTTGTCCGAAATAACAGAGACTCCATCGGTTATAGTTATTGACTGCAAAGGCATGAGCGACTCAATTGGGGCAGTTATGTCCGGCTTTCTTCATTTCAGGCTAAATCGGATCTCCGGATTCATTTTTAATCGTCTGCCTGAGAAGCTTATCCCTCTTGCAGAACGGCTTTGCAATGAATATGGCACGGAATATTTCGGTTGCCTTCCTAAAAATGATCTGACTATAGAAAGCCGTCATCTTGGACTTGTGACTGCTGATGAGATATCCGATATACAGACAAGGCTTGAAAAGCTCGGAGAACTTGCAGAAAAGCATATTCTGATCGATAAGCTGTTCAGCAGCTGCGATATTCCGCTTCCGGAGTTCAAGTCCTCGGAGATCAGACATTTTCCGGATCCACCTTCTATTGCAATTGCAAGGGACAAGGCGTTTTGTTTCATCTATCAAGAGAATATCGATATTCTTGAAAAAATGGGATGCAATATAAGATATTTTTCGCCGTTGAATGACAGTTCGCTGCCGGAGGCTGACGGACTTATCCTAAGCGGAGGATATCCGGAGCTTTACGCCGAGGAATTGTCAGCTAACCGCTCAATGCTTGATGATATAAAAGCACATATAAAAAAAGGGCTTCCAACAATTGCTGAATGCGGAGGATTTATGTACCTTCACAATGAACTGGCCTGCAAAGACGGCACTTTATATCCAATGGCAGGTGTTATAGATGGTAAAGCAATTCCAACCGGTAAATTACAAAGATTCGGCTATATCACCATGACTTCAAAGCAAGATAATATGCTGTGCAGCAGCGGCAGCTCATTAAAATCCCACGAATTTCATTATTGGGACAGCACAAGCTGCGGTGATGGTTTTCATGCAGAAAAGTCTGACGGCAGATCGTGGGATTGCTGTCATACAAGCGGAACACTATACGCCGGATTTCCACACATATATTTTTATTCAGACACATCTGCTGCAGAAAATTTTGTAGAAAAATGCATCAGCTACGGAGAGAAAAATGGACATGATAAGCAGGATAATTCCGTCGGATAAGACGGCTTACAACGCTGCAAAAAAGCGCTGGGACAGCATAGCAAAACCCCTTGGCAGTTTCGGTATACTTGAAGAAATGGTACAGAAAATTGCGGCTGTACAGGGTACTGCCGATATAGATATATCAAAACGAACAGCTGTTATAATGTGCGGAGATCACGGAGTTGTCAGCGAAGGCGTTACTCAATGCGGCCAGGAGGTCACAGCCGAATGTGCCAGGGCTATTGCTGAGGGACGCTCAAATGTAAATGCAGTTGCGTCAGCTTACAACATTGAAGTTTTAGCAGTTGATGTTGGGATTGCATCTGATATAGAATGTGATAAGCTTATTCATCGCAAGGTCGTTTACGGCACAAAAAATATAACTATTGAAAGTGCTATGACATCGGAAGAAGTTGAAAAAGCGATCGCTGTGGGAACAGAGCTGGCGAGGGAGCTTAAAGAAGCAGGCACAAAAATAATCATATCCGGTGAAATGGGTATTGGCAATACTACATCTGCGTCTGCTCTTGCATCGGTAATCCTTGGTCTATCACCTGAAGAAGTGACCGGCAGAGGTGCCGGACTTTCTACAGAAGGGCTGCATCGGAAGATCAGTGCAGTCAGTCGAGCCATAGAGCTCAACAGACCATCTGTTGAACGTCCGTTAGAATTACTGGAAAAGGTAGGCGGTGCTGAGATTGCGGCAATGACAGGACTTTTTCTCGGCGGAGCATACTATCACATCCCGGTCATTATAGACGGTGTTATTTCGGCAGCAGCAGCAGCTGTTGCGTATATGATAGCACCTCATTGTGCTGATTATATGCTTGCAAGTCACTGCTCAGGCGAGCCGGCCGGTGAGGGACTTCTTTCATATTGCGGACTGAAAGCTCCGATAAATGCCGGATTAAGGCTTGGTGAAGGAACTGGCGGTGTACTGCTTATCCCGCTTCTTGACGGGGCAATATCGCTTTACAACAATTCTCACAGATTTGAAGAAACAAATATAGAAAGGTATGTGGAGCTGAAATGACAACTCTCATAACAGGCGGCTCAAAATGCGGAAAATCAAGTTTTGCTGAGAAGATGCTTGATAGTTTTTCCGGCAGAAAAATATACATAGCAACTATGCAGCCTTATGGCACAGATGCTTTTGAAGCCATTGAGCGTCACCGGAAAATGCGTAAGGGAAAAGGATTTGAAACCATTGAAAAGTACACCGATATACACGAGCTTAATCTGAATGACGAATGTGTGGTCCTTCTTGAATGTTTGGGAAATCTCTGTGCCAACGAGATGTTTTCTGGTGATGAGATCAGCATACCGACTGATAAAATAGTAAACGGGCTCAAATCTCTTGCAAACAGTGTTTCTCAGCTAGTTATTGTTACCAATCAAGTGTGCTGTGACGGTATCAGCTACCCGGACGGCACGGAGAAATACATCAGTGTACTTGGAGAAATTAACCGCAGGATCGCAAAATATGCAGACAATGTTATTGAGTGTGTATATGGCGTTCCTGTTCTGATGAAAGGAGAGCTTCCATGCTGAAATCATTTTTTTCGGCGTTTCTGATGTATTCCCGTATACCAATGCCGAATGTAGAATGGAAAGAGGAGAATCGCCGTTATTCATTAGGCTTTTTTCCGCTTGTGGGAGCAGTAATTGGCACTATACTCCTGATCTGGCGGTATTTATGCACCGAGCTTGAGACCGGACAGTTTATTTTTGGAGCAGGAGCTGTATCCATACCGATACTTGTAACAGGCGGGATACATCTTGACGGTTTCTGCGATGTCACGGATGCACGCTCATCCTATGCCGACAGAGAAAAGCGTCTCGCAATAATGTCGGATCCGCATATCGGCTCATTTGCAGTGATCAGACTGTGCCTTTATCTGATAATTCAGACCGCTTTGTTTTCAGCGGTTGATTCAATGAAGCTTTCAGGTTTAATAGCCTGCGGCTACGTTGTTTCAAGAGGCTTGAGCGGAATTTCCGCTATAATATTTAGATCAGCCAAGAACGAGGGAACTTTACAGAGCTTCGTTCATCCTTCTCAAAAGAAGATAACCATTGCTATGCTGTGTTTTCTCATTTTACTTTGCGGAAGTGCTATGATAATAATGCAGCCTGTTGAAGGTGTTTCGGCACTTGTTATTACGCTTATAGTCCTTGCATATCATAGGTATACATCCTACAGGGATTTTGGCGGGATAACTGGTGATCTTTGCGGTTGGTTCCTGCAAGTATGTGAACTTTCCATGCTTGCGGCAATAGTATTTTCAGAGAGGATATTACACATATGGTAATGATAACAGGCGGCGCATTTCAGGGTAAGACTGCATATGCATTACAAGATTTAGGAATAAAATGCGATGATATAGCAGACGGCAAAGAATGTGTTCCGGCAGCTTTAGGAAAAGCACGCTGTATCAGCAGATATCATGAACTTGTCAGGAGACTGGGCGATGATAGTATCTCTTTCACAGAGGAGCTTTGCAGATCCAACCCTGATGCGGTAATTATCATTGACGAGATCGGCTGCGGAATTGTTCCGATAGAAAAGAGTGAGCGCATATGGCGTGAAAATGTTGGACGGTGCGGCTGTATAATAGCTGCTAATTCAGAAAAGGTTATACGAATAGTATGCGGCATACCGACAGTTATAAAGGGTGAAAATGAATGAGGATAATATTCATACGTCATGGCATGACTGCCGGAAATATAGAGAAACGTTATATCGGCTCAACTGATGAACCGTTGTGCAGTGAAGGGCAGGATAAGCTCAGATCTTTGGATATACCAAAATGTGACGTTGTTTTTTGCAGTCCTATGAAGCGGTGCATACAGACCGCAGAGATAATATTCCCTTCTCAAAAGTTTGAAATTGAAGCTGGATTCCGGGAATGTGATTTCGGGGATTTTGAAGGCAGGAACTATATGGAGCTGTCAGGGGAGCCATATTATCAGAAGTGGATAGAAAGCGGCGGAAGTCTGCCATTTCCGAATGGTGAAGATCCTCTTGCTTTTAAAGACAGATGTACAGCCACATTTGAAGGGGCGATCGCTGTACACATGGACACCCCATCGATAGGATTCGTCGTTCACGGTGGAACGATAATGTCCATACTTGAAAAATACGCTGTTCCATACAGAGAATATTATGACTGGCATTGTGAAAACGGTCATGGATATATCTGCAGCTGGAACGGCTCTGAACTTAACATTATGGAGAAAATATGAAACTGATACTTCCGGCAATGCCTTTGATACTGGGATTCATTCTTGACTGTATCATCGGCGATCCATATAACATCCCACACCCGATAAAACTTATAGGCAGGCTTATCAGCGCCCTTGAAACAACAGTACGAAAGTATTTTTCCAACCTGCGTAAAGGAGGGATCCTGCTTGCTATGATCGTTATTATCCTGTCTACAGTCGTACCATTAGTGATCCTTGTTTTGTGCTATCATATCAGCGTGATCCTCGGAATTGCAGCTGAATCTATTTTTTGCTGCTATATGCTTGCTGCAAGATGCCTTTGCAAGGAGAGCATGAAGGTCTGCAAAGCTGCTGAATCCGGTGATATAGAGGCAGCACGGAAGGCTGTATCAATGATAGTGGGACGTGATACAGCAGTTCTTGACATGGACGGGATAATCCGTGCAGCTGTTGAAACTGTTGCTGAGAACACTTCAGACGGTGTAACAGCACCGCTTTTCTATATGGGATTTGGCGGAGCTGTCGGCGGATTTTTTTATAAATCTGTGAACACTATGGATTCAATGATAGGATACCGAAATAAAAAATACATTGATATAGGCCGATATGCGGCGAAGCTGGATGATATTCTTAACTACATCCCGTCAAGACTGACTGCAATATTAATGGCTGTTTCTGCGCCGATTTTCAGACTTGACGGTTGCAATTCATTACGTATTTGGCGGCGTGACCGCAGAAAGCACGCAAGTCCAAATTCGGCACAGACAGAATCAGCTTGTGCCGGTGCGTTGCACATTCGTCTTGCTGGTGATGCATGGTATTTCGGAGAGCTTCACAAAAAGCCATATATCGGAGATGACGACCGACCAGTCGAAACCAATGACATTCGCCGTGCAAATCAAATGATGTACGGAGCATCGATTCTTATGCTGATCATATCTTTGGCAATAAGATGTATTATTCTTGGAGGGATCATATGATACAGCAGCACGGCGGAAATATTTCACGCCTTGAAAATATCCTTGATTTTTCGGCTAATATCAATCCTTTAGGAGTGCCAGACAGTGTTAAGAAAGCGATTTCGGAATGTATTCCTTACATAGAAAAATATCCTGATCCGTATTGTATTGAACTGCGAAGCAAGCTTTCTGAGTATGAAAATATCTCTGCCCAGCATATAGTTTGCGGAAACGGTGCAGATGATCTTATTTTTCGGATCATATATGCATTTAAGCCAAAGAAAGCTCTTATATGTGCCCCGACATTCAGCGAATACAGCCGAGCACTGGAAGAATGCGGATGTGAAATTACTGTTCATCATCTTGACGAGGAGAATAATTTTGACATCACAGACAGTTTTTTTTATGATCTTGATGAAAGCATTGATATGTGTATTTTATCTGCTCCCAATAATCCCACCGGTCGGCTTATTACACCTGATCTACAGGAAGCTATCGTAAAAAAATGCAAAAATAACGGAACGATTCTTGTCTGTGATGAATGCTTTATGGGATTTGTCAAGAATGGGGAAGATTACACTTTCAAGAATTATCTCAGCGAGAACATCATTATTCTGAAAGCGTTCACAAAGACTTTTGCCATGCCGGGTATAAGGCTTGGATATGCAGTTTGCGGAGATAGTTCCGCAGCAGAAATAATTCAGAACATCGGCCAGTTCTGGAGCGTTTCTTCCATTGCACAGGAGGCAGGTATCGCTGCTCTTGACGAATTAGACCACCTTCGCCGCTCTGCAGAATACATTGAAGAAGAGCGAGATTACCTTTATGAGGAGTTACGAAGCATGAAGATAAAAGTATTTGAATCGTCAGCAAATTTTCTTTTATTCAGAAGCATAAGTGACCTTGCCGAAAAGCTTCTTGGTTATAATATTCTGATCCGTGACTGCCGTAACTTCCGTGGGTTGACAGAGGGCTTCTATCGGATAGCTGTTCGTACACATGAGGAAAATATAAAAATGATCGCTGCATTAAGGAGGTGTTTGAATGGCTAAAAACATAATGCTGCAAGGCACCATGTCAAATGTTGGAAAGAGCTTCCTTACAGCAGCACTGTGCCGGATACTTCGGCAGGACGGCTATTCGGTGGCACCATTTAAATCGCAGAATATGGCGCTGAATTCGTTCATAACTCCGGACGGTGCGGAGATAGGCCGGGCACAGGCATTACAGGCTGAGGCTGCCGGTATCGAGCCGTCAGCCATGATGAATCCCATACTATTAAAGCCAACGACTAATATCGGTTCACAGGTGATAGTTAATGGAAAAGTACGTGGGAATATGCGTGCCTCCGATTATTTCCGACATAAAAAGGAACTTATCCCTGATATCATGGCAGCATATAACACCCTCGCATCCCGGTATGATATCATAGTTATTGAAGGCGCCGGCAGCCCTGTTGAACTGAATCTGAAAGCCGATGATATTGTAAACATGGGACTTGCAAAGCTCGTGAGAGCACCTGTTCTTCTTGTAGGGGATATAGACAGAGGAGGGGTCTTTGCACAGCTTATAGGCACATTACAGCTCCTCGAAAATGATGAACTTGATCTTGTAAAGGGCCTTATAGTTAATAAATTCAGAGGAGATATCTCGTTGTTTAGAGAAGGGATAGATATTCTGGAGGAGCGTTCCGACAAGCGTGTTGCAGGTGTTGTTCCATATATAAGCTGTGATCTTGAAGATGAGGACAGCCTTTCTGAAAAACTGATGATCAAAAGCTCCGGCGGTGTTATAGATATAGCTGTTATACGTCTGCCCAAGATATCGAACTTCACTGACTTTGACGTTTTCGGGCAGTATGACGGAGCATCAGTTCGTTATGTAACAAAGCCGAGTGAACTCGGAACGCCTGATATGGTAATTATCCCAGGAACAAAAAGCACTATCGCTGATATGAAATGGCTCGACGATACGGGACTTGCAGATGCTGTAAAGGTCTGCTGTTCTGAGGGGATTCCGGTTTTCGGCATATGCGGAGGCTATCAGATCATGGGCAAAGCTATTTCAGATCCTGAGAACAGTGAATGCGGCGGGAGCATTGGCGGTCTTGGTCTGCTTGACTGTGAAACTGTATTTACCCCTGAAAAGCGTCAGACGCAGATCACTGGCAGATTCGGCAATATCTCCGGATTTTTCTCCTGCCTTTCCGGTGCAGAGTTTTATGGCTACGAGGTACATATGGGGATAACTGTGAACAACGGTGATGTTCTAACAGATTGCGGAGGCAGCTTAAGTGGTAATTCTGCCGGATGCTATGTTCACGGTATATTTGACAGTGCCGATGTATCAGGAAGACTTATCAGAGCTCTGTATAAGCGAAAGGGTATCACATTCAGCGGTGAGATCATTGACAGACGAAAATATAGGGATATGCAGCTTGATCTGCTTGCTGATAATGTAAGAAGGAATCTTAATATTGAAATGATCTACAGGATCATCGAGGAGGGGCTATGAATATAGAATATGTTTTACCGACAGACATAGAGAAGCGCAGCTTCGAGATAATAGAGAGCGAACTTGAAAGTGAAATACCCGGAGATATCAAACCGATAGTTATTCGTGCAATCCACACCACTGCCGATTTTGATTATGCCAAAAATCTCTATTTTTCAGATAATATCGTCGATAAGGCTCTTGCTGCCCTTGACAGAGGAGCGATAATAGTGACAGATACTAATATGGCAAGATCAGGTATAAATAAGGCTGCTCTTGCCCGGCATGGCTGTGAATGTATGTGTTTTATGGCTGACGAAGATATAGCTGAAGCGGCAAAGCTTCACAGAACAACAAGAGCATCTGCATCTGTAGATAAAGCTGCAGGACTTAGAAAGCCTGTTATATATGCAGTCGGGAATGCTCCGACAGCACTTATCCGGCTTTGTGAACACATTTCTGACGGGAGTTTTATTCCGGAGTTTGTCATAGGCGCTCCTGTAGGCTTTGTCAATGTTGTACAGTCAAAGGAAACGCTGATATCCACTGGGATACCATGTATCGTAGCAAGAGGGAGAAAGGGCGGAAGTAATGTTGCAGCAGCGATATGCAATGCCCTGCTTTATATGCTTGACAACAAAAAAGGTGTAAAAAAGTGAAGTGTGCTTGTTGTAAACGTATAAAATATGCATAATGCTTGCATTTCCAAATTTATTCTGCTATAATATTTTTGTTCATGGACTATTAAATTTAATATAGCAAACGGTGCCTCCTATGGCGAAATAATGTCATGCAGGAGGGTAAAAGGGAAGCAGGTGAAGTTCCTGCACGATCTCGTCACTGTAATTGCGGAGCGTTATACATATCGCTTGATTTATCCTGCGAAGCCACTGAGTGATCGGGAAGGCTGTATAACGTGATGAGGCATAAGTCAGGAAACCTGCCGTTTAGCTGGTACACGACCGTAAGGTCAGGTCACGAGGTATTGATCGTACTGTTTTCAGGCTCTTAGCAGGGCCTGTTTGCGATGCCTTCTGCCTGTGCAGAGGCTTTTTTGTTAACAGCACTGATCCGCCTTGATTTAGAAAGGAAGATCAATATGAAAAAAACACTTGCTCTTTTAATGGGACTTGCAGTTGTAACTGCTTCATTCACAGCCTGCGGAAGCAATGACAGTTCATCCGATTCAAGCTCAGCAAAGGAGACCACAGCAGCTATCGCTGAGACTGAGAACACAACAGATGATCTGAAAGAAGTTGACACTGCCGAGCCAGAGGGCGAGGAAGAGGATGAGGAAAACTATGAGACCGGAGATGCTTCCCTCGATAACCCCAGAAATCAGGATGATATCGGTGAGAATGAGCTTCTTGTCCTCAGCTTTGGTACAAGCTATAATGATAGCCGTCGTCTGACAATAGGAGCTATTGAGGAATCGCTTGAAAGTGCTTTCCCTGAGTACTCAGTACGTCGTGGATTCACAGCAAATATCGTTATTGATCATGTTAAGAGCCGTGACGGAGAGGTGATCGATGACGTAAAGGAAGCTCTTGACAGAGCAGTAGCAAACGGTGTAAAGAATCTTGTTGTTCAGCCTACACACCTTATGAACGGACTTGAGTATAACGATGTTGCAGCAGAGATCGCAAGCTATTCAGATGCATTTGAAAAGGTATCGATCGGCGAGCCGCTCCTCACAAGCGATGATGATTTCAAGCGTGTTGAGAATGCCATCGTTGAATGGACAAAGGATTATGATGACGGAAAGACAGCTATCTGCTTTATGGGACACGGTACAGAGGCTGAATCAAATGGTGTATACGCAAAAATGCAGGATCTCCTTACATCTGACGGTCATACAAATTACTTTGTAGGAACAGTTGAAGCTGAGCCTTCTGTGGAAGATGTTCTTGCAAAGGTCCAGGAGGGCGGATACGAAAAGGTAGTTCTTGAGCCGCTCATGGTAGTTGCTGGTGATCACGCAAACAACGACATGGCAGGTGATGAAGAAGATTCATGGAAGTCCATCTTCCTTGAAGCCGGCTATGATGTTGAGTGCCTTATCAGAGGACTTGGCGAGAATGAAGAGATCAGGAATCTCTATGTAGAACACGCTCAGAAGGCTATTGATTCAGTAAAGTAAAAATGATCGGGCAGTCGTGGCTGCCCGATTCTGATATATGAGGTTATATATGAAAAAAAGTATTATTTCGGTTATGTTATTCGCTTCGCTTACGCTTTCATCATGCGGAAGCAGTTCATCTTCATCATCAAGCCGCCCCTCAAATGAGACAACATCAGCTGTTTCAACAGAAAGCACTCAGACCGAAGCTGTGACTGAAAGCACATCTGTTGAAGAGACTACTGAACAGGTAACTGCTCCTCAGCAGGAAGTTGGCTTTGAGGGTATGGAGGAGGTCACAGCAGACGCACTCATTGACGGTGAATATCATATCAATGTGGATTCAAGTTCATCGATGTTCAAGATAGCTGACTGCATACTTTATGTAAAGGATGGAAATATGACTGCCGATGTCATAATTGCAAGCAAGTCATATGATGCACTTTACATGGGTACAAAGGAAGAGGCAGAAAACGATGACGGATCCGGACGTATCACCTACACTGAAAATGAAAGCGGCCAGTCTGTATTCAACGTACCTGTTGAAGCACTTGACAAGGAGATACAGTGTGCAGCGCTCAGTGCTAAGAAGCAGGAATGGTATGGACGCACACTGGTATTCCGTGCAGATTCACTTCCCGATGAAGCATTTTCCGAAAGCAGATACACTTCAACCATTCAGCTTGGCCTTGAGGACGGTGAATACACAATAGATGTAACTCTCGAAGGCGGTTCAGGCAGAGCGTCTATACAGTCTCCTACAACATTTACAGTAAAGGACGGTCGTGCACTTGCAAAGATAATATGGAGCAGCGACAAGTATGATAAAATGGTAGTTGCTGGAGCAATATACGTTCCAAGTATTGAGGACGGTCATTCTGTGTTTGATGTAGATATTATCGGTTACGATTACAAAATGCCTGTCGGAGCAGAAACTACAGCAATGAGTGAACCGCATATGATAGATTATACACTTTATTTCGATTCATCGACTATCAAAAAATGCGAGTAATACGTTTATTATCGCTTGTGACAACAGTCAGTCTGCTGTTTGTTACAGGATGCGAGAAAAAGAAAGATGCTGCTGAGTATGACACAGCAGGCAGTATGGAGCTGAAATACGCTGAGCAGTTCAGTGTTGATTATTGTGAAAACGGCTGTTCTGTGGTGGATATAAACGGGGATAAATTCCTGATAGTACCGGAAGGTGTCTTTGTTCCGGATGATACATCCGGTATGGCAGTGATAAAGCAGCCTGTGGATAATATTTATGTTGCTGCAACATCAACAATGGATCTGTTTGATGGTATCGGAAAGCTTGATAAAGTGACCATGACGTCAACTAACGCAGAAAGCTGGAGCCTGCCGGTCATAAAAGAAGCTGTTGATTCCGGCGATATTGAATACATAGGAAAATACAGCTCTCCCGACTATGAAACACTCATAGCTGAGGAATGTGGGCTTGCACTTGAATCCACAATGATATATCATTGCCCGAAGGTCAAGGAGCAGATAGAATCCTTTGGGATACCGGTCATGGTCGATCGTTCAAGTTATGAAACTCATCCACTTGGCAGAATGGAATGGATAAAGCTGTATGGTCTTCTGACAGGAGATTATGATTCGGCTGAAAAGATATTCAACGACAAAACAAAGGCGTTTGAAGAGCTTTCCATCAGTGATATCCCGGATAGCGAGAGAAAAACAGCCGCATTCTTCTATATCACTTCCAACGGATATGTGAGTATACGTAAGCCAGGGGATTATGTTTCTAAAATGATAGAGCTTGCCGGAGGAAAGTACATTTTCACTGCGGAACAGCTCAATGTAGAAGATAATGCATTGTCGACAATGAATATCCAGACGGAGACATTTTATGAGCTTGCACATGACGCTGATTATCTGATATATAACAGCACAGTTGACGGTGAGATAGACAGCATTGAACAGCTAATTGCTAAAAACAGTATACTTGCAGATTTTAAAGCTGTAAAGAGCGGCAATGTGTGGTGTACAGGACAAAATATGTTCCAGCAGACAACAGGTGCTGCGGATATGATATGTGATCTTAATGCTGTTTTTATGGACGAAAGTGAAAGCGGGGAGCTGACATTCCTGCACAAGCTTAACTGAGGTGTGGCTATGAATAAAAAAAGAGCAGTACGCTGGACTGTATGTTTTGTTTTTCTTACAATAATAACTGCTGTATTTTTTGTTCTGGAGCTCGTCATAGGAAGTGCGAGGCTATCTTTTGGCGACGTCCTCGGAGCTCTTAGC
>LVAK01000125.1 GCA_001604035.1 Clostridiales bacterium Firm_05
ATATTGCTATTTGTTGCTTTCGGAAATATGTATGCTGATCTTTGATGTTGTTTTAATTGATGACTATTTCCAGTCCCTGAGCACTTTCGGCTGTGAAAGGTTTGTCTGTGCCGGTGACTGTTAGTGTTATTATATTGCCGCTGCGTACCGCATTTATCTCTGCGGCAGGCTCTGCGTCCTTGTCGTATACTGCTGCCGAAGCTGTATGGCCGTCGGCAAGTCCATATATCGCTATATGCATATTATCTGCATAGTCGTACTCCGCATGGCCCTTGAAATCGCCGTATACGATGATGGAATCCGGCCTTGCGTACAGGGGCAGACCGAAATAATCATAGCTTCTGGTATACCAGCTTCCGCCGGGAAGCTCTTCGCCGGTCTGGATATCAGTCCATGTGCCTCCTGCGGGGAGATAGAAGCTGCACTGACCTTCCTCGTTGAATACCGGTGCTGCAAGGAGATTTTCGCCGAGCATATACTGGCTGTCAATGGTGAGCGCAGAGCGGTCATAGCCGAAATCCACGGCCATTGCTCTCATCATGGGAACACCGGTATTGTGAGTAGTAACAGCGCTGCTGAAGAGGTATGGCATGAGTCTGCCTTTAAGTCGGACGAAGTGTCTGGCCACATCGCAGCTCTCCTCGTCAAAATTCCAGGGTACACGGTAGGAGCTGCTGCCGTGATAACGGGAGTGAGTGGACAAAAGGCCGAAGGCTGTCCAACGCTTGTACAGGTCTGGGGTGCCGGTGGCCTCGAAGCCGGATATGTCGTGTGAGAAGAAGCCGAAGCCGGAGAGACACAGCGACAGGCCGCCCCTGAGAGTCTCCCACATGGAGTCGTAGTTGGAGAAGCAGTCTCCGCCCCAGTGAACCGGAAACTGCTGGCAGCCGGCAGTAGCAGAGCGAGCGAAGAGACAGACATTGCCCTCGCCCTTTACCTCTTTCAGGGCTTCAAAAACTGTCCTGTTATATATATATGAATAGTAATTGTGCATACGGAATGGATCAGAGCCGTCATGGTAGACAACATCTGTAGGGATACGCTCACCGAAATCGGTCTTTATAGCGTCCACGCCCATGGCTGCCAGAGCCTTTATCCGTGAGGCATACCACTGAGCAGCTTCCGGGTTGGTGAAGTCAATAATAGCCATTCCCGACTGCCACATATCACACTGGAACACTGAACCGTCCTTGCTTTTCAGAAAGTATCCCTTTTCAAGAAGCTCGGCGAATACCGGTGCTCTCTGGCCGATGTAGGGGTTCACCCATACGCAGACCTTTATGCCTTTTGCCTTTATACGGGCGATCATTCCCTCCGGATCCGGGAAAAGATCCCTGTCCCACTCAAAGCTGCACCACTGGTACTCCTTCATCCAGAAGCAGTCGAAGTGGAAAACATCAAGGGGGATCTCACGGCGCTCCATCTCATCTATGAAGGAGGCCACAGTTTCCTCGTCATAGCTGGTAATGAAAGATGTGGAGAGCCACAGTCCGAAGGAATATGCCGGCGGCAGAGCAGGCCTTCCGGTGAGGCAGGTATAGCGGCTGAGCACATCAGCCACAGAGCTTCCGCCGAAGAAATAGTAGGTCAGCTCCTCGCCCTGAACAGTGAATGCAGACTTTGAAACGGTCTCGCTGGCGATATCAAAGGTCACATTTCCGGGCTCATCCACGAATATGCCATAATTGCGGGAGGAGACAAAGAATGGGACGGACTTGTAGCTCTGGCCGGTGCAGGTGCCGCCGTCGCTGTTCCATGTCTCAGCGGACTGGCCGTTCTTGAGAAAGGCGGTGAACTTTTCGCCCAGACCGTAGATGTACTCGCCGGGGGAGAGACTGAGCATCTCACGGATATAGGTGCTGCTGCCGTTATCGTGAGAAGCATAGAAGCGCTGATCTGAGTGGTACTGGCGGCGTTTTTCAGCGTGCCAGTTTTCCTCCTCGACAATGGAAGTCGTATGGTAGCCATTCTTTGTGAGGAGACTGCCGTCGTAGCGGTACACAGCCTCCCAGCTGTTTTTCATATGATTTATTTTTACGGAAGTCTTTCCGGAGGTAAGCATCCAGCGGCCGTCACGATCCTGTATTACCGTAGGGCGGAAGGCGCTGTCCTCGTACTTGGTGAACTCCGGACCTTTTTTAAGCCTGCCGGAAAAATGGCTGACAGTGACCTTTATGCAGTTTTCAAGTGTGGAGGTGAAGCGTATCGTCAGAATAGGACCGCCGAGGGTAAAGCCACGGTCAACTATCCATTTGTCGGTCACGTAAACTGTTATGGACGTTTCATCTGCTTCTATATCGTATATCTGTGTTGCGTAATGGACGTTGTAGCCGGGGGTGCTGAGCCAGTATCCATCTGAGACTTTCATGTTGCCACTCTCCTTTGTTTTTTCCCATATATCGTTGATCCTGAACGGTTGACGTATCATTTTTACTGTGATATAATGATATCATATATACTGGCATTATTCTATCAAAATTTGTGCTGAAAATATAACGATACTGCCAGAAAGGAGAGAGAAATGAAGGAAAAACTGCTGCCGGAGGATCTGGTCTCAAACCCGGTAAAGTACCGTGAGCCGGTCATCCACGGC
>LVAK01000003.1 GCA_001604035.1 Clostridiales bacterium Firm_05
TCTATGGCAGTATTTATGACATTGACCATACTCCTGCCGAATACAGCGACTTTACGGTCATAGCGGACAGCGCAGTTGATTATCTGCTGTACACGGTGTATATTTGAGGAGAAGGTAGCGATGATGATACGTTTGCCTTCGCCCTTTTTGAAGAGCTTGTCAAAGGATTCGCCGACAGTGCGCTCTGAGTGAGTATATCCCGGACGCTCAGCATTAGTAGAATCTGCCATGAGAGCGAGAACGCCTCTGCTTCCCAGCTCACCGAATCTTGCAAGATCGATGATCTCGCCGTCGATAGGAGTATAATCCACCTTGAAGTCTCCGGTATGAACGATTATACCAGCCGGTGTATGGATAGCCATACCAACTGAATCCGGTATAGAGTGATTTACCTTGATGAACTCAACGGCCATGCAGCCCATTTTTACAGTTTTCTTAGGCTCGACAACATTGAGAGTCACCTTGCCGTAGAGTCCCTGCTCACGGAGCTTGCCCTCGATAAGGCCGATAGTTAGCCTTGTAGCGTATACCGGAACATTTATCTTCTTGAGGAGATAAGCAAGTCCGCCGATATGATCCTCGTGTCCGTGAGTGATAACGATACCTCTGAGTTTATCACGGTTTCTCTCAACGTAAGTAAAATCAGGGATAACGATATCGACGCCGGGCATATCCGCATCCGGGAAAGCCAGTCCGCAGTCGAGGATGAACATATCGTTAGCACACTCAAAAACGGTCATGTTCTTACCGATCTCATTGAGACCGCCCAGCGGGATTATCCTTACAGGGGTACGTTTTATCTCTCTTGGCTGTCTTGTCCTTGTCTTAGGTGCAGGAGCAGCAGTTTCGTCCTTTGTCTTGCTTGCGGCAGGAGTTCTCTTTTTATAGTACTTTTTCGGAGCAGAAGCTGCAGAAGTACTTTTGCGGGTTGTTTTTGTCTTTTCCTTTTCGTTCACTATGTGACCTCGCTTTCAGTTTTTGGGACATACAGTGCCGGCTGTAACGGACATACGGGCTCTGTACAGGTTTATGCGTATTCATCCCGGAATATACAGTAAATTTTTACAGTGAATATCCATCATATATTTTTATTCAGAACACAGCAAAGCTGGCTGCAAGAAACGTACCTTCACTCAGAGGGTGAGTGCAGCAAACAGCCTGTGACTATTATGAACATTCTTAAAAGATCCGGAACAGCTGGGGGATACCCAGATATATTTAATGGCATTGATCAGCCAATAAAGTCATACATCAGCTCATGGCGGCGCCAGAGCACAAAAATACATAATATAATTATACTCATATCTTTGAGCAATGTCAATAGAAAAACAAGATTGTTTTCAACATTATGCATAATAGATAAAATTAATCCGAGGTCTTGATTTTTATGAGAGAAGCCGATCAGTCTGATCGGCCGCAGACATCGAGGCGGCGCAGTTTTTCTGTCCATACACTGCATAATTCTGCTGCGGCTTCAGTGCTGTAGGACTGAACGGTAAGCCGTATCCGGTTCCTGCCGCTTCTGTCAACACAGATCCTTCCGCTGTTTTCGGAATAAAGACTGCCGAATGGGATATTGCAGATGTTTGTGACGGTTATCTCACGGCGTGAAGAAGCGAGCTCCGGCATACTGCGGAGGACGGAGCCTGTTCCATCAGCATCGGAGAAAAGCTTCACGCACATGAACAGGGGATCTGTGAGGAAACGCTGGAGAGGAACATTTTCCGGGATATCGTCGTAAGAAAAGCGCTTTGTTTTTTCATTTACGAAGTGTATATCCGCTTCGTAGTGCATATCCTCCGGCAGCCAGACTTTTTCGCCTTTTCCGAGGAGCTTCATAGCATAGCAGGCTTTTAACTTTTCACAGGATAAAAAGCCGTGCTGCTGGGAATAAGCGTTGACTCTTAAACCGTCATCAGATACCTGGAACACCAGCTTGTCATCTTCGCCGGAAAAGAATTCCTGCCAGAGCGAACGGACGAATCTGTTTCCGCAGCTTATTCCGGCAGGCAGCTTGTCTTTCAGTCCTCCGACCGAATCTGATATATTGTTCGCAAGGATACTGCTGAAGGATGTCATAGGTATCATTCTGCCGCTTTTTCTTGTATGCTTACCGGGAACGGTGTCAAGAAGCTTCTGCAATGCAGTATCTGAGAAGGGGAAGGAATAATTATTGAAAAGCGAGACTGAATTGCCGCAGTCCCCGCCGTTCACATAAAGAGCGCAGTCAGCAGCAAGGAGAGGCTGACTGAAAAGCAGAGAGGGGATATCGGTGCTTTCACAGACATATACATCAGCTCCTGCTTCAGCTATCCCGCTGCATATCGCATATAGAACGTGTACACTCCTGTAATCACAGCAGCCTGCGGTAAAACGTTTAGATACGCCGGCAAGCTTCCGTCCGAGGCAGGAGGCGGCTGCTGACAGTGAAGAACAGCCTTTGACAAATTCGCATTTTCCGTCACGGTAGCTGAAAAAACTATCCTCTCCGATATAGCTCATAATTACGCTCCTTTACATTTAACTATAATATATATTGACTGCAAACACCGGAATTATTCTTTACGGACGTTTTTTCTCAGAAGTAGCAGTGCTGCTATATTCGGAAAAGCCATAAGCCCATTGAATATGTCTGACAATACCCAGACTGTGTCAGCTGACATTACAGCGCCGACAGAGACTATCCCTGCGAAAACAACAGGGAAAAGTCTGCTCTTATCTTTCTTAGTTATGTATAGAAAAGCTGTCTCGCCGCAGTAGTACCAGCCGATAACGGTGCAGAAGGAGAAAACGGCAAGGATCACAGTCATCGTACTGCCGGTATATTTACCGAGGATGAGTCTGAAAGCTCCGGCAGCAGTGCCGTCCGGTGAAGCACAGAGTATAGTCAGCGCAGTGAGGGTGCAGCAGAATATGGTGTCGATAAACACTTCAAGCATTGCGAAACAGCTCTGTATTGAAGTATCCTGCTCCTCGGCGGAGCTATGTATAAGCGGGGAGCTTCCAAGTCCGGCTTCGTTAGAGAAAATTCCTCTCCTTATGCCGACAGACAGTGCGTGACCGGCTGCACCGCCGGCAGCGCTTCTGAAAGAAAAAGCCTCTTTGAAAACAGATGCAGTCACTTCCGGCAGCTTTTCTCTGAACATGAACAGTACAGCAAGACAGCATAGTGTATATACAGCCGCTGCAGCCGGAAGAAGCGCCTTTGCGGCTGAGCCGATACGTCCTGCGCCGCCTGATATGACGGAGAAAATGAGGATGAAGGAAAGAGCGGCAATGATAAGCCGTATCCTGCCGGACTGCTGACCTGCCGCTGAGGTCACGGAGTTTACCTGGACCATGCCGCCCATACCGAAGGCTGCACCGATACACATAACTGCAAAAAATAAGGCTATAACAGGGCAGCCCAATCCGTTTTTTATGTAACCCAAAGGGCCTTTTGCATCAACAGAGCTGAAAACGGATGACAGTTTATTTTCCGCATACACAACGGCCATTCCGAGAAAAGCTGATACCCACATCCAGAAAACAGCCCCTGCTCCTCCGAGAGACAGTGCAGAGGCAACGCCGATGATATTGCCGGTCCCCATGGAGGTGCCCAGAGCCATGGAAACAGTTCTGAGCTGGGCTGCACGTTTTTCCTTTGGCCTGCTCTTTATCCAGGAAATAATATCGGGGAGCATATGCAGCTGGACTGCTTTCAACTTTATAGTGTACATAAGTCCTGTTAAAAGGATCAGACTGACAAGCCCGGCTCCCCATACCTGAGCATTGATCTTATCAAGAAGGATAAGCATAAAAAACTTCCTTTCGGTAAAAAAATGGTATACACTAAAGGATATTTGTGGTATAATATAAATATACTTGGAAAGGAGGAGCAGGATGAGACATTTTTACACATCAAGGAACTGCCTTGCTGTCATGAGAGCGGTTATAGTGATCGTATCTCTGGTGCTTATAGGCATTATCTACCATTACATCCCGATGCAGAATGTAGTTATTGCTTCATCATTGGTAATAATTACCGCAGCGCTCATTGCGGTGCTGATATATCTTCCGCTTTATCTTTCGTCAATAAAATATACAGTGACAGACACTGAGATAATAAAGTCGAGCGGCGTGTTCCTGAAATTCAATCAGTCAATCAAACATTCCTCCATACAGTACACAACTGTTATAAAGACACCGATGTCTGACAAGACAGGGATAAATATGCTTATTCTCCATGTTTTCGGCGGACAGATGAGTCTTCCGTTTCTTGACCTGAGTGCAGTTAGGGAGATAATCCTTCTGTCAGGAAGCACAGGCGGTGAGGACGTATGAAGATCTTTCATGAGCATCCGATAAGAATACTCAGGTATTCTGTGAAAAATATCTGGCTCCTTATATTTCCGCTCCTTCGTGGACTGAGAGTTTTCTGGCTTGACAAGGACTGGTTTTATAACTGGATACGTGGAGCATGGTGGGACATACTCGTTATCTGTGTCATCATTCTTTTCGGATATGTAAGATGGAACTGTTCCGCTGTACGCATAACTGATTCGGCGCTTATACATGATGAGGGCATAATTTTCAGGATATGCAGAACGATACCATATACAAGCATAAGCTCCTCAACTGCCGAGCGTCCGTTTTACCTTAAACCGTTCAGCGCAGTGAAGCTGAGATGTGATACAAGTGCCGGTGCGTTCAATTCTGCTGACATGAAAATAATGGTGACAGAGAACACATATGCCGAGATATCAAAACATCTTCCCGGAGTAAAAAAGCGAAATAAACTTGAGGATATGCCGAAGCCTACAGTATTATCAGTTGTTCTGTTTTCGATATTCTTCTCCAGTGGCTTTACCGGAACGGTCTATATTGCCACGCTTTTCTTCCAGGGAGGAAATATTGCCAGAGATATCATCAGCACATCTATCAACAGGATAACCTCTGAAACATCAAGGCTCAGCGATAAGATGCTTCTTAAAGTACCGGATGCAGCCCTTGGAATTGCCACGCTTTTTGTTGCATCATGGCTGATTTCCTTCCTTATCAATGTGATAAGATACTCACGCTTTGATGTAAAGGGAGATGAAAGGACATTATATACCTCATATGGCATACTGACGAAGCGAGAGCACAGGATAGCAGTTTCGCAGATAAATTATACCGATATCAGGCAGAATCTTATAATGAAGATATTCCGTGCAGTTGCAGTACACATAAGCTGTTCCGGTTATGGTGCCGGAAGAAGCACTCTGCCGGTACTGCTGCCTGTCAGGAAAGAGAAAGATCTTGGCAGAGAGCTGGAAGGGGTAGGCGTATTTACCGGAGTAAAAAATGAATTCCGCCCGAAGCTCACCGGCCTCTGGCATTATATCTGGCAGCCGGCTATAATATCGGGAGCACTTATACCGCTGTACTTTATATCCGTTCACTATTTCCGAGGCTTGTCAGATCTCCTGCTGTTCATGACAGTCATGTTTGAGATACCTGCTGTATGGTTCGTGATAGTGAAGACGGCAGCATTTTTCACCAGCGGCATAGCTGTGTATGATGATAAGATAATGGTACGCTGCTGTAAATGGTCGAGATTTCATATAATCATAGCTGAGCGCAGAAAGCTTGTAAAGCTGGAGCTTGAGCAGACGCTGTTTCAGAAGATAGGAAAGCGCTGCAGCGTAAGCCTATGGTTTGAGGGCGAGGAAAAGAAAAAATTCAAGGTGAAGTCCTTTGACGAGCTCAACGCAAAGAAGATATCCGAATTGCTTGACCACAACGCACATATTTCTGCGAACCTGGGAACAAAAAAATTTTTCTGAGTTTTTTGAAAAAAAGGCTTGACAATCAACGAGATAGGTGATATAATATATATCGTTGATTACGGAAAACTACAGTCGTCTGGGTGTGGCGCAGTTGGTAGCGCGCTACCTTGGGGTGGTAGAGGCCGTGGGTTCAAGTCCCGTCACTCAGACCAGTTGTGATCAACACAACCCCAGATCCGGTATCCAAATGGATGCCGGATTTTTTTATACACTTTTTCCATTGACTATTAATTCATTATATGGTATAATCAAGTTACTATTATTCCGGAACTCTATCCGAAAACAGGAGGGAAATAATGCTAACTTACGAAGCAGCTAAAGAATTACTGGAAAAATTCGGACAGGAACATCTTCTGAAATACTACGATGAGATCAGCGATGAGGAAAAGGCTGAGCTCCTTGCTCAGATAGAGCTTATAGATTTTTCAGTTCTTGAAAATCTCAGGGAGGAAAATCGCTTTACAGCAGCCAGAGGCAAATTCGAGCCTCTTGGTGCGGTGACTATAAAAGATATAGAAAATAACAGTCAGAAATACAACAGCGCAGGTATTGACGCTATAAAGAACGGCAAGGTTGCTGCCGTACTTCTTGCAGGAGGCCAGGGTACAAGACTTGGATTTGATAAGCCAAAGGGAATGTTCAATGTCGGCGTCAGCAAGGAGCTATATATCTTCCAGTGCCTTATAAACAATCTCAGGGAGGTAGTTGATAAGTCCGGTGCATGGGTTCCGCTGTATATAATGACCAGCGAAAAGAACAACAACGATACGATCGCTTTCCTTGAAGAGAAGGATTATTTCGGCTATAATAAGGATTACGTGAAGTTCTTTGTACAGGACATGGCTCCGTCAGTTGACTATAACGGAAAGATATATATGGAAAGCAGGTCACGCATATCCATATCTCCGAATGGCAACGGCGGATGGTTCTCGTCACTTGTAAGGGCAGGTCTGCTGGATGAAATAAAGGATAATGGCATAGAATGGATAAATGTTTTTGCAGTTGACAATGTTCTTCAGCGGATAGCAGATCCTCTTTATGTGGGAGCAGTCATCAGCTCCGGTCTCCAGTCCGGCAGCAAGGTCGTAAGCAAGGCAGGCCCTGATGAGAGGGTAGGCGTGCTTTGTCTTGAGGACGGAGCTCCTTCAATAGTTGAGTATTATGAAATGACCGAAGAGATGAGAACTCTTATCGATGAGAACGGCGAGCTTGCCTATAAGTATGGAGTTATTCTCAATTATCTGTTCAGCGTGGACAAGCTTGAGACTATCCTTAACGACAAGCTGCCTGTCCATGTAGTTGAGAAGAAGATACCGTATATGGATGAGAACGGCAATTTTATCAAACCTGAAAAGCCTAACGGACATAAATTTGAGACACTTGTCCTTGATATGGTGCATATGCAGGATAGCTGCCTTGCATATGAGGTAGATCGCAGAAAAGAATTTGCTCCTATAAAGAACGCTTCCGGAGTTGATTCTGTAGATTCTGCAAGAGAGCTTCTGAAGGAAAATGGAATACAATTATAAACATGAAAAAATGGACGCTTTTATGCGTCCGTTTTTGTGAGGAGACATTATGAAGCGATTGCTGGTGTATTTGAAAAACTACAAAAAAGAGCTTGTTTTCGGCCCCTTTTTCAAGCTGCTCGAAGCGATATTTGAGCTTATAGTGCCAATGGTAATGGCAAGGATAATAGATAAGGGTATCGGCAATAATGACAGCGGATACATTTTCCGCATGAGCCTTATTATCGTATTACTGGGAGTATGTGGACTTGGTTTTGCGCTCACCTGTCAGTATCTTGCGGCGAAATGTGCATACGGCTTCGGTACTGAACTGAGAGGAGCTTTATACAGGCATATAAACAAGCTTTCCTACAGCGATATAGATAAGGTGGGCACCTCATCACTTGTCAACCGGCTCACCAATGATACGAACATCGTTCAGAACGGTGTAAATATGTCTATAAGACTTGCAGTTCGTGCTCCTTTTCTGGTAATAGGAGCGGCGGCTATGGCCGTAATGATAGACGTGGAGCTGTCCCTGATATTCTTTGTAGTTGCTCCGCTGATATCAGCTATAATCTTCCTTATAATGAGAAAGACCGTACCGATGTACAAGAAGACGCAGAAAAAGCTGGACAGAGCGTCAATGCTCACCCGTGAAAGCCTTGAAGGAACAAGAGTCATAAGGGCGTTTTCAAGGCAGCAGGAGGAGATAGACGAGTTCGGAGAAGCCGTGAACGAGATATCTGATTGTTCGATCGCAGTAGGAAAGATATCTGCCATCCTCAATCCGGCAGCGTTTATGATAATGAATCTTGGCATAGTGGCAATAATATGGTTCGGCGGCATAAGGATAGATTCAGGACGGCTGACACAGGGTGAACTGACTGCATTCACGAACTATATGACACAGATACTCCTTGCACTTGTTGTTCTTGCGAATATGATAGTGCTTTTGACAAAGACATTTGCTTCTGCGAATCGTGTCAGCGAAGTATTTGAACTGACACCGGAGGTCTGTGGCAGCAGTACGCCCGAATCGGAAGGCACAGGAAATATGATCGAATTCAGCAATGTTTCCTTTGCATATGATACGGCCGGAGATCATTCCGTAAAAGGCCTGTCATTCACTTTAAAGAAGGGAGAAATGCTTGGAATAATCGGCGGTACCGGCAGCGGCAAATCAACTGTAGCCGCACTTATCCCGTGTTTTTACAGGGTAACTGACGGTCAGGTATCAGTGAACGGGGTAAATGTCAGCGACTGGGATCAGGATGAACTTCGCCGCCGTATAGGTTACGTTCCGCAGAAAGCGGTTTTGTTTTCCGGTACTGTACGTGATAATATGAAGTGGAGAAAGAACAACGCATCTGATGATGATATCATATCAGCCCTGAAGATCGCTCAGGCCTGGGATTTTGTCTCTGCAAAGCCTGATGTGCTGGATACAGTTGTATCTCAGGGAGGAAAGAATTTCTCCGGAGGTCAGAAGCAGCGTTTGTCCATCGCCAGGGCACTTGTCGGAAAGCCGGATATACTGATACTTGACGATTCTACCAGTGCTCTTGACTATGCCACCGACCTTGCACTTCGTAAGGCGCTGAGGTCTGAGCTTTCAGATACAACAGTGATAATGATATCACAGCGCACGACTTCTATTAAGGATGCAGATAAGATAATTGTAATGGATGACGGTGAGGCAGTTGGTATCGGAAAACATGATGAGCTGCTTGAAAAATGCAATGTGTATCATGAGATATACGTGTCGCAGATGAATGAAAAGGGAGGGGACAGGCAATGAAAAATACCCTCAGAAGAGTTTTTTCCTATGCAAGACCGTATATCGGTTATTTTGTCCTGACGATACTGTTTGCGGCAATGGGAGTATCGCTTTCGCTTGCAGTCCCGGTATTCATAGGCGAAGCGGTAGATTGCTGTATCGGCAGGGGCGATGTTGATTTTGAAAATCTCAAAAAGATAGCAGCAGCGCTTGCGCTGATAGTAGTGTCCAGCACATTGTTCCAGTGGCTTATGAGCCTCTGTACGAACAAGCTTGCATTTCTCACAGTCCGTGATCTGCGGGCAGATATTTTCAATAAGCTTGAACGGGTACCGCTAAGGTACATCGACAGACATTCAAAGGGAGAGCTTACCAGTCGTGTGATAAACGATATAGAGATAGTCTCAGACGGGCTATTGCAGGGCTTCACCCAGTTTTTCAGCGGAGTGATCACAATTCTCGGAACACTCATATTCATGATGACGATAAATGTCAAGATCGCACTCGTTGTTGTATTTATGACACCGCTCTCGTTTATTGCGGCTTCAAGGATAACAAAAGCAACGCACAGCTCATATATGCAGCAGTCAAAGCTGAGGGGGGATATGGTTGCGCTGGCAGAAGAAATGGCCGGCAATCAGAAGCTGGTCAAGGCATTTGTGTATGATGAAAGGGCGATAGAGCGCTTTGACAGGATAAACAGCGAATATGGAAGAGTTGGAGCAAAAGCCACGTTTTACAGCTCCATGACAAACCCTACCACAAGATTTGTGAACGGTCTAATCTATGCAGCAGTCGGACTTCTCGGCTCGCTGGGAGCGATAGGATATACATCATTTGTGGGAGCAATGTCTGTAGGAAAGCTCTCAAGCTTTCTTGCATATGCCAATCAGTACACTAAGCCGTTCAACGAGATATCCGGCGTATTTGCGGAGCTTCAGAATGCGGTTGCCTCTGCACAGAGAATATTCGATGTTCTTGACGAGGAGGAGGTCAGTGATGATACTGATAAGGAAGTGCTGACCGGATGCAGGGGAGATCTCAGCTTCAGAAATGTATATTTCTCCTACAATCCGAAGATAAAGCTGATACAGGATTTCACTCTGGATGTCAAGGCAGGAGAACGTGTTGCGATAGTTGGTCCTACCGGCTGCGGAAAATCCACAATTATCAATCTTCTGCTAAGATTTTACGACATCGACAGCGGTGATATCATAGTATCCGGAAAGAATATATCAGACGTGACCAGAGACAGTCTCAGGAGCAGTTTCGGAATGGTTCTTCAGGAGACATGGGTGTTCACCGGAACTGTTGCGGAGAATATAGCTTATGGAGCTCCGGATGCTTCAAGGGAGCAGATAATCGAGGCAGCAAAGTCTGTATACGCTCATGGCTTCATCAAGCGTCTGCCTCAGGGCTATGATACAGTGATAAGTGAAGACAGCGGCTTGTCACAGGGACAGAAGCAGCTTATCTGTATCGCAAGGATAATGCTTATGGATCCGCCGATGCTGATACTTGATGAGGCTACAAGTTCTATCGATCTCCGTACAGAGCAGCGTGTCCAGAAAGCATTTGCAAAGCTTATGGAGGGAAGAACCAGCTTTGTAATTGCACACAGACTTTCTACGATCAAGAATTCTGATACGATCCTTGTTATGAAGGACGGCAATATCATAGAACAGGGCGATCATAACGAATTGATGGATAAGGGCGGTTTTTATTCCGAACTTTACAACAGTCAGTTTGCAACATAAAAAATACCGGGAGTACTCCCGGTATTTTTTATTTCATTTGCTCTTTCCACATCTGAAGACGAACGTCCTCTCCTTTGAATTCGAGGCATTTGTAAGCAGAAATGATCCTTGATACAACACGGCTGTCATAGCGATGTTTTATACCGCCAAAATCCAGGTTTGTGGAGATAATGGTAGGCTTGCCACGATTCAGGCGGGAATTGATTATATTATAGATAGTTGCGCTGTAGAAAGTAGATTCATACTCCGTGCCCAGATCATCCATTATAAGGAGGTCGGTATTCATCACCATATCGATCATTTCCGAGGAATGTTCCCGGCTGAAGTGTTCCTGTTCTATTTTCCGGAGAATATTTATGATAGAGTCATAGATAACGCTGTATCCGTTATTTAGTACACAGTTTGCGATAGCAAGGGAGAGATGAGTCTTTCCCAGACCTGTTTCGCCGAACATGAGGATACTGCATGAACCGTTATTGAAGCTGTTTGCGTAATTTCTTGTAAAGTCAAAGATATCCTTCATTGTGAAGTAGTCGTCGCCTTTATAGTAGCTGAGGCTGAATGACTCAAAGCTTGAGAGCTTGAGATGAGCGCTTTTATTTAGCTCGTCAGCGGAGAGTTTTCCGCAGAGCTGTTTGAAGCAGTCACAGAATTCATTGCCGCAATAGCCGGTATCGTTGCATTTAGGGCATGAGTAATGCATATCGAGATAGTCGGCAGGATATCCGTTAGCCACAAGTATCTTCCTTGACATTTCCTGAGCGCCCATATTATTTCTTTTAAGTTCCTCTATCTTCTGGGAGATATCCTCATTTTTTCTGCTGGTTATTAGGTCGATGAGCTCTTTTCCAGTGCTGTAGAGGGCATCATTTATTTCTTTAAGCTGAGGGATCTTCTGATTGATCTCAGTTATCCTGCGGTCATTTTCGCTGACAGCCTTCATCCTGCGTGTAGTCATTATTGCCTGAGCACGTTCAAAAACTGCGCTGTCCAAATCGTTTCACCTTTCTTTCAGAATTTGTTTATAACGACCTTGTATTTTTCAATATCCGGGTCGGGATTATTATCTGTTCTGGATCTATTGCTTCTGCTGTTCTTGAAGCTGCTTTCAGCGTCACGTACCTGTTTTACAGTTGTATAGCCGCTGTTTTTCCATGATATGAGGATCTTGTTTATGTAATCAAAGGACAGCTTATTGATCTGTTCGATGGTTCTCTCGTAAGCGTATCCGATCAGTTCAAGGCTGAAGCCTTCTTTTTTCCACTGTTCGATGAAGTCGTTCTGTTTTTGAGTGGGACGGCGTATCATCTCAAATTTTTTCATTATCTTTCCTGTGAAGTCGTTGTATGCAGTAAGGCGCTGCACCTCTTCCTGAGCGCTTTCGAGACTATTGATATCGTTTTCAGCCCATGTGCAGGCGATTTTTTCAATATATCCGGAATTTGTCTTTTCGACAGACATACAGTAGTAGATCAGGGTTATTATGACTTCGGTTTTCAGTCCGAGATAGCTGTACATCCATATCAGAGAATTTTGCTGGGTATGGCTGAGCGGTCCCAGGGCAGATTCGGCGATCTTGAAAAGCTCGGAAATATCCTTTGAATCAGAAACAGCCTGAGCAATTTCCGAGGGATTTAGATTTTGCTTTGCCCTTGGAACAGCTTTAGGCACTTCATCTTTATTTATCTCAGCAGCAGGCTGCGATTCTTGTGCAGGAGCCGCAGTGATCTGAGGTGCAGATATTATGCTGTTTCCGGCAGCTCCTGAGGCCGGGGTAAGGACGTTTACCTGCTCCCAGAACAGAATGGCATCTGCTGCCTGCTGTACAGAAATGCCCGTATTCAAGGCGATCTCCTCATCAGTGCAGTTCCTTCCGGAACATCTCAGTATATAAAGGAGGGCTTTGATCTGCTCTCCGGTTGCAAGTTTAAGGAAATTATCTGCGACAACGCAGGGGACGCCGAACATTGTTCCCCATACGCCGCTGTTTGCTTTATATTCCACTTTTGATCCTCCAATGATTTCTTTAAGGAACATTATATCACATTTTGCGGGAGATGTCCACCATGAAAATAGACAATCACTTCCCGTAACAGTGGGCGAATATTTGTTGCTTTAGTCCTCTGCAAGAAGCATCTCCAGAGCGGCGGCATATTTTTCCCGGAGCTGCTCCAGTTTTGTTCCGCTGATGTCATTTGCTCCGGCAAAACGGGACTGGTTCGAATTATGTCTGATATCGGCCAGCTTGACCTCTTTGGCGATAGGATCAGTTTTTATACTTTGTATGTACTCGGTATACGGGACATGATCCTCATGAGTCAGCAGTTCAACAGCATGAACTACCTCTTTGGGGAAAAGCTCAGAGAGTTCGTTCAGAGTAATAGATGTATCCTCAACTGTATCATGCAGCAGAGCAGCACAGACAGAATATTCGCTTGTCATCTGTTCGGCGATGTGGTATGGGTGAAATATATACGGCACGCCGGCTTTATCATATTGACCGTGATGAAGGCTGTACGACAGCTTCAGAGCTTTTATTGTAAGCGGAGTGTAGATCATTTCAGAACACCAGATTTCTCAGCGATAGATTCAGGAGCCGATCTCTGACAATGGGCTCCCTGTAGTATGTGACCATTCACTATGATACGGAATGGCAGATTATATATAAATGCAAATCAATTATAACATATCTGCATTTATTCTGCAACAGTTATTCCAAATGATCAGAACGCTGAAGAATCGTACATCTTTCTGAGCTTGACGATCGCTTTCTTTTCTATGCGTGAAACATAGGAGCGGGATATATTTAGCTTTTCCGCAGTCTCGTTCTGAGTATGTGGCGAACAGCCGTAAAGGCCGTATCTGTAGATGATGATCTGGTGTTCACGTTCATCCAGGCAATCGTCTATGAAGCTGTACAGCAGTTTTGAGCGTATCAGAGTATCTACCTGTTCGTGTATGTCGGTACCGTCGTCCAGCAGATCCAGAAGCGTCAAAGCATTACCGTCCTTATCAGTCTCTACAGGCTCATTTATGTATACATCTCCGGCAGATTTCCTTGCAGCACGGAAATTCATAAGTATCTCGTTTTCAATACACCTGCTTGCAAAAGTAGCGAACTTAGCACCTTTTGTGTGGTCAAAGGAGGATACAGCCTTTATTAGACCTATCGTACCGACGGATATGAGCTCATCCTGTTCTGCCGGGGAAGAAGCGTATTTCTTGACGATATGTGCTACGAGCCGCAGATTATGTTCAATAAGCCTGTTTCTTGCGATCTGATCTCCGTTTCTCATAGATTCGAAGCAGCTTTTTTCCTCAGCTTTCGAAAGGGGCTTCGGGAAAACAGTGTTGCTGTCGATGTGAAGAGCGAAGAGAAAAATATTTTTTAAAAAGTCGATCAACATGGTCGGCACCTCCGGTATATAATACATTTGACTATATGTAAGACGGCCTGAACAATATTACTGAGACTGACACGGTAATTGTATTGTTATATTCGGAAATAGTTTAATTTTTAAAAAGGTAAAAGAAAAAAACAATTCTATCATATTGACGAAAAGGGATAAATATTATATAATTATAGTGTATGAAAAAAATATGATGTACAAACAGCTGATATGAATGCTGTTTAATCTGGAAGAAGTGATAAATTGAAAAATCTTGTATCAGCATCTGTTCTGAGTGCAGATATGCTCAACCTCGAAAGCGAAGTCAGAAAGCTTGAAGAGAACGGGATAGATATGCTGCATTTCGATGTTATGGACGGTATTTTTGTCAATAACATTTCATATGGTCTGCCTATACTTGAGCAGGTGAATAAGATCACAGATATGACGCTGGACGTTCATCTGATGATAATCGATCCGCTCAGGTATGTTAAGCGTTTTGCCGAGGCGGGAGCAGATATCATATCCTTCCATACTGAAAGCGAGAGCGATATCTGTGAAACAATAAGGGAGATCAAGTCTGCCGGAGCTAAAGCGG
>LVAK01000126.1 GCA_001604035.1 Clostridiales bacterium Firm_05
ACACCGCTGGTGCTGAACGTGATAACGCTGGAGGACAGGGCGCAGTATTATCTGCGGTACATGATGTGCATGGCCGCCTACTATATAATAGGCAACTCACTGAATTCAACAGTCATCACCGGAGTTTTTCCTTCGGGCGGAGATACGAGATTCGGGATGTACTGTGATGTTATAACGCTGTGGTGCGTGGTGGTGCCTATGGGACTTATCGGAGCATTTGTACTGAAGCTTCCGGTACTGGCAGTGGCGTTCATACTGACGCTGGATGAATTTGTAAAGCTGCCGGCGGTATACAAACATTATGTGAAATATAAATGGGTAAGGAACATAACAAGGGACTGATATAATATGAGCCAAAACGTCATCAATTCAGGACGAAAGATCAGTAAAACCGCTTGTTTAAGCCAAAGGAATATGGTATAATAAGAAAAAATAAAACGCCGAAGGCGGCAGATAACGGGAGTCAGGACGGCTCCTCCTCTCGCTCCCCCCTCTGTCAAAGGGATACAATCCCTTTGGAATCTCATTTCTTGCGCCTTCGGCTTTTTTATAATGTAATTATGCAAAGGAGGACTTATTATGAAAGTGACAAAATTCCTCGCAGCCGCAGCAGCCGGCATCCTTGCCCTCTCGTCTCTCCCCCTCTCTTCTGCCATTGCTGCCGGCAACACCCATGTTTCCGTCCATGACCCCTCTGTCATTAAGGACGGCAGCACCTACTACGTCTTCGGCTCACATATCGATGCCGCCAAGACTACCGACCTGCGAAACTGGACACGCTTCACCAACGGCTACTCCACTCCGAATAATGTGGAGTTCGGCAACCTCTCCCAGAACCTGAAAAAAGCCTTTGCCTGGGCCGGCGAAGACCTGGGGGACTGTGAGGGAGGATTTGCTGTATGGGCTCCGGATGTGGTCTATGATCCCGACTATATCAACCCAGACGGCTCTAAAGGTGCGTATCTGATGTACTTCTGCACATCCTCTACATGGAACACTTCAGTTATCGCCTACGCTGCTGCTAAAAATGTAGAGGGACCATACACCTTCGTGGATACCCTCATCTACTCCGGATTCACCTCCAACGACACCTACGCAAAAAGCTCCACAAAAAATGTGAACCGGAAGTACACCTCCACAAACATCGATGAGCTCATCGCCTCCGGCGAGGTCACATTCAATAACGGCTGGTTTGACGGTACAGCTTACAATTACCGGTCTTTCCCCAATGCTATTGATCCCACGATATACTATGATACCAACGGCAGGATGTACATGGTCTACGGCTCCTGGTCAGGAGGTATCTTCACACTGGAGATCGACAAGTCCACCGGAAAATGCATCCATCCAAAGTCCGGTCAGACATCAGACGGCCGCACTGTTGACAGCTATTTCGGCACAAAGCTATCCGGCGGATACCATAAGTCTGGAGAAGGCCCCTTCATCGAGTACAATGCAGATACCGGCTACTACTACCTCTGGGAGACCTACGGCGGCCTTCTGTCCGACGGCGGATACAATATGCGTGTTTTCCGCTCAAAGAGCCCAACCGGCCCCTTCACTGATCCTGCCGGCCGCTCAGGTATAATGGATGCTAACTCAAAACTTGACAACTCCGGTCTCAAGGTCATGGGCAATTATAAGTTCAGCTCGCTGAATAAGGCATATATGGCCTGCGGACACAATTCCGTTCTCCGTGACGATGACGGACAGTGGTACCTCTTTTATCACGCACGCTT
>LVAK01000127.1 GCA_001604035.1 Clostridiales bacterium Firm_05
TTGACATCAATACTACGCACTCAACGTGCCTTGTTCTTGGAAAGAGATCAGCACCACATACCTTATCAACGCTGAAGCCGTTTTGTGATAGCATTTTAGCGTCACGGGCAGCAGTAGAAGGGTTGCAGGATATCATAACGATTTTTTGGGGAGCGGCCTGAATTATCTGAGACAGCGTTTCGTCTGAGCAGCCCTTTCTTGGCGGATCAACAACGATAATATCCGGTGAGCAGCCTTTCTGCCTGAGCTGAGCGAATATGATCCCGGCATCGCCAGCATAGAATTCCGCATTGGAAATGCTGTTTCTTTCGGCATTCTTTCTGGCGTTCTCAACGGCTTCCGGGACTATCTCCACGCCGATGATCTTTTTGACCTTATGAGCCATAGATAAACCTATAGTACCGGCTCCGCAATAGAGATCGGCGATAATATCGTTCTTATCCGGAGCAGCATATTCCAGAGCCTTGGCATAGAGCCTTTCAGCCTGGACAGTGTTGACCTGGTAGAAGGAAAGCGGAGATATTTCCACGGTATTTCCGCACATAACGTCTGTGATAGTATCCTTTCCCCAGAGGGTTATGCAGTTTTTTCCGAGGATAACATTTGTCTTATCTGGATTAATGTTCATAACAATGCTCTTTATATCGGTGAATTTCCTTGTCAGGATATATGTCAGCGGACTTAGCTGCCTGGAGAGCTCCTTCCTGACGACGATACAGACCATTATTTCTCCGGAGTGAGCGCCTTGTCTGAGATAGATATGGCGGACGATACCGGTGTGGGAGAATTCATCATATGGTCTTATACGCTTGTCATTGAGGAAGTCGGTTATTGTTTCGAGTATCTCAGAAAAAATCTCAGGCTGCAGGGTGCAGTCTGTTACCGGTACGATACGGTGACTTCTTGGCGCAAAAAATCCACAGACAGCCTTGCCGTCAAGAGAAGCCACGGGATACTGAGCTTTGTTGCGGTACTCAGTCGTATTCTCAGCACTAATGAATGGATCGTAAGATGTATCTATACCGCCGAGCCTTTTAAAAGCATTTTCAACGATGCCGGCTTTTATCTTACATTCAGCCTCATAGGAGATATGGCGGAACACACATCCGCCGCATTTTTTATATACAGGGCAGTCATTCTCTGTACGGTCAGCGGAAGGGGAGAGCATCTGTTCAACTATACCGTAGGAGTAATTTTTCAGTACCTTTACCAGTCGCACCTTCACTTTGTCGCCAACTGCTGTATCCGGAACAAAAACAGCCATGCCGTCGATATGACAGACACCGCTTCCTTCGGAGGTTATATCTTCAATTACTGCTTCAAAGAGCTGATTTTTTTCAGGCATTCTGTGACCTCCTTTTTCTTTTCCATGAGCTGATCGAACCTGCTGATATATTCATAGGGGAATTTATAATTGTGTATGCGTGTCAGTTTTCCGTTAGGGTAAACGAGCTTTGTAGAGGCGGCACAGCCTGCTCCGAGGATAGTCTGTGTCTCATCCATGATGAAGATATTGTAGTAGCATTCATAGCCCTTTTTAGCATAGCCTATATTTTCCAGGTTATCCACAGTATTTTTCTGGCGGTACATATAATATGGGAGAAAATCGTTATCCATAAGCTTTCTGATGCTGTAATCGACCATTTCAGCGGCAGGATTCTTTATATTCTCAACTTTTTCAAAGAGGTTGGCTGCACGCTTTAAAGTAAGTGTATGCACAGTTATGCTCTGTGGTCCCAGCTCTATCATTTTGTCCAGTGTATTGCGGAAGCTCTCGGCGGATTCAGTAGGCAATCCGGCTATAAGGTCGGTATTGATATTTTCAAATCCTATCTTCTTAGCGAGCTCGAAAGCCTTTATAGCGTCAGCACCGGAGTGCTGTCTGCCAATAACACGGAGCACATCGTCATTGAGAGTCTGCGGATTGACAGATATTCTCTGAGCACCAAGCTCCTTTATCACACGAAGCTTTTCTTCGGTTATAGTATCCGGTCTGCCGGCCTCCACACTGTATTCACGCACATTATCAAGGTCAAAATTGTCGGCTATAGTCTCCATGATCCTTTTCAGATCACCGGCTGAAATAGAAGTGGGAGTACCTCCGCCGAAGTATATAGTATCGATCTTTGTGTCAGTTTCACGCACTATATTGCTTATAATGACAAGCTCTCTGCAAAGTGCGTCGATATATTCCGGCATCAGCTTTATAGCCGAATCCATAGAGTGAGAGACGAAGGAGCAGTAGCTGCATCTTGTAGGGCAGAATGGTATAGAGACATAAAGACTTACAGCACTGCTGTCGATCTTATCAAGGATGGGAAGCTGGTTTACAGCAGTCTCATAGGCTATATCAAGCTTTGGAGCGGATATCTCATACTTTTCGGAGAGCTTGGAAAAGATCTCTTTTTTGTCCCTGCCTTCTTTCATTAGCTCAATTACCTTTTTGACTGGTCTGATACCGGTCATCATACCCCAGGGCGGAGTGATACCGGTTTCTTTGCAGAGGATGTGATATATCATCCTGCAAAGGGCGAACTCGTTGTGTTCATCTGAGCCGGCCTGACATGAATCATGTACTATATTGCCGCCGTTGAGCTTTACATCGGCTATAAGCAGATCGTTTCTTATTTCAGCAACAACAAAGCTGTCTGCGCTCTCGCATGAGCGATCCGTGATAAAAGAGAAACGAGCGGTATTGAAGAATAATTTCAGTATCGCTTCGATCTCGTATTTAAAAGAATTGCCGATCAGAGCAACCGGCATTTTAAAATCATTATTTACCATTATTTTAAGGCTTCCTTCATAAATGGATTATAGAGCCTTTCGGCGTTCAGGGTTGAGGGCTCGTTGTGACCGGGAAGCACTTTGTAATCTCCTTCGAGGAGAGCAAGTGTCCTGAGGGAGTTTTTCATATCGATAGGATTGCTTCCGGGAAAATCTGTGCGTCCGACTGAGTATCTGAAAAGGGTATCGCCAGAGAAAATAACGTCATTGCAGACATAGCAGACGCTTCCCTCTGAGTGACCGGGAGTGTGTATGACCTTGAAAGAAAGATCGCCGTCATTGATGATACAGTCGCCGGTGACAGCAGTCCAGTCTGTGACCGGAACGAATTTGTAGTAAGGGATATCGTTTGCAAGGGAATAAGCCGCATTTTGCAGGCATTTTGCATCATCTACATGGATATATACTTCTGCACCTGTCTTTTTTCTAACCTCTTCTGCACCGCCGATATGGTCAAAATGTCCGTGTGTTATCAGTATCTTTGAAAGCTTGAGGCGATGCTCACGGAGAAATTTGAGGAGATAATCCGGATCTCCTCCGAGGTCGATAATGACACATTTTCCGGGAGCAGTCTCAACGACATAGCAGTTTACACGGAGGATACCGAGGTTAAGAGTGTGTATTTTCATAGCTGCCTCCTTATATAGCAGATCTTTCAACAGATATAACGCCCTTTATTTTTCTGAGCTTTTCAAAAAGATTGTTGAGCTGTTCGGTGCTTGAGATCACGATAGTACTTTCAAAGAGAGCGTTTCCGTTTTTGAGGACTCTTGAAGCTGAGTGAACGATAGGAACTCTTGCCTCAAGGAGTATCGCAGATATATCGTAAACAAGTCCGACACGGTCGGTAGCAGTTACCTCAAAGCTGGTCTGGAGCTGAGTATTGCTGTGTTCAGTCCATTGTATATCCACCCAGCGGCTCAGTTCCTCCGGATCATTTCGCTGGAGGACAGCCTTATAGTTGGTACATTCAGTTGTGTGTACAGAAATGCCATGTCCTCTCGTTATGAAGCCTATGATGTCGTCACCGGGGAGCGGGTTACAGCACTGAGCGAATTTTACCAGCATATCATCGATCTCGTCAAGAACGATGCAGCTTCGTCCGGTAGCCTTAGGCTTTATCAGTGACAGGCTTGCAGGCTCCTCCTCATGCGAATGGAGCTTTTCATATCTGTCCTTGAGCCTTGGGATTATCTTGGACAGGAGGATACCGCCGTAACCGATAGAAGCATAGAAATCATCGAGAGACTCACAATTATGCTTCTTGAAATCATCGCAGAGGAACTCCTCGTATTCTGATTCCTGGAGGTTTATCCTGTGACGCTTGAATTCCTTTTCGAGAGCAGCCTTGCCCTCGATGATATTCTCCTCACGTCTTTCTTTCTTGAACCATGAGCGAATCTTGGAGCGGGCTTCGTTTGTTCTGACTATATTGAGCCATGCTCTGTTCGGCCCCTTATCGGGATCCTTGCTGGTTATTATCTCGCATATCTGGCCGGTCTGGAGCTTATAATCAAGGGGAACTATTCTGCCGTCAACTTTAGCGCCGACAGTTTTATGGCCGATCTCCGTGTGGATACGATAGGCGAAATCGATCACCGTGGAGTCGATAGGCAGGGATATGGAGTTGCCTTTAGGCGTCATAACGACAATATCCTCTGGAGCAAGATCGGTCTTGATAATGCGGACGATCTCCTCAACGTCGTCGGAGGTCTGCTGAGCCTCGATGACCTGACGTACCCAGGCAAGACGCTGTTCCATTTTGTCCTTGCCCTGGATGCCTTCCTTGTATTTCCAGTGAGCTGCGACGCCGTATTCCGCAGTTTCATGCATATCCCATGTTCTTATCTGTACCTCAAAAGGGATACCCTCCTTGCCCAGCACAGTGGTATGAAGTGACTGGTACATATTAGCTTTAGGGGTGGAGATATAATCCTTGAAGCGGTTTGGAAGAGGCCTGAACATATCGTGGATAAGACCGAGGACGTTGTAGCATTCAGCTATAGTATTGACGATAATGCGGACTGCATATTTATCATATATCTCATCGATATTCTTGTGGAAGAGGAATATCTTCTTGTATATGCTGTAGATGCTTTTAACACGGCCGTCCACCTGCGGCGGATCGGAGAATTCCTCGGATTTGAAGCGCTGGTTGATACGAGCCTTGATAGTCTCGATGAACTCCTCACGCTCCTCCTTCTTATTTTCAAGGATATGCTCTATCTCCGAATATGCATAAGGATCAAGGTAATGGAATGAGAGATCCTCAAGTTCCTCTTTTATAGCTCTGATGCCAAGACGATGAGCGATAGGGGCATAGATGTTCATTGTTTCGAGAGCAGTATTGCGCTGCTTTTCAATAGGCCTGTACTTAAGGGTACGCATATTGTGAAGGCGGTCTGCCAGTTTGATTATCATAACACGTATATCCTGAGACATAGCCAGGAGTATCTTACGGATGTTTTCAGCCTGCTGCTCCTCTTTGGTGAATATGGGTATTTTGCTCAGCTTTGTAACACCATCGACCAGCATTGCCACATCCTGACCGAAGCGTTTTTTCAGGTCATCCAGAGTAGCCGGGGTGTCTTCCACTACATCGTGGAGCAGAGCGGCACAGATAGTGTCGGTATCCATGCCAAGCTCAAGCAGAGTATAAGCAACAGCAAGGGGGTGAATGATATACGCCTGACCGGAAGAACGCTTTTGTCCTTCATGGGCTTTTGAAGCGAATTCGTAAGCGGAAATGATCTTGCTCAGGTCATACTGCTTGTCATCAGTAAGGATCTTCTGGATGATTTTTTCTATAGTAAAATCATCGTTGAAGTCGGGAATCTCGCTGAGATAATTCTCCGGAGCAGCGGCAGCTGTTTCAGGTATAGGAACTTCGATCTCAGGCTGAGGTGTATTTGAAACATTCATGTCATCTTTCATAACAAACTCCTTGACCGGAAAGGTCACCGCTTATTTACGGCCTGCGGAAGCCGGGATCAGACTGCTGAGCTTTTTTCTCAGCGAGACAAGAACAGGTGCAGACTCAAGATCAGCTTTCTTTGTAACGCTGACCTTGGATATTACCGAATCGGCAGAAGATATATGTATAAGACCGAGCTGTCTGAGAGCTTCGGTTGCTACGGAGTATTTACAGTAATTGATCCTCGGATCGTTTATCCGTATGAAGAGTGCATCAGAGGCAATGCCGTTTTCTGGGATCGCCTTATATATCTTGACAACATCCTCACGGGAAGGGTACATCCTCGGGTAGTAATTCGGTGGGAGCTCCTCGCCTCTGAGGAAGGACTCAAAGGAGGCGAGAGCGGCAAAGTAGCTGCTCTGCTGGAAAGCGTGCGGGCGGATATCCTCTGCAATTATGGATACAGAGGAATTATCCTTATAATTATTTATCCCCAGCGAGACGATCATATCGCATACTGAATCCTTGCCGCAGATCAGTGCGGAAGGCGGTGTGCGGAAAACCAGCACATCGAATTGTCCGAATCCGAATTTGATCTTCAGCTTTGAGTGAGCGCCGCCGGACAGTGGGTACACATCCAGAACAGCGGCGTTCTCTATGTAGAACAAAGGCTTTTCGTTATCAGTACCAAAAGGCTGGAGCTGTTCAAGTCCTTGAATGTTCTGAACAGTAAGCTCTGCCGGACTTACCGGTGCGTTTGCGGTAACTGTAAGTACAGGCATAGTCCTGTGGTTTTCAAGGGCATATTTTTCAATGAGTTCACGGAAACTCTTTGTCATTCCGGGAGATATCGTAAATCCACCTGCACCGGGATGACCGCCGAATTTATCAAGAGTATCGGCAGCATAGCTCAGGGCACCAAAAATGGAGAACTCACCGAATGACCGGGCTGAGCCACGTATCTCGCCCTCAGAATCGGAAGCGATAAAGACAGGCTTTCCGAATTTTTCGAGGACCTTTGCGGCAACGATACCGATAACGCCGTGATGCCAGTTCTTTCCGCACAGGAAGATCGTCCGGCCTCTGATGATATCCGGATCCTTATCTATCATGGCGTATATCTCGGAAAGTATAGCTGCTTCAGTGTTTTTTCTGTCGGAGTTGAGTTTATCGAGCTCACGGGCTGTTACGAGCGCTTCGTCATAGTCCTCACAGAGGAAGAGCCGGGCTGCTGTGGAAGGGGAGCCGAAGCGGCCTGATGCATTGATCCTTGGTGCAAGCCCGAAGCCGATGCCGAATGTATCCACATTTTTTTCTGAAAGACCACAGACCTCCTTAAGGGCTAAAAGTGCCGGTCTGTCGGTATTATTAATAAGCTCTGTGCCATAAGCGACCAGGAAGCGGTTCTCACCGGTCAGGCTGACGATATCTGCAACTGTAGCTATAGCGGCCAGATCGCCGAATTGTTCAAGCGCCATAGTGTAGTCGCCGCCGTCCAGCGCAGCAACAAGCTTGAGAGCCAGTCCGGCGCCGCACATATATTTGAACGAAGAGAAGCAGTCGTGCCTGTGAGGATCCACAACAGCCTCTGCCCGTGGGAGTTCTTCGCCCTGTTGGTGGTGGTCGGTAACGACCAGCCTCATTCCGAGCTGATAGATATATTCTGATTCTTCGATAGCTGATATGCCGTTGTCCACGGTCACTATTAGCTCTGTGCCTGCTTTGTGGAGTTTATCTATGGCATTTTTATTAAGCCCGTATCCCTCTGCTCTTTCCGGGATGTAATAGGAAACATCCGCTCCGGCTTCGAGCAGGTAGGAGTAGAGGATAACCACAGACATTATCCCGTCGCAGTCATAATCACCGTAAATACAGATACGTTCTCCGCTGTCGATAGCATTGTTGATAATGTCGGCGGCTTCCTGCATATCCTTGATCTGGAAAGGATCAGAAAGTTCATCGATATTGAATTTCTCTGCCACTGATTCCGTTGAAGAGAAGCCTCTTCCTGCGAGGACAGCGGCAGTCAGGGACGAAACTCCGCATCCGAAGGTGAGTTTCGAGACTGTATTTTTATCAGGGATATCCACAGCCCATTTTTTCATATAATATCTCCTAACACAAAGTATATACTATTATTATATCATTTCCGGCGGATTTTTTCAATAGAACAACGTAAATTTTTGGCGGTACAAAAAAGCGGACACTCAGAAAGTGTCCGCTTTGTATTACTTCATGCCGTATTTCTTAAGGAGGTTCTCGATCTTCTCATGGGGATCGATGATCTTGCTTATAGAAACATCGTGGTTCATTGCTTCGATGTAGTAAGCGATATACTTAGAAACATCGACTTCGTGGAACCAAGGTCTTGAAAGGAGCTCAGGTGTTCTGTAGGTGAG
>LVAK01000012.1 GCA_001604035.1 Clostridiales bacterium Firm_05
GTCCCGAAGAAGGAAAGGAATGAACGGCTGGAGCTGCTCAGGAATGAGACTGCGGTGATGATATTCTACGAAGCTCCCCATAAGCTCAGGAGCACTCTTGACGATATGGCGGGATTCTTCGGTGCTGACCGCAGGATCACCGTATGCCGTGAGCTTACAAAGGTCCACGAGGAAACACTCCGCTTTACTTTAGGTGAGGCTGTGGAGCACTTCACTGCTCATGAACCAAAGGGCGAGTTCGTACTTGTTCTGGAGGGAAAGTCTCAGGACGATATGGAAAGCATTACACTGGAACAGGCTCTTGAACAGGTCAGAGCCCTTGTAGATCACGGTGAGAAGCCTACTGATGCCTGCAAGGCTGTTGCGAAGGAGACCGGATTCAGAAAAGGTGAATTATACTCTGCATTTTGCGGCGAATAATACTTGGAAATGGCAAAATATACTCTTTAATGTGACGAACAGGTGAAAATTTGTGCAGAATCCTTGCAATCTTTCAGCAGTTGTGTTATAATTGTTGTCGGTTTTGCATATATTGTTTTGACATACATCTTTTTATTTCCGTCTTTCGACAGAACGGAGAGGAGTATATTATGATCTGCGATCTTCATTGTCACACAAAACTTTCAGACGGTTCGCTGGGAATCGAGGATATTATAGCTCAGGCACAGCGCACCGATATAGACTGGCTTTCAATAACCGACCATGATACCATGGCTTCTTTTTCAAGAGCTGACGTTCTTGCAGAGCGTGCCGGAGTTAAGATACTCCACGGCGTTGAACTCTCTGCGTGGGATAAGGACAGGAACAGCAAGGTGCATATCCTTTGCTATGCTCCCGCAAAGCCTGACAGGCTTGAAGGACTTTGCCTGAAATGCTGCGAGATAAGAAAGGAATGCTCGAAGGAAATGATTGAGAAGGTCATGGAGAAGTTCCCCATTACCCTTGAAAGCATACTCAAACACACGACCTCCTCAAAGAGCATATTCAAGCAGCATATCATGCGTGCGCTGATAGACTACGGATACGCTCTGGAATTTTACGGTGATCTGGACAGGGAGCTTTTCAATCCCGAGGTGGGAAGCTGTTACGTTGAGCGTGAATATCCTGACGTAAATTTCGTTATCGACCTTATTCACACAGCCAAGGGCGTTGCAGTAATGGCTCATCCTGCACAGTACGATAATATCGAGCTGCTGGAGGAGCTGGCAAAGAAGGGGAAGATAGACGGCGTTGAAGTCGGCCATCACTCTGCCGATGAGAGCTACCGCAGTGAGCTCAGGGCTATCGCTGAGAAGTATGATCTTATACAGACAGGCGGTTCTGACTTCCATGGACTTTATAACAGCGTGCCCACACATCTTGGCAGCGAAACTACTTCAAAGGAAGAGCTGGATAAAATACTCAAGCTTGCTTCAAAAAATAAAGCAGGGAAATAACGGATGGATTCTGAAATGACAAATTTAATAAAACTTATAGGAATGAGAGTGCTGCCGGCTCTCATTTCTTTTATACTGCTGATGCTGTTTATAGCACCATGCTTCAAGGGGATAGTTAATCTCGGAAACATTGCAGGTATGATAGTATCCGGAGCGGTACTGGCGGCAGTCATATTCTACCCTCAGGTCAAAGCTTTTGCCGGACGTCTATGGGAAAAGCCGGCAGGAAAGGTGCTGCTGTGCTCGGCTGCTGTTATGACAGCTGTCGGCGTTGTTCTTGCGGCAGTTATAAGCTTTTTCATGGTAAGGGCAATGAACGACCGTCCTCAGAGCAGTGATACTACAGTCGTTGTTCTTGGCTGCAAGGTAAAGAACGGCGCTCCCAGCCGTATGCTCAGGAAAAGACTTGATGCAGCTTATGACTTCCTTGTGGAAGAGCCGGACGTAAAGGTCATAGTTTCCGGCGGAAAAGGCAGCGATGAGATCATAAGTGAAGCTCAGTGTATGAGAGATTATCTCGTTGGCAGGGGGCTTTCGCCGGAGCGTATCTATATGGAGGACAAGTCTGAGGATACAGAACAGAATCTGCGCTATTCAAAGGATATCATAGAGCGTGAGGGACTTCCGGAACGTATAACCATAGTTACTGACGGCTACCACCAGCTCCGGGCGGAAATGCTTGCGGACAAGCTGGGCATGGAGGCGTGGAATATCTCTGCCGATACATCTGACTGGCTCATTCCGACGTACTGGGTGAGGGAATGGATAGGCGTAACGTACTATGTGCTCAGATAGAGCAATGTCAATAAAAAGTAAGTATATTTACCATTGAATATTTGTATAGTTAAATTTTAAAATTACTATTGCAATTATAAAAAAAATGTGATATAATAATCTTTGTAATTTTTTCTGAAAAGGAATGATAATAATGAAGATAAGCTTTTCAACTCTGGCTTGTCCTGACTGGTCATGGCCGGACATCTACTCAATGGCTAAGGATTTCAAATTTGACGGTATCGAGCTAAGAGGTCTTGGTAACGAGATCTTTTCAGTAAAGGCTCAGCCATTTACTGATTCACAGCTACCTGCAACTATTGCAAAGCTAAAGCAGCTCGGCCTGGAGATCCCCTGCCTTGATTCAGGAGCTTGTCTTAAATTCAAGGATAAATTCGCTGAGGCAGAGGCTGAGATCACAGCTTACGCTCAGCTTGCAAATAAACTCGGCACATCATACATAAGAGTTCTGGCAGACAAAGGCCCTAAGCCTGTGGACGAGGTGGATGACGAAGCCGTTGTTGAGGCCCTGAAAAAGCTGGTCCCTATGGCTGAGGAGTACAATGTTACCCTGTTGGTGGAGACAAACGGTGCTTATAGTGATACTGCCCGTCTTGCAAAGATCCTTGAGAAGGTAGGAAGCCGCAAGGTAGCTGCTCTCTGGGATATGCACCACCCCTACCGCTTCGGCGGCGAGTCACCGGAGCAGACTGTTGCAAATCTTGGTGAATACATAAAGTTCATACAGGTAAAGGATAGTATCGTAAATGCCAACGGCGAGGTAGAATACCGTATAATGGGCAGCGGTGACATTCCGGTAAAGGATATGATCGCAGCTCTTGAAACTATCAATTACAACGGCTATATCTCACTTGAATGGGTAAAGCGCTGGGCAAGAGACCTTAGCGATGCCGGCATCGTTATCCCTCAGTTTGCTGAGTATATGGCTCCTTATAAGAAGAAGCACAAACATTCTCTCCAGACAAATATGAGAGGCGACGGACAGTATCCGTGGCCGAAGGAGAGGATACTCAACTATACATTCCCTGATATACTCGACCGTATCTGTGAGCAGTTCCCGAATCAGTATGCTTTCCGCTATACTGAGCTGGACTATACACGTACATATCCTGAGTTCAGGGACGATGTTGATACATTCGCCCGCTCACTCCTTGCAATGGGCGTAAAGAAGGGCGATCACGTTGCTATCTGGGCTACAAATGTTCCGCAGTGGTATATCACATTCTGGGCTACAACAAAGATCGGTGCAGTTCTTGTAACTATGAATACGGAATACCGTATCCACGAGGCAGAGTATCTGCTGAGACAGTCTGATACAAATACCCTTGTAATGATAGACGGTATCAAGAACATCAACTATGTTGATATTATCAAGGAGCTCTGTCCTGAGCTGGAGACCTGTGAGCCCGGAAAGCTTGAATCTGCAAAGCTTCCATACCTGAAAAATGTCATAACTATCGATTCCGAGAACAAGGGCTGCTACACATGGGAGCAGGCTGTTGCACTCTCAAAGAGCGTGCCTTATTCTCAGGTAGAGGCTGTAAGAAAGACTATAGATATCCACGATGTTGCAAATATGCAGTACACATCCGGAACAACAGGCTTCCCCAAGGGCGTTATGCTCACACACTACAATGTTGTAAATAACGGTAAGGCTATCGGAGACTGTATGGATCTCTCCACAGCAGACCGCATGATGATACAGGTGCCCATGTTCCATTGCTTTGGAATGGTACTTGCTATGACAGCATCAATGACACACGGCGTTACAATGTCACCTATAACAAGATTCTCTCCGAGAAAGGGACTTGCCTGCATAAACAAGGAGAAGATAACCTGTTTCCACGGCGTTCCCACAATGTTCATAGCAATGCTGGGACACGAGGACTTTGATAAGACAGATTTCTCATACATGAGAACAGGTATCATGGCCGGCTCACCTTGTCCTATAAAGACCATGGAGGAAGTTATAGAGAAGATGCATATGTCTGAGATATGCATAACATACGGTCAGACAGAGGCTTCTCCTGCAACTACAATGAGCAAGACCACTGACTCTATCGAGCAGAGAGTTAATACAGTCGGCGGACCTATCTTCGGAGTTGAGTGCCGTATAGTTGATCCTGAGACAAATGAAGTGCTCCCGGACGATGTTGACGGAGAATTCGTTGCAAGAGGATACAATATAATGAAGGGCTACTACAAGATGCCTGAGGCAACAGCAGCAGCTATCGACAGCGAGGGCTGGCTCCACACCGGAGACCTTGCAAGAAGACGTTCCGAGGACGGATACTTCAAGATCACAGGACGTATCAAGGATATGATAATCCGTGGAGGAGAGAATATCTACCCCAAGGAGATAGAGGACTTCCTCTATACATACCCCAAGGTCAAGGATGTACAGGTAATAGGCGTTCCTGATGCAGATTACGGTGAGGAGATAATGGCCTGCATCGTGCTCCAGGACGGCGAGACTGCTACAGAGCAGGAGATCAAGGACTTCTGCCTTGCAAGAATGGCAAAGCACAAGTGTCCGAGATATGTTGATTTTGTTGAGGGCTTCCCGATGAATGCCGCAGGAAAGATACTCAAGTACAAGATGAGAGAGCAGGCTGTAGAGAAGCTGAATCTCCACAACGCAAACAGTATAGAGACTGCATAAGTATAAACATAGTCCGGAAATGGCTTATATGGCTGTTTCCGGACTTTTTTTGTTTACATTATAGCATTTGTGTGGTATAATACAGGCAGGGGATATGATCTCAGATACACCCTTAAAGGAGGTAATAAGATGAATAAATACATGAGCAAAGCAGTTTCTTTGCTGTCAGCAGGAGCTATGACCTTATCCGTTATTGCTCCGATGAGTTCCGGTGCAGGCTTTTCCTCAGCAAACGTATCGTACCTGACGGAAGCTGACAGCGGAAACCATTTTGGTACATCCGGTTATTCACTGTCGCTGCCGAAATTTGCATTCAGCAACGGCGAGGGCAGCACTGAACTGATAATGAGGCCGACATATGGCAGCAGTACTTCTTCAGCAGCCGAAGAGTTTCCTGCTTCATTTGATATGAGGACGGACGGCTCACTTAACGGTGTAAAGGATCAGGGACCATACGGAACCTGCTGGACGCATTCCTCTGCTGCCAGTGCAGAATCCAGCGTCATGGACATAGATCCGTCAGTAGACCTTTCCGAAATGCACACAGCTTTTTTCACATATGCCGGCCCCCAGCAGAAGGGATATGACAGTTCTCTTGAATACTATGAGATCCTTGACCTTGGCGGCAAGGCTTCTGATGTAGTTAATCTATGGTCGCAGTGGCTTGGACCTGTAAGAGAAGAGAAGATACCCTATGGCGATCCTGAGATCTTTGCCAGACAGGAGATAAGAAATCTTTCTGATGATGCTGATTATCATCTGAGGAATGCATATCTCTTTGACCTTGAAAAGGATCAGTCTGATCTGGAAGCTGTGAACCAGAAAATAAAGTCCTTCATCTACAACGGAAATGCAGTTGACGCATCGTTCTATGTAGATGAGATAGGGTACTATGATTTCTCATACGATACATACTATACCAGATTGCCGCAGAGACTTGCAAATCATGCAATAACGATCGTTGGCTGGGATGATAATATGCCTGCTGACCATTTCAAGAATACACCTGCCGGAGACGGTGCCTGGCTGTGCCGTAACAGCTGGGGACTGAATTTCAGCGATCTTGGTTTCTTCTGGATATCATACTATGATAAGAGCCTTACGGATTTCGCCGTGTATGAGCTTGATGACAAGGATAATTTCAAGAAGAACTATCACTATGATACCTTTACACCTGTACAGTCCATGTCTGCGTTTGATGAAGAGGATATCAACGGAAAGTCATATTGTGCAAATGTATTCAGCGCAATGACAGATGAGACCATAAAAGCGGTGTCCACATATGCAGTGAATCCGGATTCCGAGATCGAGATATACATATATACAGGCCTTACCGACCTGCATGATCCGACCTCCGGCGAGCTTGCATCCTATAAGAAAGTCACTCCGTCAATGACAGGCTACCTTACTATAGATCTTGATGACTATGCGGACGTTGAGACTGGTGAGGATTTCTCTGTTGTTGCAGCTATCTACAATGAGGATACACCATATGTCATCCCGGTAGAAACTGCAATGTATGTTCAGGATGATGAAGATGATTCACTGTATGATATTGGCGGCAGCGCATCAAAGGAGCTCATAGAATCCTATACCTACAGAGGAGAGAGTTTCTTCAGCGCTGACGGAAAGAGCTGGACTGATACGCTGGATGATCCGTATACTTACTCAGAAGAGGAGGAGCAGGATATCCTGCAAAGCCTTAATGAAGACCTGTTCTACGGACTTGAACCCGAGGATGAAGACTTCATTGACGAAGCGAAACAGTCTTATAATATGTTCAAGAGGCTCTTTGAGAGCGGAAGTGTTCACGTAAAGCTCGGCAATATCCCTCTCAAGGTATTTACAGATCCAAAGGGAACAGTAGAGTTTTCACGTCCGTCCGGAGAGGTGCCTGCTGATAGCTATGTAACTCTCAGAAGCCCTGAGGGGGAACAGATATATTATAGCATAAACAACGGCGATATAATGGAATACAATACCGAGCCGGAGCCTGAACAGATAAAGGTCACTGAGAAGATGAACATAGGTGCCTACACAAGCAGCGGTGCCTACAGCGAAAGGACTTACAGTCCGTTGAAGGCACAGTTATCGGCGCTGTATGTGGATACATCGGAGGAAAAGCCGTATTGCAGGCAAGCAAAGAGGATAAACGACAGTCTGTATGAGGTGGAGCTGTATTCATTTGAGGATGGTTTGAAGTTCATGCCTGTCGCCTCAGGTGACACAGTCATAAACGGCGGCGCATTGAAGGCCTTCGAGTTCGGCCAATGGACAAATGTGGATATTGGCGTTACAACAGTGAAATTTGATTTGAAAAAAGAGGGAGCCCTTGACAATACCGTTGAGGTCAGGATAATCAACAGCCCTTTCAATGTGGAGCTGGGAAATGAAATGATCTATTATTCCAGTGCAGATGAAGTGTACACAAAGGACGGCAAACTGATCCCTGACGGATCATATGTAGGTGATCTGGCCGGACAGAAGGTCATAGCAAAGATCGGCAGCAATGAAATAGAGTGGGAGATCCCTGAGCGCAATGAATTGCCTGAACTTGAGATAGACACACTCAGCGAGACTCTTGGCTTTATCCCAAATGATATTGCAGGGTTACTGGAAATAGCACCAATGGCTGAACCACAGGATGATGACTATACAGTTCCGGAATACAGACTTGTAGACGGTGCATGGGTAAATTCCGGCATGGTGATGAACAAGGCGATAAGAATAATTCCCGGCGAAACACTGACCTTAAGACTAAAAGAGGGAAACGGAAAATTCGCCAGTCTGCCCGTAACGATCGAAGTGCCTCAGGCTCCTGATGCACCGGAGATACTTCCGGAGTATCGCCAGGAGGGCATGGGGATGGTCTTTGATGACTATGATTATGACATTGCACGTACCGATCAGGGCATGAATATCAGTTTTGAGGAATATGCACAGAAACTTGGATATAAGAACACCGAAGCCTGCCTGGATATCGTTGCCGCCCGTCTTGGAGCAGAAAGTGATATAGCCAGAGCAGTAGGATACGGCAGTTGGAACAATGAGTCCTCTTATCCTTTCGGGCAGCAGCTCCTTATAAGAAAAGCAGCTACGGAAACCGAATTTGCGTCAAAAGCAGTTGTCGTGCAGTACTGGGAGAAGGGTGATGTGAACAAGGACGGAACAGTTGACGGAAGCGATGCTACGATAGTCCTGAAGCACTTCGGCCGCATAATGCATTTCCCTGATCCTGTTATCCCGGAGGAGGATCAGTACCTTGGCGACATGAATGGTGACGGCACTATAGACGGAACCGATGCAACGCTGATCCTGCGAATTTTCGGCCAGAGACTGGCAGAAATGTCAAAGGAATGACAGGCGGTGACTTCCGGAGAAAAATGAGCAGGAGAACAAACTGTTGACAAATCCTACAAAGCCAAGGGGCTGTAAATAGCTGTAAATTGTAACAGTTAGGCATTAGGTATAAAAGAAAGACGCCGAATTTGTGAAATAAGAGTGAAAATGACTTTTACCGTTTTGTAACTTTTTGATTTTGAGGTTTTTATTTATGTAATTATTACCGAAGATAAGCTGTTGAAAATGTACAATGTGCTCAAAAAATGTTAAAGAACGATTCAAATCATTGACTTTGAAAAAAAAATACTGTATATTTGATATACGAAAGCAAACGGTTCTGGATTGCGTGCGGAGTTATCCGCAGGTTAACCGCACTGCGGAGCAAAACAGCATGAAGGATCTGCCGGAAGGACGGTTGCTTCAATGACAAAAAAGTCGATCAGGCTGCTTCAAAACAGCCGCTAACCCGTAAGACGGCAGGAAAGCCGTGCTGAAGATGAGGACATTCATCGGAAACGACTGGAAAACTGTCCCAAGGGAAAAATCAATTCAAACATATTATACTTCAAGGAAAGTGTAATATACATATTTAAGGAGGAAAAATCTCATGAACACACTTAAGAGAACATTAGCTTTAGTAGCTACACTTGCTATGGCTTCCACAGCATTCGCTTCATGCGGCAAGGATGATTCTTCATCTTCTTCTGAGGCTACAACAGCTGCAGATGCTGCTACAGAGGCTCCTACAGACGACAACGGCGGCGAGCCCGCTACAGAGGCCCCTACAGACGACAACGGCAGCGAGAGCAGCGCATTTTCTGCTGACCTCGGCGAAGTTAAGCTCAAGACAGGCGGCGATCAGTTCACAGTAGTTGCTTGGAACGATCAGGACGTACCGAAGCTCCTCGAGAACTGGGGCAAGTTCGGCGGCGACACATCTAAGAACAACTTCATCTCCTTCGGTGTAGGCGGCGGCGATGCTTCTGAGAAGTATGACGCTCTCTTCCAGTCCGGTGATGACCTCGATGTTTACTTCTGTGAAGCTGACTGGGCTCTCAAGTACATCAACGATGACACAAAGACAGCTGCTCTTGAGGACCTCGGATTCTCAGAGGCTAACTTTGCTGATGTTTATGACTATACAAACGAGATCGGTAGAGCTACAGAGGGTGCTAACGCTGGTAAGATCGTTGGTGCTTCATGGCAGGCTGCTCCTGGTGGTTTTGCTTACAGAGCTGACCTCGCTAAGGAGTATCTCGGCGTAAACAGCCCTGAAGAGATGCAGGCTAAGATCGAGGGTTGGGACAACTTCGTTGCTGCTGCTACAACAGTTGCAGAGGCTACAGACGGTAAGGTTGCTCTCGCTGACTCACTCGGTGGTATGTGGCAGGTATTCGCTGCTAACAGAACACAGCCATGGCTCTCTAACGGCAGACTTACATTCGATTCTTCTTGCGAAGACTTCGCTAAGATCGCTAAGACTCTCTGGGACAACGGCGGCGTAACAAAGAACGGTCAGTGGACAGATTCTTGGATCCCTGCTGGTCAGGACGGCACATGTATGGGTTACTTCGTATCTACATGGGGCTTCGGTGAGACAGCATTCTTCGGCCAGGCTTCTTCTAAGTCACACGGCCAGTGGGCACTTTGTGAAGGTCCTGCTCCTTACTTCTGGGGCGGTACATGGATCGTTGTTAACCCCAACACAGATAACGCTGATCTTGCTCAGTCCTTCATCTTCAACTCAACAGTTGACAAGGAAGCTATGAAGGAGTACGCAGTTACAAAGCCTGACTATGTAAACAACAAGGTTGTTATGCAGGAGCTCGTTGACGCTAAGACAGATCCTGATAGCTATGTAACTGAGAACCTCGGCGGACAGAACTACTTCGCAGTTCTCCACGAGAATGCTAAGGCTATCAACCTCAAGGGACTCATCACACCTTATGATGCTCTCGTTAAGGGCAAGTTCCTCGATCAGGTAACTAAGGTTTACTGTGAGGGTGGTTCTTACGAGGATACAATTTCCGCAGCAATGGATGATGTTCTTACAGTAAATCCTGACCTTGGCTAATTCGTATCTTGGTAAAACCTGCTAATTAATTAAGCTTATAATAGTTGCCTATAGGATTTATTCTATAGGCAGCTATTTATAATCTTTTAACAAATTTAACGAGAGGGTGTGTGCTTATGGCATCAGCTGCCCAGAGACGAATTAAATCAATCAGCTATGCTAAATATGGCTATATTTTTATATTGCCGTTTTTTCTTGTTTATTTCGTTTTTCAACTTTGGCCGTTGATTAACACATTTATCGTTGCCTTCCAGGGCAACCAGTCCAAGACCGGAGATTGGGTAGGACTTGAGAACTTCAAGACTCTCCTTCAGAAGGTCAACTTTACATCACAAGATAATAAGATCGCTCTTAACCTCGTACCTTCAAGTGATGAGGAGTACGCTGCTGCGATCGCAAAGAAAACAAATAATGCTATCCATAAAGAGTTCATTGAGTCCTTCAAGCATACTCTTGTACTCTGGATAGGTAACTTTATTCCCCAGATCCTGCTTTCACTTTCACTTGCGGTATGGTTCACAGACGCTAAGCTGAAGATCCCGGGAAAGGGCTTCTTCAAGGTTGTTATGTATATGCCTAACATCATTACTGCTGCTTCTGTTGCTGTACTCTTTATGTCACTTTGTTCAGAAGATAAGTATGGCGCATTTAACCAGTTGTTCCACAAGATGGGTATAGTAAAGACGCTGGATGGTCCAAAGGCGGACGTTGTCCACCTGGTAGGCGGACAGGGTCACCCGTGGCCGGCACGATTCGTCATAATGTTTATACAGACCTGGATGTGGTTTGGTAATACAATGATCATGCTCATGTCAGGTATCATGGGAATCAATCCTTCGCTCTTTGAAGCTGCAAGCATCGACGGAGCAAGCAGCGGACAGGTCTTCAGAAAGATCACATTGCCACTTCTCAGCCCAATCATGGTATATACTCTCGTAACATCCATGATCGGTGGTCTCCAGATGTTCGATATTCCATACCTCTATCATAAGGGTACAAATATCAATACAGACCTTGAGACAGTCGCTGTATTCATTTATAAGAATTTCCATACAGGTCAGAAGTATCAGAACTATGGTTGGTCTGGTGCAGCTTCTGTACTCCTGTTCATTATTACGCTTGCTCTTGGCTGTATCACATTCTATCTCAACAGAGATACAGATGAGATCGCTAAGAAGAAGCAGCGTAAGAAGCTCGCTAAGCAGGCTAAGCTTCAGAATAAACAGTTTGGAGGTCTTAGCTTATGAGCGGTAACATGAAATCTGTTTATGGACAGGGCAAGGACAATTATATGTTCAAGATCAGATTAAAGTCAACTATACTTTTCGTATGGTGCATTATTCTGACTATTATCTGTCTTGTTCCGATCTACATTCTTCTTATCAATGCAACTCGTGAGGCATCTGAAATCGCTGGCGGACTTTCTATTGTTCCGGGTTCTCACTTTATGAAGAACGTTGAGACAATGAGAACTGACTTCAAACAGCAGTTCAGACCTCTCATAGGATACAGAAATAGTGCTATCATCACAATCAGCGCTACTTTCCTTTCTGTATTCTTCTCTGCACTTACTGCATACGGAATCCACGTTTATGACTTTAAACTCAAGGAGATCTCTTACACAGCTATCCTCCTCGTAATGATGGTACCAGCACAGGTTACTGCTGCCGGCTTCCTTAACTTCATGGTTAAGATCCATCTTACAGATTCCTACATTCCGCTTATCGTTCCTGCAGCAGCAGCTCCGGCGATAGTATTCTTCATGCGTTCTTACATGAAGTCTTCCTTCCCGCTGGATATCGTTGAGGCAGCTCGTATCGACGGATGCAGCGAGTTCAGAACATTCCTTACAATTGCTATTCCTATGATGAAGCCGGCTATTGCTGTTCAGGCAATATTCGCTTTCGTTGCACAGTGGAATAACTTCTATACACCTTCCATGATCCTCCTGAGCAATAAGATGTCTCAGAGAACACTTCCTATGATGATCGCTAACGTTCAGTCTATGGATACATATAAGGACTACGGTGTTGTTTACACCTGTATCGCAATCAGTATCATCCCGATCATTATTGCGTACATCCTTCTCTCAAGATTCATCATTGCCGGTGTTGCACTCGGTGGTGTAAAGGAATAATATCAAAAATTACAGCACACTTCGGTGTGCTGTTTTTTTATCTTGACAAGGTACACCACAGGGGGTATAATATAGGTATGATCTCGTTTCAAAAATCTACCGGGATCTCAGGAGGTCAATATGAGCGGAATGAATAACGCAAAAAAGTATCAGTTCGATGCTAAGGCAACAACTGAAAGACTGGTTGAGTGGGTAAGGAATTATTTTGAGACAACTGCTTCCCCGGAAACAAAGGCTATAATTGGAATTTCCGGCGGAAAGGACAGCTCTGTTGCAGCAGCAGTCTGTGTAAAGGCACTGGGCAAGGACAGAGTTATCGGTGTTCTTATGCCTCAGGGTGAGCAGTCGGATATCTCTTACAGTCATCTGCTGGTTGATACGCTTGGCATAAAGCACTACGTAATAAATGTTGGTGACACTGTCAGCACATTTATGTCAGAGCTGAAAAAGCACATGGAGCCTTCAAATCAGGCAATTGTCAACACTCCTGCTCGTATCAGGATGACAACGCTTTACGCTGTTGCAGCCTGCTTTGGCGGAAGGGTGGTCAATACCTGCAACCTTTCTGAGGACTGGGTGGGATATTCCACAAAGTATGGAGATGCTGCCGGAGACTTTTCACCTCTGTCTGATCTTACAGTTACAGAGGTTCTTGCAGTAGGTGATGAGCTTGGACTTCCGAAGGAGCTTGTACATAAGGTACCGACCGACGGCCTTTGCGGCAAAACAGATGAAGAGAATCTTGGCTTTACATATGCTATGCTTGATAAATACATCAGGGGAGAGGACGATCTCAGCTCCTGTCCTGAGATAAAGGAGAAGATCGACCGACTTCACAGGCTTAATCTTCATAAGCTTATGCTCATGCCTAAATTTGAACAATAATATGCAGAAAAAAACCGGCATTAGTAATTTAATGCCGGTTTTTTAGGGGATTTTATATGAAAGAATGTGGATGTACCTCAAAAATATATATGCTCACCTACGTGATGAAATAAATGAGCATATTTTTAAGGTACTGACTATATTATAGCAGAATAAATTGTATAAAGCTATAAATTTTTTGTCATTATTTAACAATACTGGTCAAATATTGCGATAATGGACTGCCGAAGCAGTCCATTATTTTTAGAATAATATGTCACGGAAACAGAGCATGGGCTCGTTTTTGTCGAAATCCCAGCTGTGGAAGGAATCGCCGTGGCAAAAATCCTTCTCAGGACAGTCCGTGCATTTTGTACATGAATCTGAGAGATCACGGCGGAACTCCTTGAACTTGTTCTGCCATACCTCGCTGAATCGGTCACGGAGGATATTTCCCTGTACCAGCTCAGGACGGCGGTCAATGTCAAGACAGGCAATAATATCGCCGTTTGTACAGATACTTGCCGTATAAAGTCCGGCAGTACAGAGGAAGTACCAGTCTCTGATCTCACGCTCATACTCAAGGCCGAGATAGTGGCTGCAACCGTATGTAACAGGCTCGCCAGCCATTCTCATATTTCTGATAAAGTCAACGAGAGTTCTGTAATCGTCCTTGGTGAGGAGGAGATTCGGATAATCCTTTGCTCGTCCCATAGGCTCTATGTTGACAACTCGCCATGAATCAAGATCAAGCTCGCTGAATATTTTGTACAGCTCCGGAAGCTGACCTATATTCTCGTGAGTTACAACTGTTGTTATCTGTACTGCCTTGAATGAGCCGTTCCTGATAAGACTTTCAACGCCGGCCATAGCTTTTTTGTAGCCGCCTTTTGTACGGCGGAAGTTGTCATGTGTTTCTTCAAGACCATCGATACTTACGGATATGGTTCCCATTCCGCAGCGCTGAAGATCTTTTGCAACGCTGTCGTCGATAAGAGTAGCGTTGCTGGTCATTCCCCATTTAAATCCCAATTCATTTGCAGATGACATTATATCGAAAAAATCCTTCCTGAGAAGGGGTTCGCCTCCGGTGATACACAGCATTTTATGGTCAGTCCCCATATCTTCCTTAACCTGTGTGAGAAATTCACGGTACTGTGCAGGGGAGAGCTCCTCTGCCTTGACCTCGCCGCAGCGGCTTCCGCAGTGGATACAGTTCTCATTGCAGCGCATAGTAAGTTCAAGGAAGAGATTGCGGAGCTGAGGCTTTATTTTAAGCTTATCACGATAGTCTGCCATTGCATAGAGATGACTCTTTTTAAGATTTTTATTAAGCATAGTTTTTCTCCGTTGTCAATTATTCAAGTCCGAATACCCAGGGTGGGCCATAGAGCGGGACAGTTGTAGTATAAGTCTGGAATTCAGTCGGCTCAGCAGTTGTAGGTTCGATATCCTCTGTTGGAGGCTCGGTAACATCTTCATACTCATCGAAAGTTTTTATTTCACCAGTAAGATATTTGTTTACTGCTTCGATATCTTTGATATCAAATGTGCCGTCATTATTCACATCATAACGATCGTCATAGAGGTAGTATTTTGGAAAGCTTGGATCATTATAGTTTATTTTCATAAGAGTAAGATCGAAAGCGTCAACCTTACCGTCATAATCGATATCACCAGATATCTCTATTGGCGGAGGACCGTAAAGGGGGGCTGGCAGAGCTGTAGTTGGCTCAAAACCTGGATTTTTGTAGAAATCCTCATCCTCAAAATACGGATCAGTAGGATCTTCTTCATTGTACGGATCGGTAGGATCCTCTTCGTTTATAGAAGGATCCTCTGTAGTGATCTGTCCATCTTTTTCAAAGTCCCATATGCTTGGAGGTCCGTAGAGTGTAGGTATAGTTGTAGTTGGTACATATGTATATGTAGTAGTTTCTGTCTGAGCGTTGAGCTCGTTTTCTTCAACTACTATCTTGTTGCTGAGTGGTCTTGCGAACTGCTCTTCTTCTTTTTCGCCTGCCTGCGTAACGTTTCCGCAAGCTGCAGCACTCATTGCAGCGGCGAGAACAGCAGCGGTCAGTGCAGTTGCTTTAGTTTTTTTCATGATTCTCTCAATCCTTTCATTTTAATTTAGTCGTAATTCTCCGGCGGGCCGTAGATAACTGGTATCTCGTCCTGCGAAGGCACATAAGGGTCGATGACATTGTCCTGTGGAGGACCGTATATGTCCTGCGGGTCGTCAATTGCAGGATCATATGGCGCAGTAGTTATGTCCTGAGGAGGACCGTAAATGCACTCCTGATTATCAGTGGCCGGCTGATACTCTGTTTCTGTCTGGATAGTGGCAGCTGATGAGCTGTCGTTGTCTGACGAGTCGTTAGTGTTGCAGGCTGAAAGATTCATTGCTGCTGCAAGAGCGGCGGCAGTCAGAAGAGTTTTCTTTGTTTTTTTCATTATTAATCCTCCCTTATTAAAAGCGGAAAGGAACACTTTTTCATACTATAATATAGTATATACCAAATATTGGGAAAAGTCAATGGAAAAACTGTGCAGAATAAAAAAACTCTTCAATCGCCGTCCTGATTTGTCCACCTTACATTACTTAGACGTAACATTCTCAAAAAACTCTCACATTTTTCTGAAAAAATTTTTTTGATAAATTATTGACGAAGTGCGGCGAAAAAGGTATAATATAACTAAATAGAAAAATAAGGAAAAATGTCGGAGGCGGCAGATAATGGGTGTCCGTATGTGGTATTTGTATATCAGAGTTTTTTCGACGGGATATCTGAACGCCTTCAGCACTATAATTTCCTGAATTTAATACAGTAAGGATGATAATATGCTTTCAGTTAATAAAAGAGCAGCATCATTTCTGATACTTGCAGCAATGCTGACCTCATCAGTGTCCTGCGCTTCATCTGTGGGACAAGCTGACAGCAGTGAGGAGGTCACTCAGACTGGCGAAGCGCCAACTGGATCCGTCACCGCAGAGCCAGCGCAGGAAGCTGCTACAGAGCCAATGACACAGCCAGTTGAGGAGAAAACCTCTCAAGCCGGTGTAAAGGGGAATGTCTATGACGTAAAGGGCAGGCTTCTTGTAAGCAATGGTACAGACAGTTCGGGCAGGCCGATGAGAGTATATGCTGATGATTATGCTGTATCATTTGCCAACGTTGTTACAGAGATGTCTGACGGATATGATACTGCTTTCAACGATATACTTTCAGAGCAGCAGCCCGGTACAGATGTGGGGCAGTCCATTGAGCTGACCATTGACGCAGATGTACAGAATGCTGTATATGACTATATGCAGAGTACAAATCTTGTAGGCTCAGTTGTTGCTCTCAGGACAGACGGCTCTGTGCTTGCACAGGTCTCTTATCCATCATATGATCCGAGAACGGTTACGGATCAGAAATACGATGAGGAGCTTGCCTGGGGCAAATGCGGCAACAAGGCGTTCCAGAACTTCGAGCCCGGTTCCTGCTTCAAGATAATGTCAGAGGTCATTGCAGACAAGCATGGCTTTTATTCCTGCCATGATGAGGGTGAGTGGAAATTCGACGGTATATCCATAGTGAACTGGGATCACGATACAGGCTCTTATCCTGTGGAACGCACATTGCAGTCGGCATTTATAAATTCCAGCAATATTTTCTTCGCAAAGGCATTTGACAGTATCGGTACGGATGCCGTGCTGTCTGATCTGGACAGCATATTCCATTTCCAAACGCCTATAGACTGCGATTTCGGAGAGATAAAAAACAATGTTGAGATATACTGCGAGGACGATCTGAGAAGAACCGCCTTTGGTCAGTCTTATGTGCTGACTTGCCCGTTATATCTTGCAGCTCTCGGCAGAGAGGCTGCTTTCGGAGACATGGTCAAGCCCTTTGTCCTGAAGGATATCGTGGATACAAATGACAGTACAAAGGTGCTCAAGGAGGGAAGTGCCCGCAGTGAGGTAATTGCTACCATCCCACAGGAGTACCGTCAGAATCTTCAGGACGGCATGAGAGGTGTGGCAGGCGGCCTTGGTGTTTATGTACCGCAGGGCTACAGTCTCTATGCAAAGACTGGCACAGCAGAGACATGGGAGAATGATTTCCTGTATATCACTGGCTGCGTAAAGAATGACAGCGATGATGGTTCTGCTGTGTACGATGACTACAGCAATTACAACGGCTCTTATGTAATAGTAATGCAGGTAAGGAATCCGGCTGATCACGGCTTTGAATTTGCCAGTCATTCAGCAAGTCTCTATCAGGGAGTTGTAAATGCAATAGTTGGAAAATAATGCTTTACAAATCCTTAGTGATGTAGTATAATTAGTAAAGATAAAATTTACCGGAGGTATTTATATGTATATAACTTGTCTTGATCTTGAAGGTGTACTCGTTCCTGAGATATGGATCGCTTTTGCGGAAGCAAGCGGCATCCCGGAGCTTAAGAGGACTACCCGTGACGAGCCTGACTATGATAAGCTTATGAACTGGCGTATCGGTATCCTTAAAGAGCACGGTCTCGGCCTTAAGGAGATACAGGAGACTATCGCAAAGATAGATCCTATGCCCGGCGCAAAGGAGTTCCTTGATGAGCTTCGTTCACTTTGCCAGGTAATAATCATCAGCGATACATTTACACAGTTTGCAGCTCCTCTCATGAAGAAGCTGGGTATGCCAACTATATTCTGCAACAGCCTTGAGGTAGCTGATAACGGAGAGATAACAGGCTTCAAAATGCGCTGCGAGCAGTCAAAGCTCACAACAGTAAAGGCTCTCCAGTCAATAGGCTATGACACTATTGCCAGCGGCGACAGCTTCAACGATCTTGGAATGATAAAGGCAAGCAAGGCAGGTTTCCTGTTCAGGACTACAGATTCTATCAAGGCTGATTATCCTCAGTTCCCTGCATATGAGACATATGATGAGCTTCTTGAAGCAATAAAGAAGGCAATGGACTGATATAAAACAGTGAATAAATTAAGGTGTGATAAGAGCTGCTTATCACACCTTTTTTGTATATTCAGAAATTGTTACTTTTTATCTGCGATTTTGATTTTTAGTCTGGAAAAGTTTTTTGCGGCAGCGGTGGATAAAACGAAGACGGTTTTGCAGAAATTTTGCAGAATTTTTGCATATCTATAGGGAAGCACTCGTATCTTGCGGCGAAAATCGGACAAAATCTGCCGGCGAAATTTACAAGGGAGTGCTGTCCGATTTATATCAATATTGCCGAAGGCTATTCAAGGTCGAACATATAATCATGATATGCCGAGCAGAAAACTGTTAAGTTTTATCTATATAAAAATCATATATGGGTATTATATTGACAAATGCTTGGCCACAGGCTTTAGTAGTATTATTGATTATGTAGATTATTTTTTATTTTTTTATTGTTGTTGACTTTGGCTCATATATAGGCTATAATTACATCCGGATCGGCCAATCCTTAATAAAATGAATATAAGTTAAAACAAAACTATAAAAATGATAAGTGTGTGAGGTATTATTATTTTTTATAGCCGAGGGGTAAGGTGTATATTTTTGATATAAAATATATACGGAGTTTTTTCAGATTAGCACTAAATTGACATAACAATTAATAAAAATTGGAGGTCTATTTTAATGAAGAAAATACATAAACTTACATCATTTCTGACAGCTGCGACAATGGCTCTTTCAATGTCAGTATCTTTCAGTGCAGCTGCTGTAATGCAGCCTGAGGAAGGAAAAAAAGCATATGCAGATCTACAGGCTCGTGCAAGAGCTTTCAGGGTTGACGATGCGGTTCTGAATCAGAAGTATAACAATGCAAAAACACGTATCCAGAATAACACCGGAACTTTTGATATTTTTTCAGATCGTCCTTATGGTGACGAAGGAATAAACTACGGTGATTACCAGGTTATCAGAGATACTATCAATTATCTTTATAAAAAAGATGGTTTTAACAAGAAGTCATTCCCACTGAGCGAGATCGCCGATTATAACAGAGTAAGATGTGATGTGGACGGCGACGGAGAGCTTAGCTACTATGACTATTGCAGTATGCTCAGATATGTTCAGGAGCAGATCGGACTGACTGATGATTATACAGATCTTACAAGAAAAACTGAAAATCAGCGTCTCCAGCTGGTAGGCGGTGAAGGTGCAGTAGGCCTGAAAAAGCTGGTTTCAGACAAGGAGAATATCACTCTTCCTTCAGAGATCTGCTGCAAGGTTAAGCTCAAAGGCGAAGACGGCAAACTTGTCGATTCGTGGTGTATTTTACCTGTTATTCAGATAGAAAAAAATGCATTTTCAAAATGCACAAACATGAAAAAGCTCACTATCAGAAACTACATACAGCCTGAATGGTTCATGAAGCCTGAAGGATATGATTGTGAGGAAGCACTTTTCTCCGGTAAGCTCAGAGCTATCGAAAACGGCGGAACTGTTGCAGACTGTACATATATCGATATAAAGGATGGCGCATTCAATGGTTGTACCGGTCTTGAGACTGTTAATTTCCAGGAGAACGTTAACTTCAGCCAGAAGGTTTTTGCCGGAACAAAGTTTGGCAGCTCATCCAATGTTTATAACGCTGATAATGGCATTTGTTATGTAAAGAGCAGCGACGGAAGAGCACTCGCAGCTTGCGGTATCTATGATCCATACAAGGCCCTTAAGGAGCGTAACGGTATCCTTAATTTTGATATTGAAGACGGAACCACAACGATTACAAGCAATCTCAGAACTGCATTCAATATTTCTGACAAGAACAAGGAGATATCACTGAATATCCCTGATTCCGTCAGATATATCCATAATGACGCCTTCTCATCAGGCGAGACATTTGACTATTCTTCAGACAAGAAGATCAATGTTGACTGCTATTCAATAAAGTGGGTGAACGGCAAGAGCTTTGAAGAGCTCTGTGCAGATTATGAAGGTCAGAGGATCGATCCTGAGACTCTTGATGAAGACGAAAGAAAAAAATGGACTCCGACTTTTGACGAATTCCTGAGAAACAATAACGGTTCATTCAAGGGCACACAGTTTATGGCAGATCCTGTCAAGAACATCATTGCCGCTAAGGTAAAGGAGATCAAAGCGGATCCAAATAATAAAACAGACCGTGACAAGATAGAGGCTGCCTGCAAGTATATTTTTGAGCAGGCTGAGTATTCAACATATGTTGACGGAGATTATGCCTTAAGCGATTTCTCACTTTTCCCAAATGACCTTTACAATACACTTGATGAGGCCAGAACAAATAACTTTGCTCCGACAAATGCATTCCTTACACATCATACAATGTGTGAGAGCTATTCATATGCAGTATCATTGATGCTTGATTCTCTCGGTATAATAAATCACACTATGGGCTGCAACGGTCATGCATATAACATCGTATACGTTGATGGAAAGTGGCAGATCGTAGATATGTCTGTATATGGATCTTTTGATCGCAACTATGCTCTCTACTCAGAATCAGAGGATACATCATTTATCAGAAACGAACTTACCATATTAAATAATAAAGACGAATATGCTCTCTATCCGAATGATCCCAAAAACCTTTATGGTGAAAGCGGAGGCGGCTATTATCCGGCTGCAAGCATAGCCGGCAGCTCGAAGCTTGCCGTATTCAAGGAGAACAACGGATCAAGCGATCTTATAGCTGAGGATGTACATTACAATATCGTTGGCCTGAGCGATGACCAGACCTCTATAACAATTGCACTGCCTTCCGGTAATATCCCCAGGTCAATAGAAAAAGACATTGCTGCTGGAAGGATCAATGTTTTCAACGGCAATGGCATTGTTAGGATCAATGGATCAGATTACTATTTTGAGAATAACAGGATAGTTACAGGACCGTGCTGGCGTGATATCAATGGTAAACATTGCTATATAAAGGCTGATAATTCAATAGCAAGATATGAGATTGTTGAAATACCTGTAAACGGAGAAAAAGTAAGCATCTACTTTAATGATGATTACAGTGCTTACACAGGTGCTTGGTTCAGCGATGATATGTTCTGCTATTACGATGGCTATAATGGTATGTTAAAAAATGGCTACGGAAACGTTAATGGCGTAAGATATTATTTTGATAATGAAGGCCGTATGGAGCATGGCGAAGGCTGGTTCAGCTTCAATGGCGGAAAGTTCTACTTTAAGAATAATAATACATTCGCCTGTGATGAAGATCTTGAGCTGCCTGTAGACGGAAAAATGCAAACATTCAGATTCAATTCTAACGGCACACTTCTTATCGGAATAGACAGACTTAACGATGGTATGCGTTATTTCTCTTCGTCAGGAATAGTTATGCATGATAAGGGCTGGTATGAGGCTGAGCCTGCTAAGTGGTTCTATTTTAAGGATACCGGTGTTGTTGCATATGACGAGGACTATGAGATCTCAGGTAATCTGTACAGATTCAATTATGACGGTACTTTTTTCTGGGGCTTTGGAAAAAAAGACGGATATTTACGTTTCTTTGACCTTAATAACGGAATGCTCAAGAATGAAAATGAATTCTATAATTATGATAATGAAACATACTATTTCAAGGAAAATGGTATATTAGCCTGCAACGAGTGGCTTTATCACGATGATAACTACTATTTATTCTCTGTAAGTGGCCGTATGTTCAAAAACTCATTTGTTGAATTGGACGGAGCATACTATCATCTGGATAACGATGGAATCATGGCTGCTAATTCAGATGTTGAGTGGAAAAACGGAATAAAGCTTCATGCTTCTGCTAATGGAGATCTCGACCTTTCTGTTCTGAGCGAATATCAGAAGGCTGAATTCCAGAATGAAGCAATTGTATATGCAAATGCAAAATAAGGCACAGTGACATCATCTGTGGTTTCATTCATAAAATAACAAATAAAGGCTGCGTAAATAATTTACGCAGCCTTTTTCTGCTTTTTCGATTCCCGGCAGGTTTCGACAAAATACGACAAATAATGTGAAAATCATTGCGGATTATAATGTTAATTCATAAAATATATATTGAAATGATACAATTGCTGTGATATAATGGAATAAATTGTGTTAAAAGAAAAATGTTTGAGGAACGGAGGCTGAGCTGTATGTTTACTGCCCATATACGGGAACCTGGAAATGAAAAGCAATCTGTAAAAGAGCACAGTGAAAATGTTTCTGCATTGGCAGGAGAGTTCCTGCGTTCATGCGGATTGTTTGAGACTGGCAAACTGGCCGGACTTCTTCACGATGCCGGAAAACTGAGAGCAGTCTTTGATGATTACATAAACAAAAGAAACAATATGAGGCGGGGCAGCATAGATCACAGCTATGCCGGTGCAAGATATCTGAAAGAGCTTGCTGAGAATAAGGATCCAAAGATAAAGGCAGCGGCGGCAGGTATAGCGCATACGATACTATCACATCACGGCATAAGCGACTGGCTTGATTCGGACGGCAATGATGAGTATCAGCGCCGCACCTCAAAAAATGATGATTATGAAGAGATATGCTCTAATATATCGGATATCATCCCGGAGCAAATGGCAGACGAAATGCTTTCCGCAGCTGCGGAAGAGTGGCTGAATATCGCAGGAAAACTGATGCGCCTTGCTAAAGGTGAAGATGCTAAAAGAGAAGCGGCGTTTTATATAGGTATGCTTGAAAGGCTGATACAGTCTGCACTTATAGATGCTGACAGAACTGATACGGCTGATTTTATGTCGGGGCGGGCAACTGAGCACGAGCCTGATCGTGCCGGGCTGTGGATGAACATGGATAAGCGCATGGATGAAATGCTTGCAGCTTTTTCAAAGCTTACCGACAGTATCTCCGTTCAGAGAAGAAGCATATCCGACAGGTGTGCTGCATTTGCTGAGCATAAAGTCGGCGCTTGCAGACTTATAGTTCCCACCGGCGGCGGAAAAACACTGTCCTCACTCAGATTCGCAATAAAGCATTGCAAAAAATACGGCTTGAAAAGAATAATTTACATTGCACCGTTCATGTCCATACTCGAACAGAACAGTGATATTATTGCATCCATTGCCGGTGAAGAGAACTTTCTTGAGCACCATTCCAATATGGTCTCGGAAATTGACAACACAAAGGAACTGGAGGATTACCTGCTATGTGCCGAACGCTGGGACAAGCCGGTGATCGCCACAACAATGGTGCAGTTCCTGAATACGCTATTTTCTGCAAAGACTTCCTCGGTAAGAAGGATGCACAGACTTTGTGATTCGGTGATAATAATCGATGAGGTGCAGTCTGTGCCAATAAGATGTACTGATCTGTTCAGCCTTGCAGTGAATTTCCTTGTGGATCAATGTAATGCTTCGGTAGTTCTGTGCTCTGCAACTCAGCCGCCTTTTGATGAGAGAAAAAGTTACAGGCTTCTGCTGGATGAGGAAAAAGATATGGCAGGAGATCACACTAAGGATTTTGAGGTGTTCAGACGCACTGAGATCATTCCTCAGCTTAAGAAGTACGGCTATGATACAGAAGAGGCGGTGGGATTCTGCTCTGAGAAATTCAGAGAAAATGGTGACCTGCTGCTGATAGTCAACACAAAGGCTCAGGCAAAGGAGATGTACGAAAAGCTTCGGGAACAGCTTGGTAGTGAGGCATATCTGATACATCTGAGCACAAATATGTGTCCTGCTCACAGAAAAAAGCGCATTGGTACACTGAGAAGATTCCTGAAAAGGAATATGCCTGTAGTATGTGTAACGACTCAGTTGATAGAGGCTGGAGTGGATATATCGTTCAGATGTGTGGTGCGGGCGATAGCCGGACTTGACAATGCAGCTCAGGCCGCCGGACGCTGTAACAGAAGCGGAGAGTATAACAGGATATGTCCGGTATACCTCATCAATTTCAAGTCGGAGAACCTGAGCCGCCTTGAAGAAATAAAGTCTGCACAGGATATCTCACGTCATATCATAGACAATGGTGACGATGATCTGTTGTCTGTGGATGTACAGAGCAGATACTTCAATATGCTTTTTGAGCGGTACAAAAATGAGCTTTCTTATAATGTTAAAGACGGCAGTCAGGACTCATCTATCCTTGAATTTCTCTCAACGAATAAAGGCCGCTGGATCGTAAGACAAAAGACGGAGCCTATTATTTCTCAGGCGTTCAGAACTGCCGGCGAGCTTTTTGAGGTAATAGACAGCAGGACAAAGAATATCATTGTTCCGTACAATAAACAGGCAAGAGATATAATTGCCAAGCTTGAAAGTGATATTTCCCCTCAGGAGACAGTGGAGCTGCTGAGAAAGGCGCAGAAATATACCGTCAGCATCTATTCCGGAACAGAAAAAAGACTGATCGAAAAAGGTGCGCTTGATCTTAATACATTGGACAAGCGCTTTTACAGCAATGAGTTCGGAGTTACACTTGAAGGCGCTGAACAAGAGGTACTGATATTCTGAATCGGGGTTACATAACAACACACCGCACAGGAATATCTCCTATGCGGTGCGCTGCCGGCTCTGACCGATAATATAATCTGTTTAATTTCAATCCACGCACACAAGTGCGACAACTTATTATATCATATATAATATTCTATAATGTAAACAAATTGTGAACAGTGGCAGGAAAGACTTGACAAGTGCAAAAGAATATAATATAATCTGTTTAGAAAATAAAAAGGAGGTGCGGGAATGCAAAAACACCGGAATACCGTTGAGTTCTGTGTCCATGGAAAGAATGCGTTGTTTTCAGATGTGCTTACCCGTGTGGGAGGAGAGAAGTTCAGCTACTCCGTTCCGACATATGAAGCACTTAAAGGTATACTTCACAGTATATACTGGAAACCGACTTTCACCTGGTATGTAGACGGGGTGCGAATAATGAACCGTATCAAGAACGTGCGGAAGGGCATACGTCCTATCAAGTATGACGGCGGAAATGACCTTGCATATTACAATTATCTTGAGGATGTCTGCTATCAGGTCAGAGCACATTTTGAATGGAACTACAACCGCCCTGAGCTCGAACAGGACAGGAACGAGCACAAGCATCACAATATCGCCAGACGTATGATAGAGCGTGGCGGAAGGCGTGATATCTTCCTCGGAACACGGGAGTGTCAGGGCTATATTGAGCCCTGTGAGTTCGGCGAAGGCAATGGAGCTTATGACGGAGTTGATATGGATCTGTCATTCATGTATTACGCTATGATCTATCCTGATGAGGCGGAAAAGGAAGAGGACAGGGGCTTTATGACAGCCTGTTTCTATAAACCGGAAATGAAAAACGGAATAATAGAGTTTGTACGTCCTGCTGATATACTGCCGGAGCATAAGCGGCATATCAAGAAAATGGGTATAAAGCCCTTCGGCAGAGAATTTGACAATTTCATCGGTCTTGATGAATTTATCGGAGGTGAAGCTGATGAGTTGGACTAATGAGCTTTACAAGGTTTATGAGCTGGCTGAGACAGACAAGGATATGCTGCCGATATCCCATTCTACTGCAAATGCACAGATAGAAGTGACTGTAAGTGAGGAAGGCGAATTCGTAAGCGCCTCGGCTGTTGATAAGGAAAATACAGTTACAATAATACCTGTGACCGAAGATTCAGGAGTCAGGACGAACGGTATAAATCCGATGCCGCTTGCAGATAAACTGCTTTATATTGCAGGAGATTACAGCAATTATGCCAAGGGAAAGCGTTCGGATAATTCCGAATACTTCAGTGCATATATGAAACAGCTTGGCGAATGGTGTAAAAGTGAATATTCTCACTTTGCTGTTGCTTCAGTGTATGCTTATCTTGAAAAGCAGCAGCTTATCCGTGATCTGATACAGTGCGGTATCATAGAGCTTGATGAGGACGGTAAATTTGCTGATAAGAAATTCAACAATATCGCTCAGGAGGATTCTTTTGTAAGGTTTATCGTAAGCGGAAAAAGCGGCCTTTGCTATACATGGCAGGACAAAAAGCTTTACAAGTGCTTTCAGGATCATTATGAATCCAGCTTTGACAGTAATGATCTGAGCTATGCTGACGGAAAAAGAGGAGCTGTTACATATAAGCATCCTTCCAAAATACGCAACAGCGGCGATAAAGCAAAGCTCATATCAGCAAATGACAGCTCAAATTATACATTCCGTGGACGATTTTTAAATAAGGAGGAAGCAGTTGCTGTAAGCTATGAGTTTTCTCAGAAAATGCATAATGCGCTGAAGTGGCTTGTGTCAAAACAGAGCCGTTCCTATGATTCACTGACACTTGTTACCTGGAACAGTGCCCTTGGATATGTTCCAAGTGTTACCAAAAGTGTATTTGAATTATTTGATGACGTTGAGGAATATGATACAATACCAAAATTCTCAGAAAAACTTAACAAGAAGCTTATGGGCGGCAAGACTGACTTCGATCCGGCTGACAAGGTCATGATAATGGGACTTGATGCCGCAACCACAGGAAGACTGTCGATAGCACTATATGCCGAGCTAATGGAATCTGATTTCTACGCTAATCTTAAAAGGTGGCACAGTGAAACTGTATGGAGCAGATACAACGGCAAGCTTGGAAAAACAGTGGAGGATTCATGCAGCCTTCCGCAGATAGCAAATTGTCTATATGGAAATGAGCAGAACGGATTTCTTTCGTGTGATAAAAAACTCATGGGCGATGTTATACTGAGACTGCTCCCATGTGTTGCAGAGGGAAAAAGGCTTCCCCACGATATAGTGATGATACTCTGCGAAAGGGCTTCTGCACCGCTTTCATACGAGAAGGAGTATAACCACCGGACGATCATCGAAAACGCCTGTGCTCTCATTAGGAAGGAGCAGGCAGAGCATGATAATAAACTTTATTACAAAGGAGAGATAAAAATGGCATATGATCCGAATTGTACCGATAGAAGCTATCTCTACGGCTGTCTGCTTGCAATAGCTGACAAGGCGGAAAGTGATACATATGATGCGAATGAAAAACGTGTTACCAACGCAAGACGTTTCTGGAACGCTTTTTCGTCACGCCCGTATCAGACCTGGAAAATAATCGAGGAAAGGCTTGAGCCTTATCTTGAAAAAGAACAGTGGGCAATGAAAAAGTATACAAAGCTCATCAATGAGATAATGATGAAGATGTCACCGGAGGAATTTGCCGATAACAGCAAGCTGTCTCCCATGTATCTTATTGGCTACCACCATTATAATGCAATGCTCTGGAACAATAACAAGACTGCTGATGATAAAGAGGAGGAATAAAAAATGAGCGTACTTCAGAACAAGATCGATTTTTCAGTTATTATAACTGCTAAGAATGCAAATCCTAACGGTGATCCGCTGAACGGAAACCGTCCGAGAGAGAATTACGATGGCTTCGGCGAGATAAGTGACGTCTGCATAAAGAGAAAGCTCCGCAACCGCTTACAGGATATGGGCGAGAAGATATTCGTTCAGTCAGATGACAGATGCGATGACGGACAGAAGAGCCTCCACGATCGTGCCAAGGCTTGCGAAGCACTTGCAAAGATCACCAAGGGCAAGGATACTGACAGAGATCAGTTTGCAAAGGCTGCCTGTGAGGAGTGGATCGATGTCCGCAGCTTTGGTCAGGTCTTTGCATTCAAGGGTGATCCTGTATCAGTGGGCGTAAGAGGTCCGGTGTCAATTCAGCAGGCAGAGAGCATTTCTCCTGTGGACATTGTAAGTATGCAGATAACCAAGAGTGTTAACGGTGAAAGCGGAAAGGACGGCAAGGCATCTGATACTATGGGAACAAAGCATAAGGTGGACTTTGCCCTATATGTATTCCACGGCAGCATCAACTGTCAGCTCGCTGAAAAGACCGGATTTACCGAGGAGGACGCAGAGAAAATAAAGCTGGCTCTTGAAACACTGTTTGAGAATGACTGCTCATCTGCAAGACCGGAGGGCAGCATGGAGGTAAGGCGTGTTTACTGGTATAAGCATGACGGCAAGACTCCTAAGAATTCATCTGCAAAGGTACATCGCCTTCTTAATGTAGTTATGAAGGACGGTGTGGAAAGACCTCGCCGCTTTGAGGATTACGATATTACACTTGATACTATAGACGGACTGGAGCCGGAGATATTCGAGAGCTGAGATGTACAGCGAGGATGAGTATCTGCAATTGTCAGGCATACAGCATTTTGTCTTCTGCCGCAGACAATGGGCACTCATACATATCGAGCAGCAGTGGGAGGAGAATTACCGTACTGCTGACGGCAGAGTTATGCACAGGAACGTTCACAATGCAGATCTCCATGAAAAAAGAGGAGATGTTGTCATATCCCGGGCGATGGCTGTTTCGTCTGCATCGCTGGGAATAAGCGGAGAATGTGATGCAGTCGAATTCCGCAGGGACGATCGTGGGATAGAGGTATTCGGCCTTGAAGGCAGATATTCTGTTACGCCTGTGGAATACAAGCGTGGCGAGCCAAAAGAGGATGACAGCGATATCATGCAGCTTGCCTTACAGGCAATGTGTCTTGAGGAAATGCTTTGCTGTGAAATAAGTACAGGATATCTTTATTACGGCGAAACAAGGCGCCGTACAAAAGTGGATATCACTGATGAGCTGCGTGACAGAACAAAGGCTGCCCTCGCTGAAATGCATGATATGTACCGCAGGAGATATACGCCGAAGGTCAGGCGCAGCAAGGCCTGCAATGCCTGTTCGCTGAAGAATATCTGCCTGCCGGTGCTGTGCTCTGAAAAAAGTGCAAGAGCCCATATATTGTCAATGCTGGACGAGGAAAAATGATATGAAAAAGCTGCTGAATACATTGTATATCACTTCGCCTGACAGATATCTTTCCCTTGACGGGGAGACCATTGTTATAAAAAGTGATGGAAAAGAGATCGGCAGAGTGCCGCTCCATAATCTTGAACGGATAATGACTTTCGGCTATACAGGCGCAAGTCCTGCGCTTATGGGAAAGTGTGCCAAGGAAGGTATCGAACTTGTATTTATGAGCGGAAACGGACACTTTCTTGCCGCAGTTGAGGGAGAGATGAACGGAAATGTACTGCTGCGCCGTCAGCAGTACCGCCTGGCAGATGATAGAGAAAGAGCACTGGATATTGCGAAAAATATAATATGTGCCAAACTTTTCAACAGCAGGTGGACTGTTGAACGGACGCTGAGAGATCATTCGCTGAGGATCGATACAGAAAAGTTTATGCACTGCTCTGAGCTGCTTAAACGATCATCCAAAGCCGCACTGGAAGCAACTGATATGGATACACTGAGAGGCATAGAGGGTGAAGGGGCACAGATATATTTTTCTGTGTTCAATGATATGATACTCCAGCAGAAGGAAGATTTCTGCTTTACTGTAAGGAATAAGCGTCCGCCGAAGGATAATGTTAATGCATTGCTTTCATTTGCTTATTCACTTGCAACGAGTATGTGTACCTCTGGACTGGCTTCTGTCGGACTTGATCCATATGTGGGATTTATGCATACAGACCGGCCGGGAAGACGTTCGCTTGCGCTTGATCTTGTAGAGGAATTCAGAGCACCGCTTTGCGACAGGTTTGTTATCACTCTTATCAATAAGAAAATGATAACAGCTGCTGAGCTTGAAAAGCGTGAGGACGGTGCAGTTATTCTGACGGAAAACGGAAGAAGGACATTCATCACAGCATGGCAGAAACGCAAAAGCGATGAGCTGAGGCATCCGTTTCTTGATGAAAAGCTGGAATGGGGGATGCTCCCATATTCTCAGGCGCTGTTGCTTGCAAGATATATAAGGGGAGACCTGGACGCATATCCTCCGTTTATGTGGAAGTGATAATATGCTGGTACTTATAACTTATGATGTAAATACATCAGATAGTGCAGGAAAAAAGAGACTGAGACACGTTGCGAAGCAGTGTGTGAATTATGGCATAAGAGTTCAGAACTCGGTGTTTGAATGTGAGCTTGATCCTGCAAAATGCCGTATGCTCAAACAAAAGCTGAAAGAAGAGATCGATGCTGAAAAAGACAGCCTGAGGTTTTATTACTTAGGCGACAGGAAAAAGGCGAAGATCGAGCATATCGGTGCAAAAGAAACGATAAAGGTGGACGAACCGCTTTTATTCTGATGCGAATATGAAGTGTACATGAAAACACCGGGATATTCGCACCTGAAAAACAGGGCTTTTTTGAGATGATGCTTTTATTCTTAAAGCCGGAAAAGCCTGTTTATTCGCATAAATGTGCATTTTTCATGACGGATGCTTTCTGTCTATGTGCATTTTTGCTGTCGCTCCCTTCACAGGGAGCGTGGATTGAAATATCGTTATTCTGAATAATGTCATATGCTTTATTCAGTCGCTCCCTTCACAGGGAGCGTGGATTGAAATAGCGCCTTATATGCTGCTATGATCTTAGGCCAGGTCGCTCCCTTCACAGGGAGCGTGGATTGAAATTCTGATATGCAGAAAGAGGAGAAGGAAGCAGCTGTCGCTCCCTTCACAGGGAGCGTGGATTGAAATTCCGAGAATGCTCACAGTGATCGATAAGCCCAGGGTCGCTCCCTTCACAGGGAGCGTGGATTGAAATACATATAAAGAAGCAATAGGGTCTGATATAGATGTCGCTCCCTTCACAGGGAGCGTGGATTGAAATCCATTAATGCGGAAATTGAAAAATTTGAAGCTGAGAGTCGCTCCCTTCACAGGGAGCGTGGATTGAAATGTCCTTGGTATTGGCGATAGTCTCGAGCGCAAAGGGTCGCTCCCTTCACAGGGAGCGTGGATTGAAATTCGACAAGTATAACAACTTTAAAGACCACGAGAGTCGCTCCCTTCACAGGGAGCGTGGATTGAAATAACTATTGATGAGGTATACTTATTATCACGATACATGTCGCTCCCTTCACAGGGAGCGTGGATTGAAATCATTGCTCAAATATATGCCGATGCTTATCAGGCTGTCGCTCCCTTCACAGGGAGCGTGGATTGAAATACCGTATGTCTAATACCTGTACCTATATGCGTGCGTCGCTCCCTTCACAGGGAGCGTGGATTGAAATAAGATTGAAATTGACGAATGTGTTATTGATTGCAGTCGCTCCCTTCACAGGGAGCGTGGATTGAAATCACTTGTCCTGACTTGCTGTATAGCTGGTAGTGAGTCGCTCCCTTCACAGGGAGCGTGGATTGAAATACCGCACACTCAACGGCGGCGAGGCTCTCGTGTATGTCGCTCCCTTCACAGGGAGCGTGGATTGAAATAATGGGTGGCGAATTTTACGAAAAGACAAAACCAGTCGCTCCCTTCACAGGGAGCGTGGATTGAAATGCGGCAAAGAGAATAACACAGGACAGAGAATTCCTGTCGCTCCCTTCACAGGGAGCGTGGATTGAAATAGAGAGGGGTATTGATATGACCGCAAAGGAACTATGTCGCTCCCTTCACAGGGAGCGTGGATTGAAATCTTGGTGCTATCGTTGACAAGTGTGCACGCATGGTCGCTCCCTTCACAGGGAGCGTGGATTGAAATCTCACAAATAATCCTATTGATGTAATATGCGGACGTCGCTCCCTTCACAGGGAGCGTGGATTGAAATATAGTCACCAATGCCGAGCAGCTGCTCGTTGAATGTCGCTCCCTTCACAGGGAGCGTGGATTGAAATGACGATCTCCTCGGGGAGAGCCTCGAATGTATCGGGTCGCTCCCTTCACAGGGAGCGTGGATTGAAATACACTCAATTAACAATAATAAGCGCCCTCGCAAGTCGCTCCCTTCACAGGGAGCGTGGATTGAAATATACACGGAATATAGTTGACGGTGTAGAGGACTGTCGCTCCCTTCACAGGGAGCGTGGATTGAAATGTCAATTTCTAACGGCATTATCCGCAGCACAAAGTCGTCGCTCCCTTCACAGGGAGCGTGGATTGAAATAAGCCTCTTGACAAGATCGCTCACTCTCTATATGTCGCTCCCTTCACAGGGAGCGTGGATTGAAATATGATGAGGCTAAGCCTTTTATGATCGCACTCTCAGTCGCTCCCTTCACAGGGAGCGTGGATTGAAATAGGACTATCTAACGAGCGGCTCTCTCGGAGCAAAGGTCGCTCCCTTCACAGGGAGCGTGGATTGAAATAAGTTATGGCCTCTCGTGCAAAAAGCCGGTATACATGTCGCTCCCTTCACAGGGAGCGTGGATTGAAATCCGAGGGGGAGGGTGCTCCGATACGTATCTCAACGTCGCTCCCTTCACAGGGAGCGTGGATTGAAATTTCTGGAATTGCCTAAGAGATTAGGCCTGAGCAGTCGCTCCCTTCACAGGGAGCGTGGATTGAAATTCCTGTAGTTGTACCCCACTCGTCAAATAGAGGGTCGCTCCCTTCACAGGGAGCGTGGATTGAAATTATCACAAAGAGAACAAAAGAAGTTTTACAGGGTTGTCGCTCCCTTCACAGGGAGCGTGGATTGAAATCCATGATGAGGGCGCACCCCATATGTCGGGATTAGGGTCGCTCCCTTCACAGGGAGCGTGGATTGAAATATAGTTGAGCTGTATGATGTAGAGGCTATTGATGTCGCTCCCTTCACAGGGAGCGTGGATTGAAATTTATCCAGCGTTACACCCATTGCATACCTGTCAGTCGCTCCCTTCACAGGGAGCGTGGATTGAAATGCAGCGATTACTATACACCTGAGCAGATATGTGAGTCGCTCCCTTCACAGGGAGCGTGGATTGAAATAATTCCATCCGAGGTAAAAGCATATCCGTAAAGGACGTCGCTCCCTTCACAGGGAGCGTGGATTGAAATAAAAACTGCTCAGGAGTATAGAGCTAATTTCTCAGTCGCTCCCTTCACAGGGAGCGTGGATTGAAATATTTTGGCGCAGTAGATTATGAGGAAACATTTAGTCGCTCCCTTCACAGGGAGCGTGGATTGAAATTGTCAGATATTGTGACGGTAATATAAAATACTTATGTCGCTCCCTTCACAGGGAGCGTGGATTGAAATTGTATAATCTCCCAGGAGATTAAAACCTATATCACGTCGCTCCCTTCACAGGGAGCGTGGATTGAAATATCACCAGGATTCATTACATTCCATGCGCTGAAATGTCGCTCCCTTCACAGGGAGCGTGGATTGAAATTCCAGGGACAACAACTTGTGTCAAATGGTTCTCCCGTCGCTCCCTTCACAGGGAGCGTGGATTGAAATGCTAAAATATCAATACTGCCGGCGCTGAATCCCTGGTCGCTCCCTTCACAGGGAGCGTGGATTGAAATCTGCACTATGCCGGTTTTTCCGGTTACTTCTCCATAGTCGCTCCCTTCACAGGGAGCGTGGATTGAAATCATAATGAGCAAGAGCCGCACAAAGGATCCTAAAAGTCGCTCCCTTCACAGGGAGCGTGGATTGAAATGGATCAATCGGAAGCTGCGAATCCGGCGCATAAGTCGTCGCTCCCTTCACAGGGAGCGTGGATTGAAATAACTCTTCGATCCTCGTTTATGATTCCGAGTGCGTCGTCGCTCCCTTCACAGGGAGCGTGGATTGAAATTTGAATCCGCTTATACTCGATCAATTAGGCGCCCCGGTCGCTCCCTTCACAGGGAGCGTGGATTGAAATATTTTTTATAACCAAACCTGCAAAAATAACTTTGTCGCTCCCTTCACAGGGAGCGTGGATTGAAATTACGAGTGGTTATACCGGGGCGGCTATGCTAAATGTCGCTCCCTTCACAGGGAGCGTGGATTGAAATGAGCTCGTACTCTGAGGCGGCTAACCTCGTGCCGTCGCTCCCTTCACAGGGAGCGTGGATTGAAATAAACCGCTTGGAAATATATTATAAAACGCCTCGGGTCGCTCCCTTCACAGGGAGCGTGGATTGAAATTATGAGGTATACGGCGAGGCGCCGACCGTCTCCTGTCGCTCCCTTCACAGGGAGCGTGGATTGAAATGTTTTAACGTTACCGGTACGAGCCTCAAAAAGCTGTCGCTCCCTTCACAGGGAGCGTGGATTGAAATGAGCTCGTACTCTGAGGCGGCTAACCTCGTGCCGGTCGCTCCCTTCACAGGGAGCGTGGATTGAAATTACCCAACCGGGGGACGTGGAACGGCATTACATAGTCGCTCCCTTCACAGGGAGCGTGGATTGAAATGAGCTCGTACTCTGAGGCGGCTAACCTCGTGCCGGTCGCTCCCTTCACAGGGAGCGTGGATTGAAATTCGAGGCCTCTTATCGTATTAATGGTACGGTTGGTCGCTCCCTTCACAGGGAGCGTGGATTGAAATTCGATAAAGCTCGACGACCTATACAAGAATCTTGGTCGCTCCCTTCACAGGGAGCGTGGATTGAAATAATTATTATACCGGTAATGAGGTATTAAAGAACGTCGCTCCCTTCACAGGGAGCGTGGATTGAAATGTTTAAAGTTAAAAAATGCAATCAATAACGACAGTGTCGCTCCCTTCACAGGGAGCGTGGATTGAAATACACTGTGTCGACCACGACAGCAACGCCATTATGTCGCTCCCTTCACAGGGAGCGTGGATTGAAATCGCTTAACATCGTGGAGTGGTCATTAGCGCAGGGTCGCTCCCTTCACAGGGAGCGTGGATTGAAATAAGAGGTGATTATTAATGTCAAAAAGAACCGCCACGTCGCTCCCTTCACAGGGAGCGTGGATTGAAATGATAAGACTTTTACAAAGTCCATTTGCGGAAACGTCGCTCCCTTCACAGGGAGCGTGGATTGAAATCGCTTAACATCGTGGAGTGGTCATTAGCGCAGGAATGTCGCTCCCTTCACAGGGAGCGTGGATTGAAATAATGCGGTGAACGGCTCGGGCGAGAACGTCGCCGGTCGCTCCCTTCACAGGGAGCGTGGATTGAAATCTGACCGGGGGTTGCACTGCCTGCGTACTTGCTGTCGCTCCCTTCACAGGGAGCGTGGATTGAAATGGTGTCCGTGCGAACACATTCAACGAGCAGCTGCTGTCGCTCCCTTCACAGGGAGCGTGGATTGAAATACGGCGGTAAGATCTCTCGCCGAGCTCAATAAGGTCGCTCCCTTCACAGGGAGCGTGGATTGAAATATCAAATCAAAGAACGTTATAACAGTATGTTATAGTCGCTCCCTTCACAGGGAGCGTGGATTGAAATAGCGATTGGAGGTGATTAAGTTGGATAATATATTAGTCGCTCCCTTCACAGGGAGCGTGGATTGAAATAGAGATAGAGCTCTCCGAGGCTATTAACGTCATTTGTCGCTCCCTTCACAGGGAGCGTGGATTGAAATAACGTTACAAGCAAGCTGGCGCAGCAGACCACTGTCGCTCCCTTCACAGGGAGCGTGGATTGAAATTTCTATAGCTCTCTCATAATGAATACGCTGATTATGTCGCTCCCTTCACAGGGAGCGTGGATTGAAATGACCGGCGGGCGTGGTAATATTGCAACCAGTTGGTCGCTCCCTTCACAGGGAGCGTGGATTGAAATCCCGGTTGGGGAGTATATTACTATCAATAGGCAGTCGCTCCCTTCACAGGGAGCGTGGATTGAAATAATAGCGCTTTTCTCAATGTCACGAGAGAGTATTGTCGCTCCCTTCACAGGGAGCGTGGATTGAAATCAACAACTTCCAACACTTCCAACAGCTTACAACGTCGCTCCCTTCACAGGGAGCGTGGATTGAAATCCTCAGTAACGGTATTATTAGAAATACAAAGGGACGTCGCTCCCTTCACAGGGAGCGTGGATTGAAATTCGATCAGACAGGAGAATTTTATAATCCAGCGGGTGTCGCTCCCTTCACAGGGAGCGTGGATTGAAATTCAAAGGGTGCTTTAATGTTACCCGTTGCCCTCGGTCGCTCCCTTCACAGGGAGCGTGGATTGAAATATTTACAAAGATAACAAATTCACTGAAACAATAAGTCGCTCCCTTCACAGGGAGCGTGGATTGAAATCCTCGACTAACTGTTTATAAAGATCGTCAAGCTTGGTCGCTCCCTTCACAGGGAGCGTGGATTGAAATGAGCTAATACGAGACGGCCGCTCGTTAGAGAGCGTCGCTCCCTTCACAGGGAGCGTGGATTGAAATGAGCTAATACGAGACGGCCGCTCGTTAGAGAGCTCAGTCGCTCCCTTCACAGGGAGCGTGGATTGAAATTGATAAGCCGAGTGCGTTATGCCGTACTTTTTGGCGTCGCTCCCTTCACAGGGAGCGTGGATTGAAATTCCGTCCGGTCTCTAATGATATGTTAGTGATATAAGTCGCTCCCTTCACAGGGAGCGTGGATTGAAATAACAACTGAAAGTGAACCAAAATACAATAACGATGTCGCTCCCTTCACAGGGAGCGTGGATTGAAATTTTACAACGGAGTAGATTCAAGGGAGTTTGGCAGTCGCTCCCTTCACAGGGAGCGTGGATTGAAATATCGAAAGAACAGAAGCGCTGATAGCTGCATTCACGTCGCTCCCTTCACAGGGAGCGTGGATTGAAATATGACAAAGCGTATGAATCTGCCGCCAAGAGTGCGGTCGCTCCCTTCACAGGGAGCGTGGATTGAAATTTGCCTATCAACTTTTTTACAAAATTATGTTAGGTCGCTCCCTTCACAGGGAGCGTGGATTGAAATGCTCCTCAGCTCCCTTAACAGTTTATGTGCCTGGGTCGCTCCCTTCACAGGGAGCGTGGATTGAAATTTTGCTGTTTTTGTGTAATCCGCCTTTGTCGTTGTCGCTCCCTTCACAGGGAGCGTGGATTGAAATTCGAAGTTTATCGATAACTTCAAACGTTTTTAGGTCGCTCCCTTCACAGGGAGCGTGGATTGAAATTAACGTGCTCCTTCGGCTCGACTTATATAGGACTGTCGCTCCCTTCACAGGGAGCGTGGATTGAAATGTGAAGTTACTGGTCATATTATGGCTTTGCTTAAAGTCGCTCCCTTCACAGGGAGCGTGGATTGAAATACCAAATGAAAGTTATTTTTTATGTTTGCCCTTGTAGTCGCTCCCTTCACAGGGAGCGTGGATTGAAATATATAAAAACTCCTTCCGTTCGTACTGCTCCGCAGTCGCTCCCTTCACAGGGAGCGTGGATTGAAATTGCAACTACTCGAAATGATGACAGAAGAACAACAGGTCGCTCCCTTCACAGGGAGCGTGGATTGAAATTTAACATCTATAAAAAACCGTGCAAGAGCAACAAAGTCGCTCCCTTCACAGGGAGCGTGGATTGAAATTTTCTGTAGAAGACGTAAACCAAGAAATCATAGAAGAGTCGCTCCCTTCACAGGGAGCGTGGATTGAAATGATAAACTATTAGGAAGTGAGGTGTAAATATTATGGTCGCTCCCTTCACAGGGAGCGTGGATTGAAATATATTGTGTGCATTATATTGGGTTTTGCGCTGATGTCGCTCCCTTCACAGGGAGCGTGGATTGAAATTCTGAGGTCAATATAGGGCTTTCCGAGAGCTCCCGGTCGCTCCCTTCACAGGGAGCGTGGATTGAAATTAACACAAAGTAGTAAATACAAATCAGGTGTATAGTCGCTCCCTTCACAGGGAGCGTGGATTGAAATTCATTTTGCTAAAAAATATTGCACAACACTGTTGAGTCGCTCCCTTCACAGGGAGCGTGGATTGAAATAGCACCATATACTTCTATTCTTCATATCAGAACAGTCGCTCCCTTCACAGGGAGCGTGGATTGAAATATCAATCTGTAAACTTGCATTGATATCTCTTGCAGTCGCTCCCTTCACAGGGAGCGTGGATTGAAATGACAGATATAATAATTATCTCCGAATTCTGTTATAGTCGCTCCCTTCACAGGGAGCGTGGATTGAAATGGCGAAACAGAAATTTATATTAATCCTCAGACCGGCGTCGCTCCCTTCACAGGGAGCGTGGATTGAAATCAACCAGTATAAAGCATTATCCATAGCATTTACGTCGCTCCCTTCACAGGGAGCGTGGATTGAAATCCCATATTAGTGAGCATAACGTCAGTACGGATAGTCGCTCCCTTCACAGGGAGCGTGGATTGAAATATCAACAGTATTGTGCAATATTTTTTAGCAAAATGGTCGCTCCCTTCACAGGGAGCGTGGATTGAAATTGCTCCGGCTGACTGGGCAACTGCAACA